>JAJZHE010000065.1 GCA_021804655.1 Acidobacteriota bacterium
ATTCACTCCCAAATTCAGCCTCAGCTCAGCTTTCATTCGAGTTCCTTCCGCCCCATTCCCGCCGTAGCCTCATGCTCGCACGACGGCTCACAGACGGCCAGAGGCAGCCAGAGCAGGGAAGCGCCAGACATGCACCAATATCCAGCACCGAGATCCAGTGCACCCGTTTGTCCGCCCGCGCGTCTGACTGGCCCATCCGTTCGCCGTTTGCCTGGAGCGTGTTTCATCCATCAACGAAAGCCTGAAGCCGCCCGGATCAGACCCGCGATCCAAGCGGGGCTGACGAACCGCGACGAAGCCACCGTGGTAGAGATGAAACACGATCGAGAAGCCGTCGAAGCGGCTCACGCGCTTCCGCCTGCGGGAGCTAGCTGCGCCAGAATCCCGGCATCCCGTCCCCGGAAATCGAGACTCCGGACGCTCAGTCCCGACGCCCCGTCAGCTCCACTCCGGAAACAGCGTTTGATGGAGATTCAGTGTGGCAATTGAGGCTATATCGGAACCATCCAGTTCAAAATCGAAGATATTCAGGTTTTCCATTCGGTGCCCGTGCTGTTGCGACCGCGGAATCGCCACGATGCCTCTCTGGTAATGCCATCGCAAGCTCACCTGGGCATTGGTCTTTCCGTATTTTTTCCCAATCGCAGCCAGCGTGCCGTTGGTAAAAAGTCCATGGCGGCCTTCCGCCAGCGGTGCCCACGCCTCCATCTGCACGCCATGCTGCTTCAGGTAGTCATACGCCCGGTCTTCCTGGAAAAACGCATGCGTCTCGATCTGATGGACGGCCGGTTTCACCTTGCTGTTGGCCATCAGCTCGTTCATCTGTTCATCCGTGGCGTTGCTCATGCCGATCGCCTTGATCCTGCCCGCGTGATACATCTCCTCCATCGCCTTCCACGAACCCTTCCAATCCCCGCCGGAAGGCCGATGAATCAGGTAGAGGTCCAGATAATCCGTCTTCAGCTTGTCCAGTGAACTCTGAAATCCCTTCTTCGCCTGTTCATACCCCATATCCGTCTTCCACAGTTTGGAGGTGAGAAAAAGCTCTTCGCGTCGGATGCCGCTCTGTCTGATTCCTTCGCCAACCGCCTCTTCGGAGTTGTAGATCATCGCCGTGTCAATCAAGCGATAGCCCAGCGCGATGGCATCGGCCACGCTGCCCGGGTCGCCTTTCAGCGTCATGGTCCCAAACCCCAGGCGCGGCATGCGCAGGCCGTTATTCAGCGTCACCGACGGAATCGAACCTGCTGCAACGCTCGCGCCAGGCGCGGCCAACGACCGCGCGCCGCCCAGTCCGAAGAGCAGGGTTGAGGCGGCCAACCCCGCGCTGGTTTGCAGAAATTCACGACGACTGGTTCCGTTGGTCTTGTGTTTCTCATTCATATCGGCAGCTCACTTGGATGGCACTGTGGCGATTCAGGCGTGCAGATGAGAAGCGCAGTCCCTCGGTCTCCATCGCTTCCACCCGAGGCTTCCGTCTCGCAAAGCCCGTCTTGCTAAGCCCGTCTCGCAACCAGCGTTGACGGCTCGTCCTCGACTATTTCGCGCCAACGCGCCGAGTGTCAAGCCGCGCCGTGCTTCCACAAACCGTTCTGCGCCAAAATCCACCCGCCATCTGGCACTCGCCCGTCACCGTCCCTCGCGTTGTATACTCCACTGGACATGAAGGTCTTCGTCATTCTGCCCGCCGCCGGCATCGGCACCCGCATGGCCGCCTCGCAGCCCAAGCAGTTTCTCGCGCTCGGCGGATTGCCCATCCTCATCCACTCGCTGCGCGCCTTCGCCGCTGTCCCGCGCGTCAGCGCGCTTTATGTCGCCGTCCGCGAGCAGGAGATCGCCCGCGTCCAGTCCCAGATTGCAGAGTTTCTGCCCAACGCATTCCAGTCTGGCCACTCACATCCCTCCATCCACGTCGTCTCCGGTGGAGATTCGCGCCAGGAGTCGGTCGCCAACGCGCTCGCCGCTCTGCCCGCCGCGCCGGACGATCTCGTCCTCGTCCACGATGCCGTCCGTCCGCTCATCGACGCGGCCACCATCGACCGCACCCTCGACGCCGTCCTCGAGCACGGCGCAGCCATCGTCGGCCTGCCCGCCATCGACACCGTCAAGCAGGTCGAGCGCACCGCGCACGGCGCTCTCATCGCCTCCACCATCCCTCGCGAATACGTCGTCCTCGCGCAGACGCCGCAGGGCTTTCGTTGTGACCTGCTCCGTCGAGCCTTTGCCGAAGCGGCCGCCGACGGCTTCCAGGGCACCGATGAGGCATCCCTCGTCGAACGCGCCGGTCATCCGGTCGCCGTCGTCCCCGGCTCCGCCGCCAATCTCAAGATCACGCAGCCCGGCGACCTCGCCCTGGCCGAGTTCTACCTCGCCCACCGCGCCTGAATCTGTGCGCCTGAATCCGCAAGTCGAAATCTGCTGACTGAACCTGCCGCGCCCGCGTCATTCCTGCCCGTCCGGGCCATTCCCCACAGCCGCATGCGCGTCGCTCTCTGCATCCAACCGCTTTCCGCGTTACGATTACATCCAGAGGCATTTCGCCCGCTCACCTTCGCCAAGGACACAATCATCGGTATGGACAACAGAATCGGATTCGGCTGGGACTCTCACGCATTCAAGCCCGGTGTGCCTTTGCGCATCGGCGGTCTCGCTCTCGACCATCCCGAGGGACTCGCCGGCCACTCCGACGGCGACGTCCTGCTCCACGCCCTCACCGATGCCTTGCTCGGAGCCGTCGCCGCTGGCGATATCGGCACCTTTTTCCCGCCCGGCGACGCACGCTGGAAGGACGCTGACTCCGCCATCTTTCTCAACCTCGCGCTGGAGGAGATTCAGCACGCCGGCTTCGGCATCGTCAACGTGGACATCACGCTCGTCCTCGCCGCGCCCAAAATCTCGCCCATCGCAGGTCAGATGCGCGAGCATGTCGCCGAACTGCTTGGCGTGGAGCTGAACCAGGTCAGCATCAAGGCCAAAACTCCCGAAGGCATGAACCTCGACCACGTCGCCCAGTGCCACGCCGTCGCTCTTCTGGAGCGCGTCCGCGACCCCGAAGACCAGCGCAGCATGTCCGCCGTCATCCAAAGCCAGCGCGAGCTGGAGGATGTCGTCGAAGACCTGCTCTCCTCGGTCCACGGCGTCCCCAAGCGCACCCGCCTCGCACCCGCCTTCGGCATCGACGACATCACGTAGGATTGTTGCCGAGTGGTAGAGCAAAAGAAGGTTTGCTGTGGAAAGAATGAAAAAAGTCGTATACTGAACCCGGGGTGATCGAATGAAAAGCGAACAGGAAATCAATGTACGTACCCACGATTCGGTTGCCACTCTCGTTCGCTATGTTCGGAACGGTGATCTTGCGAAAACGTTGAATACGCTTCGCACTGTTCCCGGCGCGCCCAACCCATTCGTGCCGCAGCAGGTCCGTCAGGATCAGTCTCCGACCGGCAACAAGTTGAACGACCAACGGTAAAACACCTGTCAATAAAGAGTGATTCGGGGGTGGATCGTTGAGTTTCGACCTTTCGACAATCCTCATCATTCTCGTCGTTGTTGTTCCGGGACTCTTCGCGCAGCGAACACGAAGCCAGATCACTCCTCGATCATTTGCCCCGCAGGGAGCCAGTGCGGAGTTAGCCGAGCTTGTCGCTCTTGGCATTGCGACGCACGCCATCCTTGTCTCTCTGGCTTCCTTGCTTGCTGTCGTCATCGGTATGCGTTTCCATGGCAGTGCAGACTTCTATTTTGCTCTCCTGGATCGCCTGATCGCTGAGCACGAGTGGCGGCAGCACCTGACTGAAGCCGGGTTTGCATTGTTCGCCTACATTTTTCTGGCTTATTTTGTCAGTTACTGGCTTGGATTCCTGTACGGAATACTCGGATCAAGCCGTTACATAAGGACAAACCTTTTTTCGCGCGTCGGCTGGCTGCTGCGCCTGTTTGGAATATCGGATATCCTCGGCGAGAGCCCGATCATCTATGAGTTGCTCAATCCGGAGATCATCAAAGGAACGCCTAACTCCGTCTTTGTCGAAATCGAATTACGCGACGAGCAAGGCTTCTACTCCGGTCAGGTCAGCCAGTACGCCATCGTGAAAGACGAAGAACCGCACAAGCCGATTGTCCTCATCGATGTCTGGTTCAAGCTGACCCGTGAGGAGACATACAAAGAAATCACTGAAACCGGCGTCAGTCTCATGCTGGACCTTGCGGATGCTTTGACGGTTTCCGTCCGCCAAATCGAAGCCTGAATCGGTGCTCTCAGGCTGCCAAATCTTCCTCGATGCTTCGGAACCCAGTCTCGTTCTCGCCGCAATTCCCCATTGCGCCGCGTCCGCTTTTGTCGTACCGTTGCACCATCCCGCTCACCGAGGTGCAAGCGCCCATGTATCCGTCGGACCCCGCCACAGCTCACGCTCTCCACGCCTTTTTCGCCGTGCTGCCGTTCATCATTCTCATCGGCGTCACGATCGTTCTGGTGCCCACCTGGCTCATCTGCAAAAAAGCAGGTTTCAGCCCCTGGCTTGCGCTGCTCATGCTCGTGCCGCTCGGCAACCTCATCCTGCTTTACATCCTGGCCTTCGCCGACTGGCGCGTCGTCCCCATCGACCAGCTTGGATACCCGCCGTATCCGCCTCCGTATCCCCCGCAATATCCGCCTCAATATCCGCCCCAGACATAATCCGTCTCGTGCCATCCCCAACTCGCTCCAACCGCTGCGAATGCTAGCATGAAGAAGGCTCCCGCGCGCGGGCTGCGTCCGGAAAGCGATCATTCCTTCATGTCTCAAATCACAGATTCTTCTGCGCCTGTTCGTGTCCGCATCGCGCCTTCGCCCACCGGCGACCCGCACGTCGGCACCGCCTACATCGGCCTCATCAACTACCTTTACGCCCGCCAGCGCAACGGCCAGTTTGTTCTCCGCATCGAGGACACCGACCGCACCCGCTTCGTTTCCACCAGCGAGCAGATGATCTTCGACTCCCTGCGCTGGCTCGGCCTCAATTGGCACGAGGGTCCGGACGTCGGTGGCCCATACGGCCCTTATCGCCAGTCCGAGCGCACCGAAATCTATCGCGCCCACGCCGACCAGCTTCTCGCCTCCGGCCACGCCTACCGCTGCTTCTGCACCGCCGACAAGCTCGAAGCCGATCGTCGCCAGCAGATCGCCGCCAAGCTGCCGCCGCGTTATCCCGGCACCTGCCGCGCGCTCACTCCGGAGCAGATCGCCGCTCATCTCGCCGCCGGAACTCCCTCCGTTGTCCGCATGCGCGTCCCGCTCGAAGGCTCCACCACCTTCACCGACGAGCTGCGCGGAGCCATCACCTTTGACCACCACAACGTGGACGATCAGGTCCTGCTGAAATCCGACGGCTACCCCACCTATCATCTGGCCAACGTCGTCGATGACCACCTCATGCAGATCACCGACGTCATCCGCGCCGAGGAGTGGATATCTTCCACGCCCAAGCACGTCCTGCTCTACCAGTCCTTCGGCTGGCCGCTTCCGCGCTTCTGGCACATGCCTCTCCTGCGCAATCAGGACAAATCCAAAATCTCCAAGCGCAAGAATCCCGTCTCGCTCATCTACTACCGCGAAGCCGGCTACCTTCCCCAGGCCGTCCTCAACTTCCTCGGCCTCCTCGGCGGCGGAATGCCCGCCGACTTCAACAACGGCACGGAAAAATTCACACTCGACGAGATGGCCGCGAACTTCCGCCATGAAAACATCCGCACCGGCGGTCCCGTCTTCGACCTCACCAAACTCAAGTGGCTCAACGGCGAATACATCCGTGCGCTCGCGCCCGACGACTTCTACGCCGCGCTCCGCTCCAACATCCTCGCCGACAGCTACCTCCGCCCCATCGCCGCGCTCATCCAGACGCGCATCGAGCTGCTCAGCCAGTTCGGCGACCTCACCGGCTTCCTGCTCAACGACAACACCCACCCGCCGGAGTCCGTCTACCTGCCCAAAAATCGGAGCAGGGAAGAGACGCTTGCCTTTGTCGCCGATCAGCTTGCCGCGTTGGAGGCCGCAGACTGGCAGCACGAAGCCATCGAGTCCGCGCTCAAGCTGCTCAGCAGCGAAAAACAGTGGTCTGTCAAGGAAAACTTCATGCTCCTGCGCGCCATCCTCACCGGCAGCACGATGAGTCCGCCGCTGGTCGAGAGCATGATCCTCTTCGGCAAGGCTCGCTCCATCGACCGCCTGCGCCGCTTCCTTGAAGCCGAGAAAAAGCGTCCCGCGCAGAAAGCATAAAGCATTTTCCGGAGAAGGTGTAAACCAAAACCATTCTGCGGATTGGATTTTTCCTCAAGAAAAATCCACCCTCACGAACTTCGGAAAGTTGATAGTATTCCGGAAAATGCCTTAGCCCAAGGCAATCCGCAGACGCGCCGTTCACTCATCGCAGTGGACGTCTCACCGCGTCCGCCGCACCATCCACGCGCTGGCCACCGGCTGCATGCCGATCTTCCCGTAGTAGCCTTCGGCAGCCGGCGCCGCCGTCAGGATCAGCGTCGTCTCCGCCACCCCTGCCAGCCGATGCGTCTCCGCCACCAGCATCCTGCCAATGCCCCGGTGCTGATACGCCACATCCACGGCCAGGTCTGAGAGATAACAGCAATACGCATAATCCGTCACGGCCCGCGAAACGCCCACCAGTCTCGCTCCATCCCGCGCTGTCACAATCAGGTCCGCCTCGCGCAACATCCGCTCCAGCCGCTCCGGCTCGTCTACCGGCCGCCGCTGGCCCAGTGTCGAGGCCACCAGCACCGCGCGAAACTCCTCCATCGTCAGCTTCGGCTCACAGGCAATCCGAATCGCGCTCTCGTCCATCCCTCACCGTCCCATTCGCAGCAGAGCATCCCGCTCCATCACCATGCCGTTCACCACCAGCGTCCGAAACTGCCGCAGGTTCCACACGCTCGTCGTCGGGTCCGCATCCAGCACCAGAATATCCGCGCGTCGTCCCGGTTCAATCGCTCCCAGTTCCGTCCAGTGCATCTGCTCCGCATAGTTGCTCGTCGCCGCCGCCAGCGCCTCGCGCGGAGACAATCCAAGCCGCGTCAGCATCTCCAGCTCCACCTGGACCGAGATGCCCGGCAACGCGCCCATCTCTGCCGCACCGCTGCCTGCCAGATAGTGCGGATAGGCTTCAAAGATCGCCTGGTTGATCGCCCACAGCCGCTCGGCCTGCTGGTTGGCGCGCTTGCCCAGTCCGGCTTCCAGCCATCGCTGCGTCATCTGCGGCAGCTTCCGTTCCCAGTTTGGCAGAGGATAGATCATCTCGCCCGTCGTGCGGTCCGTCACTCCGTCCGCCAGGTGAGGATTCAGCAGCCGCGCCGCCGGCTCCGCCCACAGATTCCGATGGTCCGGCAGCCGCAGAAAATACTCGCTCAGGGTCGGCATCAGTGCCGTTCTGTGCGCCGCCAGGAAGCGCGCATATACGTGCAAGTGTTCATCCATCGGCGGCAGGTGCTCGGCATATCCATACGCGGTTCGCGAGGCCGCATCGTAGGCGTCGTCGGCCAGCGGTCGTTGCAGCTCATCCGGCACCACGCCAATCTCATATCGACCCATGTGCAACAGTGCGTCCACGCCGCCACTCACGCCCAGCCGCACCGGCGTCGCCGCAAAGACGCCATAGGTCGCCAGTCCCAGCCCGCGCGCGTGCTCCAGAATCCACTGGCTGTTGGCGGCTGAAACCGCCGGCCCGATCAGCACCGCGCGCACGCCCATCTGCTGCAGCGCCGTCAGCTCCAGTGCCGTCTGCGCCGGTGTCAGCTCCGCCGGATGCACCCCCGTCACCGCCAGAGTCTGCCTCCACCCCGGCAGCGCGCGCAACGGGCTGTCGTTGTCCGTTGTTCCCACCGTCGCAATCCGGTAAACCTGCGGCCCCGGTGCCGGATGCAGATCCGGTGGCCCGTCGTTGCCGCCCGTCCGCGCCACCACCGTGGTCACGCCCATATAAAGATTGGCCTGCGCCTCGCCCTGGCTGCTCATCGCGGCGTAGCCATCCACCAGGCCAGGAACCAGATACTTCCCCGTGCAGTCGATCACCGTCGCGCCCTTGGGAATCGTCAGCGCCGCGCGCGGTCCCACCGCCGTAATCCGTCCCTCGCGGATAAAAACGACCGCATCCTGCAGATCGTTGGCCGAGTGGCCCCAGTTGCTCACATCGATGATCGTTCCACCGGACAAAACCAGGAGTGGTGCCGATTGCGCCTGCGCGCCTCGGGCAGCCATTGCAACAGGCGCGGATAGGATCGCCAGCAGCCAGACCGCCGCCATCAGCCACGCAGTCGGATCGTGCGCCATCCAGCGCCATCCAGCGCCAGAACGGCCGCTTCTGTCCTTCTGCGTTCGGAACAGCGGATGATTCACCCTGCAATCCTGTGCCGGGCATGCTCGGGCCACGCTTCGCTTCCGCGCTTTGACAGCTTCGACGCCAACAGTGGCCTCACGCGTTCCAGCGTTCCTTCCACGGTCAGCCCATATTTCTGGCGCAGTGAGTCCACCTTGCCGTGTTCGATGAACTGATCCGGCCAGCCCACACGCACCACCGGTACGCTCAGCTTCAACCCATCCTGTTCCAACTCGTCCAGAGCCTCCAGCACCGCCGCGCCAAAGCCGCCCATCAACACGTGATCTTCCATCGTCACCAGGATCGCTTCCTGCTCGGCATACGTCCGCAGTGTTTCCTTGTCCAGCGGCTTCACAAACCGCGCGTTTACCACCGCCGTCGCATATCCCTCGGCTTCCAGTTGCGTCGCCACTTCCTCGGCCATCGGTACCATCGGACCCAGCGCAAAAATGGCCACATCCGTCCGGTGTGGGTCGCCTGCGCAGATCACCTCAGATTTGCCGACCGTCAAAGCTTCCGGCTTTGCCTTGCGAGCCACGCCTGTCACCACGCCGCGCGGATACCGAATCGCGCTTGGCCCATCCAGCGTCAAGGCCGTCTTCATCATGTCCGCAAGCTCGTTTTCATCCTTCGGAGCCATCACCACCATCTCCGGAATGCCCCGCAGATACGCAATATCGAACAGTCCGTGATGCGTCGGTCCATCATCGCCCGACAACCCGGCCCGATCCATGCAGAAGACCACCGGCAGCTTCTGCAGACACACATCATGCACAATCGGGTCAAACGCCCGCTGCAGAAACGTCGAGTAGATCGCGCACACCGGCTTCATCCCCTGTGTCGCCAGCCCCGCGGCAAAGATCACCGCATGCTCCTCGGCGATTCCCACGTCAAAGTACCGCGTCGGGTGGTGCGGACGAAACAGGTCCAGCGCCGTCCCGTTCGGCATCGCCGCCGTAATCGCCACCACGCGCTTGTCTTCGTTCGCCAGCTCCACCAGCGTCTGCGCAAAGACCTCCGAATACGTCATCAGCCCTGCCGGCTTCGTCTCGCCCGTCTCCGGGTCGTACGGTCCCAGCCCGTGAAACTTCTTCTGCTTGTCCAGCGCCGGCTGATATCCCTTGCCCTTCTGCGTCAGCACGTGCAGCAGCACCGGCTTGTCCTCGCGCTTCAGAAACTCCAGCGTCTCAATCAGCAGCGGTATATTATGCCCATCGATCGGCCCATAGTAGGTCAGCCCAAACTCCTCAAAGATCATCGAAGGCCACAGCAATCCCTTCGCTGCTTCCTCGGCCTTGCGCGCCACATTGCGCACCGTCTTGCCGCCCAGCCGTTGCAGCAGTTTCGCCGCCGAGTCGTGCAGGTGCTTGTAGTGCTCGTTGGTCACAATCCGGTGAAAATAGTTCGCAATCGCGCCCACATTCCGGTCAATCGACCACTCGTTGTCGTTCAGGATCACGATCATCCGCCGCGTCTGCGCGGCAATGTTGTTCAGAGCCTCATAGGAAATGCCGTTGGTGAACGCCGCATCTCCGGCTACCGCGATCACGTGGTTCTGTCCGCCTTGCAGGTCGCGCGCCACGGCCATTCCCAGCGCAGCGGAGAGTGCCGTTCCCGCATGGCCCGCGCCAAAGGCATCGTGCGCGCTCTCCGTCCGCAGCATGAATCCATTCAGTCCGCCCTCCTGCCGGATCGTCGGAAACTGTTCCCGTCGCCCCGTCAGCAGCTTGTGAACATACGCCTGATGGCTCACATCCATCGTGATCTTGTCGGTCGGCGTCTCAAACACCCGATGCAACGCGATCGTCAGCTCCACCACGCCCAGATTCGGTCCAAGATGGCCGCCCGTCCGCGACAGGTTCTGAATCAGGTACGCGCGAATCTCCGCCGCCAGAGTCTCAAGCTCGGCCATCTTCAGCCGCTTCAGATCCTCGGACGAGTTGATTGTTTCCAGGGTGCTTGCCATGCTTGCTTATCCCACTTCTTTGCTTTCGGACTGCTTCGCGCGATCAAATTCTCTGCCAACCCTACTGCGCACGCTGCCCTGTTTGCATCCTAATGAGTATAGCAAGCTGCAATTTTCGAGATTTCCGCTCCATCAAAGTTTCTTTTCCGCTCTCGATCCTTTGATCCATCATCGCGGCTACCCTGAATGCACTGGCCTGACTGCACCGGCCTGAACGTACAGGTCTCATCCCACGGAAGTTGCAGAAATTCAGCTCCGGAATTGCGCGATACTACAAGATGAGTCAATAGCTCGGATGTCCGCCACAACTCCCATCTCGTCCCCTGAGCAAAACGCTGCTCCGGTCAGCCCGCTGGCCCGCATCGAACGGGCCGACATCTCTGCTCTGGAAGAGATTCTTCATCTTGCAGCCGTTCTTTCCGGTGCCGATTACGCCTACATCGCCTGGCAGGACGGACCGGCCTTGCGTTTTCTCACCACCTGGGGTTTTCTCGCGCAGCAGCAGGCTGCGCTTTCCACCGCCTGCTTTCGCACTCTTCATCAAAAAAAGCCGCTTTTCATCTCCAATGCTGCAGAACATGAGCGCTTCGCTCCGCGTGGCATTCCCCTTGAAAACACCGCCTGGTGCGGCTCCTACATCGGCATCCCGCTGCCTGCCTCGGCTCGCGATCATGTCGCACCGCCAATCGCTTCCGTCGCGCCCGAGGATCCATCCCTCGTCGCCAACCCCATCGGCACTCTGGCCGTTCTTGCCGTTGAACCAGGTCGCTTCAGCGCACATCACATTCCACTGCTCACCATTCTCGCTCGTCAGGTCACCGCTCAAACCGAGCTGCTGCTGCAATCCTCCACACATCAGCAACTTGTCCTTGCAGGCCAGCGACTGGAGCGCGCCCTCGCCATCGAGCGTGGATTCCTGGCGACCGCCCTGGAATCGGTTCCCGCCCTTGTCGTCGTACTCGATCGTGCCGGACGCATTCTGCGTTGGAATCGCGCCTGTGAACTGCTCACCGGGCTGCTCCTCGACGAAGTTGCCGGCAAGTCTTTCGTCGAATCGCTCCTGACCGAGCAGGATGCCTACGGCTGGACAACCGCCAAGATCGCGGAAGCCGCCAACGGACAGCTCGTCGGCCCCTACGAAAACTACTGGCGCGGCTTTGACGGCATCCCGCGTCGGCTCCATTGGACTCTCCGCCCGTTGCCTGGTTCTGCCGCCGGACAGCCTCCGCAGTTTCTGCTTCTCTCCGCTCAGGACATCACCGCCCAGCGGAACGCAGAACTGGCGCTGCTTTCCACGGAAACACGCTACCGGCACGTCGTCGAAAGCAGCCTTTCCTTCATCTTCACCACCACGCTGGATGGACGCATCACTTCTCTCAACTCCATCACCGCCTCCAGCCTTGGATACTCCGTCGAAGAACTCACAGGCAAGCCGCTTACCGAGTTCCTCAGTCCTGGCGGCAAAGCGCTCTTCGCCGAATCCCTTCGCACCGTCCCGGAGTCCGGCGAATTTCACAGCGTCATCCCCATGCGCCGCAAAGACGGCACCGAGCGCCGCATCGAATTCTCCAGCCGCCGCATGGATATTCCCGGCGTTCCATCCTTCATCCTCACCCACGGTCTGGACGTGACCGACCAGCTTGTCACCGAAGGCGAGTTGCACTTGGTGCGACGCCAGCAGCAGCTCATCCTCGCCGCCGTCGATGATGGCATCTTCGGCATGGACCTCGACGGCCGTTTCACCTTCGTCAATCCCGCCGCCGCGCGCATGCTCGGCCACTCCCCGGAGCAGCTCGTCGGCAAGCTCACCCACGAAACCATTCACCATCACCACGCCGACGGCTCCATCCACTCCGCCGCCAACTGCGCCATCCTCAAAGCGCTCGAACGCGGTGAAGCCGTTCGCATCCGGGACGATGTCTTCTGGCGCGCCGATAACACCAGCTTTCCCGTCGAATATTCCGCTAACCCCATTCTTGACGAAGGCAAAATCTCCGGCATGGTCGTCTCCTTCCAGGATGTGGCCGAGCAGCGTCGGCTGGACCGCATGAAGGACGAGTTCATCTCCACCGTCAGTCACGAACTGCGCACGCCGCTCACTTCGCTCCGCGCCTCGCTCGGACTCATCGCCTCCGGCACACTCGAAAAACGCCCGGAAAAACAAAAACAGATGATCGATGTCGCGCTTGCCAACTCCGATCGCCTCATCCGTCTCGTCAACGACATTCTCGACTTCGACGCCGGCGAGCGCGACGGCGTTACACTCAACCGCAAGGTCATTCCCGTCATCGACCTCCTTCGACGCGCCTCCGATATCGCACACTCCGAGGCCGCGCGCGCGGGCGTCGCCTTCCGCTTTGACGCCCCCGGCTACACCGTCTTCGCCGATGAAGAACGCATCCTCCAGGTCATCACCGAGCTGATCCACAACGCCATCAAGTTTTCCCCTCCTCACACCGCCATCCGGCTCTCTGCCGAGCAGTTCACCTCCGATCAGGTCAAGCTCACCATCGCCGACCAGGGCCGCGGCATCCCCGAAGACAAGCTTGAATTCATCTTTGAGCGCTTTCGCCAGGGCGACGCCTCGGACACCCGCGACCTCGGCGGCACCGGCATGGGGCTAGCTCTCTGCCGCCAGACCATCCGCCAGCACGGCGGACGCATCTGGGTGGACAGCGAAGTGGGCAAAGGCAGCAGCTTCCAGTTCACCCTCCCTGCCGGTTCCACCGCTCCATCCGCCACCTGAGCGGTCGAGCTTCGCATCCTTCCACCGCACCACCCCCGTGCTGATACTCTAATCAAGGCATTCCAATCTGCCCCTGCCGCGTCTATCCGGAAGCGTTTCTTTTTCCGGCGCGCATTTTTTCGAGGAGTCTCTGGGTGAAGCATCTCTCGCTTGTCTTCGTTGCGTCTCTTGTTCTTTCGTGTGCGGCCCTCGGCCAGTCCTCATCGTCCTCGCAGACATCGCCTTCGACCTCATCTGCGGCCAGCACTCTGCCGGAGGCACCGAAGCCCGTCGAACACTTTGACCTCTACCTCGGCCCCGCTTTCTCGTCAGCCAACCAGGTGAAAAGCTCTTCGTCGCTCATCGGTGTCACGGTCGCTCTCGACGGCAAGGTCAAGCCCTGGTTCGGCGGCACCGTCGATTACGGCTACTACGGTCTCGGCTACGGCCTCGTCAAGCCCACCATGACCACCATTCTCGGCGGGCCGGCCGTCTTCCTCAACCAGGACAAATATGAGGGCTTCTTCCACGCCCTCTTCGGACTCGCACACACCGGCGGCGTCGGCGCCACGCCCAACCTCGCCTTTGCGTTTGCCGTCGGCGGCGGCATGCAGTACGACATCCGCAAAAACCTCGCCATCCGCCTCGCCGGCGACGGCATCTTCTCCGCGTTCGCCATCGATCCCAACCATCTCGGATACTCGCAGAATATGCGCGTCAATC
>JAJZHE010000066.1 GCA_021804655.1 Acidobacteriota bacterium
CTCGCCGGCAAGTTCTACTTCTGATCCACTGCTGTAACTCGGGAGGCAACAAGAATGGGGTGACCGTGAGGTCACCCCATCACTATTGCTGCCCTTGTTTTTGCATTTCTGGTTGTCATTCCCGTAGGGAATCTGCTGTTGCCTTTCGCAGGCGTTCGCAGCAAGCTCACCCGAGCCTTGCGGAAGCGCCCATCGCATAAAGCGCGCAACCGACTGCTATCTCGCCTGCGCCTGAATCGCGTGGATATCCGCCGCCGCTTAAGCCTGGTTGTCAAACGGCACGCGCATATCTTCCCCCGTCATATCTCTTGGAGCCTCCAGTGCCAGCAGGCGAATCAGCGTGGGGCTGATGTCGCGCAGGCTGCCATCGGTGCGCAGCGAGTAGCGTTTGGCATCCTCCGCAATATAAATCAGCGGCACAGGATTGGTGGTGTGCGCCGTATGCGGGCCGCCTGTCGCCGGGTCGATCATCTGCTCGGCGTTGCCGTGGTCGGCGGTGATCATCCAGGCTCCGTTGCGTTCGCGCAGCGCCTTGTAAATCCGCCCGAGCTGCGCGTCCACGGCCTCCACGGCCTTGATCGTCGGCTCAAGCTGGCCGCTGTGGCCCACCATGTCGGCATTGGCAAAGTTGGCAATCACCAGATCGAACGCCGTATCGTCGATCGCCTTCACGATGGTGTCGCCGATGCCTTCGGCGGACATCTCCGGCGCCAGGTCGTACGTCGCCACCTTCTGCGACGGAATCAGGATGCGATCCTCGCCCGGAAATGGCGTTTCGATGCCGCCATTGAAAAAATAGGTCACGTGCGCGTACTTTTCCGTCTCGGCCACGCGCAGATTGCGCAACTGCGCCGTGCCCAGCACGTTGGCCAGCAGGTTGTCCATCGACTCCGGCAGGATCACCAGCGGAAGCTGATATGCCTTGTCGTATTGCGTCATGCACAGATAGTGCAGTCGTCGCGGAATCTCGCTGCGCGGAATGGTCTCATCGAGCGACTCCCAGGAATCGAGATTGCGCCCGCCAGCAAGATTCAACCCGCTTTCGCGCGTGAGCACACGCGTGATCTGGCGCGCGCGGTCGGCACGGAAATTGAAGTTGATACAGACGTCCTCGTCGCGGACGACGCCCTGCGGCTTGCCTGTCTCATCAATAACGACAAAGGGAATCGTGAACTCGTCGGTGACGCCGTTGCTGTAGCGTTCCTTGAGCAGCGAAACCGGGTCATGCGTCGCGCCACCCTCGGCGCGGCCGGTGACCATCGCGTCAAAGGCCTTACGCTCGCGATCCCATTTGCGGTCACGGTCCATGGCGTAGTAGCGCCCGCTCACTGAGGCCAGTTTGCCCACGCCATACTCCGTCATCTTCGCTTGCAGCTTCTGCAGATAACCCGCGCCCGAAGTCGGCAGAGTATCGCGCCCGTCCAGAAACGCATGAACGAAGACGCGCGTCACGCCGTGCTCCCTGGCTGCGCGCAACAGGGCGTAGAGGTGTTCCTGATGCGAGTGGACGCCGCCGTCGGAAAGCAGTCCAAGCAGGTGAAGCTGGCGGTCGCTCTCCCGCGCACGCTGCATCGCCTGAGCGATGGGGGGATGATGCGTGAACGCGTCGCGCGCAATCAGGTCGTCGATGCGCGTAATGTCCATGCGCACGATGCGGCCTGCGCCGATATTCAAGTGGCCGACTTCGCTGTTGCCCATCTGGCCGTCGGGCAGGCCCACAAAGTGCTCCGAGGCGCGGATGAGCGTATGCGGATACTCCGCCATCAGCTTGTCATAGGTGGGTTTGCGCGCCAGCGCAATCGCGTTTGCTTCTCTTTTGTCGCTATGGCCCCATCCGTCGAGGATGGTCAGCAACACAGGGCGTCGTTTGTCAGCCACGGTGAAGTCCTTCCCGGTTGTATCTCGATAAATTTCCGCACAAAACAAAACAGGCTCCGTTTCCGGAGCCTGCCATTATGCGCTGTAGTTCAGGCTTTCCAGCCCCAGGAAACTTGCGCCCTGGCCAAGTTCCTCTTCGATCCGCAGCAACTGGTTGTACTTTGCGATGCGGTCGGTTCGGCTGGCCGATCCGGTCTTGATCTGCCCGGCGCCAGTGGCCACGGCAAAGTCGGCGATGAAGGTGTCTTCGGTTTCGCCGGAGCGGTGACTGATGATGCTCGTGTAGCCATAGCGGCGACCGAGTTCGATGGCCTCAAAGGTCTCTGTCACGGTGCCGATCTGGTTCAGCTTGATCAGGATCGAGTTGCCCACGCCCTCGTCGATGCCGCGCTGCAGCCGCTGCACGTTGGTCACGAACAGGTCGTCACCCACTAGCTGAATCTTGCCACCCAGCTTGTCGGTCAGCACGCGCCAGCCGCTCCAGTCGTCTTCGGCCAATCCGTCTTCCAGGCTCACAATCGGGAACTGCCGCACCCAGTCGGCGTAGAAGTCCACCATCTGTTCGCTCGTCAGTTCGCGCTTGTCGCTCTTCTTGAAGACGTACTTGTTCTTTTCCTTGTCAAAGAACTCGCTCGAAGCCGGATCAAGCGCGATGCAGATATCCTGACCCGCC
Organism: Acidobacteriota bacterium; assembly: GCA_021804655.1. Taxonomy (GTDB): domain Bacteria; phylum Acidobacteriota; class Terriglobia; order Terriglobales; family Acidobacteriaceae; genus Acidicapsa. The sequence continues at coordinate 2,552 of JAJZHE010000066.1, forward strand.
TTGTAGCCTGCCAGTTCAATCGCTTCCAGGATGACCTCAATCGCTTCCGTATTCGACTTCAGCGACGGCGCAAAACCGCCTTCGTCGCCCACAGCGGTCGAGTAGCCTTTCTTCTTCAACACGCCCTTCAGCGCGTGAAAGGTTTCCGTCCCCCAGCGCAGCGCGTCCGAAAAACTCTCCGCCCCGACCGGCATCACCATGAACTCCTGAAAGTCCACGCTGGAGTCGGCATGCGCGCCACCGTTCAGCACGTTCATCATCGGCGTTGGCAGGGTGCAGGCATTCGCTCCGCCCAGGTAGCGATAGAGCGGAATCTCCAGCGTCTGCGCCACGGCGCGCGCAGCCGCCATGGAGACGGCAAGGATGGCATTGGCACCCAGCCGCGACTTATTCGGCGTGCCATCGAGCGCGATCATCGTCGCATCCAGCAGTCGCTGATTCGAGGCGTCAAAACCCTCCAGCTCCGGCGCAATCACCGTCTCCACATTCTCCACCGCTGTCAAAACGCCTTTGCCCAGGAAGTGGCCCTTGTCGCCATCGCGCAGTTCCACGGCTTCGTGTTCGCCGGTGGAGGCGCCGGATGGCACGGCAGCGCGGCCCAGTGCGCCGCTTTCCAGAATCACATCCGCTTCTACTGTAGGATTGCCACGCGAATCCAGAATTTCGCGCGCATGAATTTCAACAATCTCTGTCATTTCCGTCCTCGCAATATGGTGGTGCAGCCGGTCATTTAATTTGGGTCGACGATCCACAGCAAGAGCCTCACCGGCCGCGCTTTGAATGCTCATCAAAAGCTCTCGCACTTGTAGATTCCCCTGTTTTCTTCCGTCCTACGTGCATCTGCATTCTAACAAACCAGCCTCTTCGCTTCTGTTTCAGCTCACGCAACCAGGTTTGTTCCGCGGCATGCAGCATGTTGACCACCCTGATTCGTAACCCGCGCGGTGCCGACGGCAATTTCCGCGCGTGCCATCGGTTTGGCAGACAGGGCAGGGGACTACTCTGATAGCAGTCGGAGTTCTGCCCGCGTTTTTGTGCCGGGATCAGCGCGCGGCAAAGGAGAAATCGATGACGATGCGATGGATGCAGAAAACCTTGCTGGCCGGCGGGTGCGCAACGCTCGCGCTCTCTGCAATTGCCCAGCAGCAGTCGGTCCCTGCCGATCCCTATCAGGGAGTCGCGCATCCTCCGTCCGAGGCGATCCTGACCAACGAATCCGCGCCCGAGCCTCAAACTGCGCCCCAGACCACACCGCAAGCTGCGCAGAAACCGTCCGCGGCGCACGCGGCACCCATAGCCGCACCAGCCGTGGCCGCGCCAGCCGTGCTTTCCGCGCCTGCGCCCAGTTCAACCGATCCCGCAACGACATTTCCCGCAGCGGACGCACACGTTGCTGCAAAGCCCGCAGCAGATCCCGACGGCGACATCGTGCATCCGGAGAATGACCCTGCTCCAGTCGAAGAGATGGCGGCAAAGTCAGCCGCTGCACCAGTGCTTGCGGCTCGCCCTGCGGCTCCGGATTCCGCAGGCACTGCTTCCGCTGACCCGGTTTCCGCTGACCCGGACGGCGATATTGTGCATCCCTCCGTCGCCCGTGCCGGTGAATTGGCCGAGGGAACGATGTTTCAGATGGAGCTGACCGATCGGCTCTCCAGCGCGGACAACGAAAAAGGCGACCGCTTCCACGGCAAAATTACCGCCGACGTCATGCAGAACGGCAAGGTGCTCATTCCCGCCGGCTCCACCATCGAGGGCCGCATCAGCGCCGTCTCCAGCGGTCACCTGGCCGGTCATGGCAGCCTGCGGCTCACGCCACAGACGCTCATCCTGCCGGACAGCACGCGCGTTGCGCTGAGCGCTGAGGTCAGTGGAACTCCCGGCACCAACAATCGCATCGACGACGAGGGCGGCATCGGGCCGGGATCGCGCAAAGAGCGCGCTGGCATCGAATACGGAGCGGTTGCCGGCGCAGGCGCGGCGACTGGAGCCGTCTTTGCCGGGCCAGTGGGCGCGCTCACCGGCGGCCTGATCGGTGCCGGAATGGTCACCACTCATCTGATGGTCAGCCATCCGCAGACAACCCTCGAACCGGGCACAAAAATCCTCTTCACCCTGACCGAGCCGCTGAATATGATGCCGCGCACCGCCCAGTAAACGTGCGCAGTATCCATTCTGCATTCGCTTCGTCGATCTGGATCCGTCGATCTGGATCAAAGCTGCGCACTCGGCTTGCGGCGCATCGCTTCGCTACACTGGTAGTCATGGATTCCCGGCCTGCAATCGACCAGCTTCTCACCCTTCTTGCCACCCTCAGCTTCCGCCTGGGCAGCTTTACGCTCTCCTCCGGTGCCACCAGCGATTACTACATCGACTGCCGCACCACGACGCTCCACGCCGAGGGCGGCCGACTCACCGGCCTGGCCATTCTGGATGCGCTGCGCGTGCGGGGCCTGCTGGATGGGCCGTCCGCTCTGGAGGCCGTTGGCGGCCTCACTTTAGGTGCCGACCCCATCGTCTCCAACGTGGCTACGGCCAGCGCCTGGGCTGCGCACAAGGCATCATCCGCCGGACTCACCGACACTGCCCTGCTCAACGGATTTCTGGTGCGAAAAGCGGAGAAAACGCACGGCACCGGTCGCCGCATCGAAGGTTTTTGCAAGCCCGGAGCCAATGTGCTCATTGTCGATGATGTCTGCACCACTGGCGCTTCCACGATCACTGCGATGCAGGCTGCGCGTGAAGCAGGGATGCACGTACGCGCCGTCGTCTGCCTCGTCGAGCGGCAGGAAGCCAACGGGCGTCCAGCCGTCGAATCTGCCGCGGAGGGTGCGCCGTTCCTCTCACTTTTCACGGCGCAGGATGTGCGTGCCGAACATCTGCGGCTTGGTTTCACCGCGCAATAACTCAGTCGCGCCATCGATGGAAAAAGACGAAAGAGATGAAAAAAAACAGAAGCCGGAGCGAGGGGGAGGTTCGCTCCGGCTTTAGTTTTCCGGGCCAGTTTTTTTGTCAGGTCTGGGGATCCTTGCTGGCCCGGAATCGGCGGACTGATTCCAACTTAGTTGCTGGATGCAGTGCTGCCATTCGCGCTCATATTGCTGAGCATCTGTACCGTCACGCGGCGATTCATCGCTCGTCCCGCGCGTGTGTGGTTGTCACCGACGGCTTTGTCCTCGCCAATGCCGATCAGATAAAATCGGCGCGGCGAAATCTGATACTTCGACGCCAGATACTGGACCACGGCATCGGCGCGGCGCTGGCTCAACTGGTAGTTATACTGCGCATTGCCGGTCGAGTCCGTGCCGCCCGTCACTTCCAGAATGTAGTTGCTCGCGCCATTCAGCTTCGCGGCAAATGCGTCCAGTTGAGCGCGGTCGCTCGCCTGCAGGGTGGATTTGTCGAAACCAAACGTCACCGTCACGTCGCTCACCTGTTTGTAGCTGTCCAGTCCTGCCACAGCCCCGGCCAGTGAGTCGGCGCGATGCACTGCGTTGTTCGCCGCATCCGTCGCGTTGCCTGCCGACTGCTGCGCCGCATTCGCGCTCTGCCCGGCAGCGTCGGCAGCCTGCTGCGCTTTGCTGATGCCAGCCTGCGCGCGGTTGTCCACATCGTGGATGGCTCGATTGTTTTCCGCCGTCTTCTGGTCAAGCTGATCCGTCTGCTGGATAATCGGCGCGGTCTGGTTGCGTACGTATTTCTTGGTCGCGCATCCAGTGACGCTCAGCAAGGCGCAAGCGGAAACTGCAATGTGAATCGGTCGAATCCTCATGGTGTCCTCTTTTCTGCCAGGAGCCGACTCCCCGGTCCCCGGTATGCTTCTTCACGAACGCTTGATAGGAATGCAAGCTCGTTGCCAAATCGAATCTTCCAGAAAAACCATTGGAATCAATCACATCGGAATTCTTCACCGGCTCTGCCGGGCCTGCGGTCGAGTAATTTTTACCGCATCGCGTAATTCTTGCCTGCCTCGCAAGCGCCTTGCTCTCTATCCCAGGCCAGTGTCGGCAGGCTCGAAATGCAACTCCGCAGCCTCTCCGCGCATACACTGGAAATCGGGAGTAGCGCACGCGCAGCCCCATCTTCACAGAACTCGGTTTCTGCCATGGACCTCTACGAGAAAATCCGTACCCTGCCGACCGATCCTGGGGTCTATCTCTACAAGGATGCCGACGGCAAAATCATTTATGTGGGCAAGGCGCGGAATCTCCGCGCGCGCGTGCGCAGTTATCTGCTGGAGGCAAACCAGGCCAACGCAAAGACCGGCACGCTCATGCGCGAAGCCGTCGATCTGGACTACATTCTGGTGGCCAACGAGCAGGAAGCGCTCGCGCTCGAAAACAACCTCATCAAGCAGCGCAAGCCGCGCTTCAACATTCTGCTGCGCGACGACAAAACCTACCCCTACGTGAAGCTCACGCTCGGCGACCGCTATCCCAAGGTCTTCGTCACGCGCCGCCTGCGCAAGGATGGAGCAGCGTATTTCGGACCCTATTTTCCCGGCAGCCTGGCCTGGCGCGTCGTCGATCTCATCCATCGCTGCTTTCTGATTCCCAGTTGCAAAGTCGATCTCAACCGCTACCATCCCCGCGCATGTTTGCAGTACTACATCCATCGCTGCCTTGGCCCCTGCGTCGAGGGACTGACCACGCCGCCGGAGTACGCCGCCGCGGTGCGCGATGTGCAGCTTTTTCTGGAGGGCCGCAGCGACGAGCTGGAGCGGCTGTTGACTGCGCGCATGATGGACGCGGCGCAGGCCGAGCAGTTTGAACTGGCTGCCCGCCTGCGCGACCAGATTGCCACCATCCGCCAGTTGCAGGAAAAGCAGCGCATCGCCTCGGCCTCCGATGAGGATCAGGATGTCTTCGGCTACCACGTCGAGGACGGACTGCTCGCCGTCAATCTCTTCCACATTCGCAGTGGAAAGATCGTCGACCGGCGCGAATTTTTCTGGGAAGAGCTGCCACAATTTGCATCCGTGGATGAGTCAGCCGATGCCCCGGAAAGCGCGATCGCTGCGGAAGAATGCCGCGAGGATGGCGCAGCTTTTTTTGACGCTGCCGGTTTCTTCGCCGCGCTCGTCAAGCAGCTCTACATCGACCAGCGATACGTGCCGCGGTCCATCCTGTTGCCCGTCAACTTTGCGGATCGCGAGACGCTGGCCACGCTGTTGCGTGAGCAGTCCGGTCACCGCGTGGAGATTGCGGCTCCGCTGCGCGGCGAAAAACGTTCGCTCATCGACCTGGCCAGCCAGAACGCCAAGCAGTCTTTCGTCCAGCGATTCCGTGTGCTCGAGCCTTCGCGTCAGGCGGTTCAGGAGTCGCTGGCCGACCTCCTCATGTTGCCGGAGCTGCCGCGCCGCATCGAGTGCTTCGACATCTCCCACATTCAGGGCGCGGAGACCGTGGCTTCGATGGTCGTCTGGGAAGAGGGCGCGATGAAGAAATCCGATTATCGCAAATTTCAGATTCGCACCGTCACCGGCGTCGATGATTTTGCTTCGATTCACGAGGTCGTCAGCCGTCGCTACAGCCGCCTCCAGGCGGAGTCTGCGCCCATGCCTTCGCTCGTGCTCATCGATGGCGGCCTGGGGCAGCTTCATGCCGCAGCCGAGGCTCTGGCCGCGCTGGGACTGGCCACGCAGCCGCTGGCCTCCATCGCCAAACGCGAAGAGGTGCTTTATCTGCACGGCCAGGAGGATGAACCGATCGTGCTGGATCGCCGCTCGCCGGTGCTCCATCTCATCCAGCGCATCCGCGACGAGAGTCATCGCTTTGCCATCGGCTACCACCGCAAGCGCCGCGCGATGCGCGACCGCGACTCCGAGTTGTTGTCCATTCCCGGCGTCGGCGCGCGCACGCGTCAGCGGCTGCTCACGCACTTTGGCAGCTTGCAGGAGGTTCGCCAGGCCACGGTTGAATCCCTGCGGGCCGTGGTGCCGACGGACACAGCGACCGCGATTCATCAGTATTTCCAGGCCCAGCATCTCCAGACCCAGCATCTTCCGTCCGAAACCGCATCCGATTCCACGCTGATCACCATTCAGCCCGATTTGCTTTCATCCCCTTAAAGCGAATCGCGCCCGGGGATCGCGCACAGGCTTGAAACCAGCGATGATAATGAAAGCCATGTGCGCACGAGCAGCCCAAAATCGTCTTCGTACGAAGACTATCTCGCTTCTTGTGGTTGGATCGCCCTCCACTGCACTGGATCGGAAAATCAGCCTGCTGCACTCTGCCGGCTTCACGGTCACGCACGCCGAGTCGATCTGTCACGCCGAGTTGGACTCCGAGGCGCAGTACTTCGATGCTGCCGTCTACGATGAGACGCTCTCGGAAGTGGAGCAGGTCGCGCTCGCGCGCATCATGCGCGTGCGCTGGCCCTGGATGCGGCTTGTTCGCTGCGGCAGCTCTCCCATTCGAATCACGAGCGACCCGCTCTTCGACGCCATGGAAGCATCGGAAGCCAATCTCCCGGAGACGATTTTAAGCTGCCTTTGAGGCTGGAGCATCTTCGCTTCCGGTGCTTGCCGTCGAAACCCTAAAGCATTTTCCGGAAAGGTGTAAACCAAAACCATTCTGCGGATTGGATTTTTCCTCAGGAAAAATCCACCCTCACGAACTTCGGAAAGTTCACAGTATTCCGGAAAATGCCTTAGCGGCGTGGCTTTTCTCAAAGAAATGCCACACGAGCGATTGTCCGCATGGACAGACGATGAGCGAAAATGCTCCAGCCTCAGTGGCTGATGCCGGAGGCGGCGATGAACCCGGCGTCGCCATCTACCGAAGGGTCGGCGCCAGGCAATGCCGCGGAGTGGATGCTGGCGTTCGTTGCGCCGGAGTGATCCGGTCCCAGACCCAGCTTGATGAGCGCGCGTGAATCCGGTGCCAGCTTGGTCTGCCAGCCATTGTCAGCCTGGAACTTGACCATCGCCGCCTGCGTCGCCGTATCCCACTGCCCGCTTGGATCGCCGGTCAGATAGTGTTCGCGAATCAGCGCCTGCTGAATCTGTGTCGCCCGCTCTGGTGCAATCGACTGCTGCCCGTGCATACGATGGGAGACGGCCTTGCGCCTGGCATGACTCTTTTTCGAGTGGTGCGCCGTGGGCGCGCGATGAATCTTCGCTCCGGACGCCGCCGCGCTCAGGCAGAGACTACTCAGCGCACCCAGCGCAAACAACGCTTGCCAGAAACGAAACTTCATGCGGGCCTCTGCCTCGGCTCATGGAATAGCGGCCTGCGCCGCTTCCGTCTTAGTTTAGGACACGTTTCCCACTCGGGCAAGCAGAAGCTCGCTTATCTTCGCCTGCCGCTTCCCGACTTCTTGTCCTCGCCGATGTCGGATCAATGTGAAAACAGAGCGCAAAAACGAAGAGGACGGCCCGCAAGCCGTCCTCTTCATTTTGCTGCATCCGGTCTCCGGACGCGTGATTACGGCAGCGTTCCGCCCAGCACATTGATGCCGTCTTCGGGGTGCTTCGGATCCATCACCTCAAAGACCACATCCTGGCCGGAGTGCAACCCGGCGACCACGCTGTCGAACTGCGACCGCGTCGCCACGGGCTGTTTGTTGATGCGCGTTATCGCCAGTCCTGGCGCCAGTCCCTGCTGCTCGGCAAAGCTGCCCGGCTTCACTGAGACGATCAGCATTCCGCCGGTGCCCATCTTGTCCGCCATCTGTGGGCTCACTTCGCGCACTGCCACGCCGAGCTTAGCCTCTGAGCTGACTCCGTTGTCGTTGGGAGCCTGGTCGTTTTCACCCAGTTGATCGGCAAAAATCTTGTCCCGATCACCCACCACAACGGTTGCCGTCATCTGCTTGCCGTCGCGCACATAGCCCAGCCGGACGGTCGTTCCCGGGCGTCTGCCGGCGATGTCGGCCACCAGGTCGTCGCCGTTCTTCACCTCGCGACCGTCGATGCTCACGATGATGTCGCGCGGCTTGATGCCCGCTTTATCCGCGGGTCCACCCGGCCTCACCTCCTGCACCAGCACGCCGTGGCTGAATCCATAGACGCGACCGACTGCCGACGACAGCCCCTCGCGGAAGCTGATGCCAATCGATCCGCGCACCACCTTGTGGCTGGGCGAGATCAGGTCGTTGTAGACCTGCGCTACCGTGTTCGAGGGCATGGCAAAGCCGATCCCCTGATAGCCCGACGACTGCGTGAAGATCGCCGTATTCACGCCAATCACCTCGCCATTCATATTCACCAGCGGCCCGCCGGAGTTGCCCGGGTTGATCGCCGCGTCGGTCTGGATGAAGTGCTGGAACTGTCCGCTTGCACCCGGCTCGATCGTCCGGTTCTTGGCCGAGATGATGCCTGCCGTCACGGTCTTGGAGAGCGCAAAGGGGCTGCCAATCGCAATCACCCACTCGCCCACGGCCGCGTTGTCGCTGTTGCCCAGCTTCACGGTCGGCAGTGGCTTGTCGGTGTCAATCTTGATGACGGCAAGATCGGTCGCCTTGTCCACGCCGATCACGCGCGCCTTGCGGCCCGGGTCGGTCGTGTCCGGATCGGTCGAGAGCTTCACATAAATCTCGTCCGCCCCATCCACCACGTGGTTGTTGGTCACAATATATCCCTTGGGATCGACAATAAAGCCCGATCCAAGCGCATCCCGCTCCTGTGCCTGATCCCCCTGGCCGCCCGGTCCGCCCGGCGCCTGACCGCCAAAGAAGCGGTTGAAGAAATCCTGGAAGTTCTGGTCCGGACCCTGCCCGTCGCCGCCGTCGCCCTGGTCCCCGTCGTCCGGATTCGCGGGATTCATCTGTCCATGCGGATTGCCCGGCATGCCCCGTCGTCCAGCCCGCGCCTGCTTGGGCAGCGTGCGCGTATCGATGTTCACCACCGCCGGGCCGACTTCCTTGGCGATCTTCACAAAATTGTTGGGGGCCACCGTCGTATCGGGCACCTTCAGCGGCGTTGCATCGGCGCTGTCGTTCTGCTTGCTTTGGCCATGCACGCCATGCGCCGCATACGACGCCATCAGCACAATGGCCGAAACCGCGGCCAGCGCCGCGAAAGTCATAGAAAGGCGGCGCTTGCGTAGCCGCTCAATGAAAGCTGACATAGATCGTTCTACCTCGGATTCCGGGTTGGATTCCCTGTTCTGTTCCGCTTCCGCGCAACAATTGCTTGGATGCAGATTTCAGGGCAACCGCACGCGCGGCACCCCTCCGCACCACTAGTATAGTCAGTGAGCATTCCCACGTCTCTCTTTAACCAGACGCACCATTGCCCCAACCGTGTTGTCTGCGGCGTTCTTTTTCTGCGAATTTGTCCCATCAACATCCGGATGCCTCATGCGCGCCGCCGGCCGGAGTCGTCGTCACCAGTTCGGTGAGCGCAATCCCGCTCAGAATCAGCACCGCCCCGCTCAGCGTGCGCAGGCTCAGCCGTTCGCCATAGAACAGCACCGCCGTCAGCACGGCAAAGACCGGCTCCAGCGTGAGAATCAGCGCCGTATGCGTGGCCGGCAACACCGACTGCACCCAGCTCTGGATGGAAAACGCCGCCGCCGTCGCCAGCAGCGCAGCCACCAGCAGCGCAACGCTCAGCCGCATCGTCCAGTGCAGGAAAGGATGTTCCAGCAGCGGCGTGGACGCAGCCATGAACACGGCGCAAAAGCCAATCTGCAACAGCGCAAGCTGCTGGAAATCGAACCTGGGCGACAGATGCCCCAGCGCCAGGCAATGAAAGGCAAATCCAATCGCACAGCCCAGGCTGAGCACATCGCCCAGGTTCACGCTGGTGAAGTCGAACCGTACGCTCCCCTGCGCCATCGGCACCGTCAGCAGCAGAATTCCAGCAAAACCCAGCGTTGCGCCCGCAAACGCATTCCATCCCGGCACGCGTGCCCCGCGCGGTCGCAGCGCCTTCACTGCGGAAAACAGCGGCACCAGCACCACGACCATTCCGGTAATCAGCGCTGACTTCGAAGGCGTCGTCCGCGCCAGCCCGGCGGTCTGAAACTGGTAGCCCATCGCCAGAAAAAAGCCGATCACAGAGCCGGCGGCAAGCTCGCGTCTGCCAATCCGCCGCCAGTGACGGCGATAGACCACCGCCAGCGCGACAAAGGCCAGCGTCATGCGCACCAGGTTGAAGGCCAGCGGCGAAGCATCGGCCAGCGCATCCTTGACGACGACAAAGGTTGCGCCCCACACCGCGACGACGAAGAGCATCAGCAGATATGCGCGAACTCTCAACTCGACTGCATTCTCCTCATTGCGCGGCCGCCGCATAGGCTGCGGCATAGACGGTCTTGCCGCCCACCACCGTCTCCAGCACGCGCGTGCCCAGAATCGCCTTGGCCGGAACCGTCGTCAGGTCGCGATCCAGCAGGATGAAGTCGGCCTCAAATCCCGGTTCCAGCCGCCCCTTGCGCTGCTCGGCAAACTCCGCGTACGCCGATCCCTGCGTATAGGCATAAAGCGCCTGCGCGCGCGTCAGCGCATTCTGCGGATACCAGCTCTTCGTTCCTGCCTCATTCATCCGCGTCACCGCGCAATAGATGCCGCGAAACGGCGTAATCGGCTCCACCGGGTAATCCGTGCCAAAGGCGACCGGCACGCCCGCGTCCAGAAATGTCTTCCACCCATAAGAATTAGCCGCGCGCTGCGGTCCCAGCCGCGCCATCGCCCAGTTCATATCCGTCAACAGATGATTCGGCTGCATGGACGCAATCACACCCAGCGCCTTGAAGCGCGCCACATCGGCGGGATCGACCACCTGCGCATGTTCCACGCGGTCGCGATGCCCGGTTGCCACCAGCTTTCCGCCGCCAATCGGCTGGCTGAAGGCGGTCAGCGCCATCGCCGCCGCGCGATCTCCAATAGCGTGGAAACCAATCTGAAATCCCGCCCGTGCCCGCTCCACAGCCATCGCGTTCAAATTCTGCTGGGTAAACCGCGCCAGCCCGCTGTTGCCCGCCTCGTCGCTGTAGGGCTGTTCCATCGCCGCAGTCCGCGAACCCAGTGAGCCGTCCATGAAGCCCTTCAGCATTCCGGTGTGCAGCATCGGATCGCTGGCGTCGTGGTGCGCGCGATGCTCCACCAGGACGGGCAGCGGATCGACAAACGGCAGCCACTCGCTGATGCGCACCCGCAGCTTGCCGGCGCGCTCCAGTTGCTCGTAATTCAAAAAATCCTGCCATGTGGAGAAATCCTGCACGCTGGTCAGTCCATGGCTCACCGCATC
>JAJZHE010000213.1 GCA_021804655.1 Acidobacteriota bacterium
AGGTGGCAGCGGTGCGCAAGCGTCTGGAGTCCATCCTGCCGCAGGCGCAGGTCACTGATTTTCGAGAGGGCAATCCAGCGCTGACCGAGGGGCTGGATAGCTCCACGGCCATCCTCAGTCTCATCTGTCTGGTCGCCATGGTGCTGGGCGCGATTGGCGTCGCCATGTCCATGCACGCTCACCTGGGCCAGCGCGTTGAAGTGCTTGCTATTTTCAAATCTCTCGGCGCGGACTCTTCCGATCTGCTGCGCATCTTCCTCCTGCAAACACTCGGTCTGGGGCTTACGGGTGCGCTGCTTGGTGTCTTCGCAGGGTTGCTGGTGATGGCCGCGCTTCCGCTTGCCTTTGGCTCGCTGCTGCCCGTACATGCGCAGTTTGCGATGCCATGGCGCTCGGCTGTGGCCGGCTTCAGCACAGGCATTCTGACGACGCTTCTGTTTTGCCTGCCGCCGTTGCTCGATGTGCGCAAGATACGTCCGATTCTCGTTTTGCGGCGCGCGGTCGCTGCTTCCGAGGCCGACGAAGGGCGGGGCCTGTTGCGTTGGGTGCTGGCGCGTCGCGTGCAACTGGCTGCCTCGGTCGTCACGGTCGTTGGACTTGCGCTGATCGCCTTCTGGCTGACGGATTCTCCTGCGGTAGCGCGGGATTTCGCCTTCGCTTTGATTGCCATTCTGCTGGTTCTGCTTGCCGTCTCCGCGGGCTTTCTGCGCCTGTTGCGCGCGCTGCTCAACCGCATTCGCCTGCGTCTGCCGCAAGCCGTGCGCCTGGGTCTGGCAAATCTCTATCGCCCAGGAAACCAATCGGCCGCAGTACTGGCTGCTCTGGGCACAGGCGTCATGCTCATCCTCTCGGTCTTCCTGATGCAAAGCCAGGTGCTCACGGAGATTCAACAGTCTGCCGCGCCCACGCTGCCCAATCTCTTCCTCATCGATATGACCCAGCAGCAGATTCCAGCCATCACGCAGTTTTTTCACCAGCAGACGGGAGTCAGTCAGTCGCTGGAACTGCTGCCTGTCGTCACCGGTCGATTCCTCGCCATCAACGGGCACTCCGTGGACCAGATGCGCCAGGAACACTTTCCGCGGCGCATGCTGGAGAGCGCGACGCTCAGTTGGGATGACAGCATTCCCAGCGGCGACAAGCTCGTGGCCGGCCAGTGGTGGAGCAGTCCCGACGCATTGTCGATGGCGATGAGCAAAAGCATTGCAGATCGCATTCACGTCGTAGTCGGCTCCGTCGTCGATGTGGAAATCGGTGCGCAGACGCGCCATCTCACCGTCGTTGCGCTCTTCCGCGCCGATGAGCAGCACATCGCCGCGCGCAGCGGATTCCTGCTTCCATCGGCGCTGCTCAAGGAGGAACCCGCCGTCTGGTACGGTGCGGTTCGCGTCGATCCGGCGCGCATCCCGCAGATTGAGCGCGCTCTCTTCGTAACCTATCCCACGGTGACCGTCGTTAACCTGGCCGATGTGCTCAGTCGCATCGAATCCGTCGTCCGTCAGATCACCTTCGTCATTCGTTTTCTCGCGGGATTTTCCATCTTCGCCGGCCTCGTCATCCTGGCTTCGTCCGTTGCCAGCACGCGCTTCCGCCGCACGCGTGAGACGGTCGTGTTGAAGACCCTTGGAGCCACGCGGCGCACGATCATCGCCGTCTACTCGGTCGAATACTGTGTGCTCGGCACGCTCTCTGCGCTGGTCGGTGTCAGCTTTGCCAATCTGCTCACGCGCGTCCTGGTCCAGCGCATGCAGATTCACTGGCACATGGAGTGGAGCGCAACTGCGACAGCCATTCTTGCCACTGCTGTGCTTGCCACAGCGACGGGCTGGATCGCCAGCCATCGCATTCTGGGCCTGCGGCCGCTGGAGATTCTGCGCGAAGAGTAGCAGAGCCTCGCGCGCGGCGAGGCTCTGCTGTTGGTGCCGGCGGAGATCAGAACTCCTGAGACGTATCCACCTTGGGCAAGGAGTCCGTATCGCGCGCCATCCAGACATAGAGCGTGGGCAGCAGGAAGATGCTCAGCACCAGATCGGAGATCAGTCCGCCCACAATCACAATGGCAAACGGACGCTGCGAGTCGGAGCCAATGCCGTGCGACATGGCTGCCGGCAGCAGCCCCAGTGTCGCCACCAGCATCGTCATCATGATCGGGCGCAGGCGCAGCACAGCGCCCTCGACGGCCGCTTCGACGATGGTGTTTTGCCCATCTTCTTCCATGCCTTTGCGGCGAGCGCGCAGTTGATTGATGTACTCCAGCATGATGACGCCGGTCTGCACAGAGACTCCGAAGAGCGCCAGAAATCCAACGCCGGAAGAGACACTGAAATTGGTATGCGTCACCAGCAGCGCCAGCAGTCCGCCCACGCGCGCCATCGCTACGTTCATCAGGATCAGAATCGCCCACTTGAACGATCCATACATTGAATACAGAATGATGAAGATCAGCAGCACCGTGATCGGCACAATAATCAGCATGCGTGCCTCTGCGCGTACTTCGCTTTGATACTCACCCTCCCATCCGATGTGGTATCCACGAGGCAGCGAAACTCCGGTATTCACTTTCTGGATCGCTTCCTTCACCGCGTCGCCCAGCGCACGGCCACGCACGCTGTACTTGATGGCGACATAGCGCTCGTTGTTTTCGCGGTAAATCTCCGACCCTTCGTCCGCCTCGTGGATGGTGCAGAGTTGTGACAGCGGAACGCGTTCACCCGTCGGCGAAAGCAGCAGAATCTTGTCGATCGCCTCGCGTGTGTTGCGATACTGCGGCAGATAACGCAGCGTCAGGTTATAGCTTTGTTCTCCGCGCAGGACCTGTGTCAGCGCATTTCCGCCCACAGCCGTCTGCACTGCGTCCTGAATATCGGCGACATTGATTTGAAATCGTGCCGCTTTCTGTCGGTCGACCGTAATATCGAGGTCCGGCTGCCCCGTCACCTGAAAAACTCCCAGGTCCGTGATGCCCCGCACGTTGCGCATCACGCCTGCCACCTGAGTTGCTACGTCTTCCAGTTGATGCAGATCGGGTCCATAGATCTTGGTGGCCAGTTCGCCTTTCACGCCGCTCACGGCCTCTTCCATGTTGTCTTCAATCGGCTGAGAAAATCCCCAGACCACGCCGGGAAGCGATTGCTCCAGTTGTTTGTTCATGGAGGCGATCAGATCGTCTTTGTTCTGATGAAAGATTGGCCTCCACTGTTCCTTCGGCTTCAACCCCACGAAGTATTCGATGTTGAAAAATCCCGTATGATCCGTCCCGTCATCCGGGCGCCCCGTCTGGCTTGTACACACCGTCGTTTCCGGAAAGGAGCACAGGATCACGCGCGCGCGGTTTGCCACACTCACGCCTTCATCCTGTCCTGCGCTTTGCGCCAGCGTTCCGCGCACCCATAGCGCGCCTTCATCCAGATGAGGCAGAAA
>JAJZHE010000214.1 GCA_021804655.1 Acidobacteriota bacterium
TGGTCGGGGCGGAGGGATTCGAACCCCCGACCCTCTGCTCCCAAAGCAGATGCGCTACCAGACTGCGCTACGCCCCGACAGGTGAAAAGCTGCTGCGACCGGCGTCGCGCGGCTCTCTTCTGATTGTATCGTGAGAGCGCAGCAATGGTGCAGCGTTTTCCTCATTCGCCGCCGCCCATCCACGCTCTCGCGCACCGCAGCCGATGGTACAATCGACAAAGTGATTACGGCGGCTATAGTTCAGCGGCAGAACGCCTGACTGTGGCTCAGGATGTCGTGGGTTCGATCCCCACTAGCCGCCCCACAAGCGAAATCTCTTCCCGGCAACCTCATCCCCTGTGACCCTCCTCCAGTGACAGCTTACCCACCAGAGCGGCCAACCGACGATCTCTGGCTGACCCCTTACCACCCCATCCCATATCTCAGTGGCGGCCATGCGCAGACCATGCTCGGCAACTTCTGGCGACGGCCTCCGCTTGCAGCACAGCCGGAGTCCGAGTCCGTCGTGGTGGACGCAGCCGACAACAGCCGCGTCCTCTGCCATTGCCACTGGCAGCGTGATCCGCTCACTGGGGACCTGCTTGCCGACCGGTTGACCTTGCTGCTGGTCCATGGCCTTGAAGGCTCCTCGGACTCCGGATACGTCCGCGGGATCACGGCTCTTGCCTTGCGTGCCGGTTGCAGTGTCATCCGCATGAATATGCGCAACTGTGGCGGCACCGATGACTGGACGCCGACGCTCTATCACTCTGCGCGCTCGGACGACGCTGGCGCTGTGCTCCACCACTTCCAGCAGAAGTACACGCTCACGCGCATCGCCATGATCGGCTACTCGATGGGCGGAAACCTGGTGCTGAAACTGGCCGGCGAACTTGCCGAGAAAACTCCGGAGTGGCTCATCGCAGCGGCGACCGTCAGTCCGGTCACCGATCTGGCGGAGAGTGCCGATGCTCTGCATGAGCCAGCCAATCGCGCCTATGAGCGGCATTTCCTGGTGCGTCTGATAGAGCGTTTCCGCCGCAAGGCACAGCTTTTTCCCGAGCACTACTCGCTTGCAGGGCTTCCGCCGATTCGCTCCATCCGCGACTTCGACGACGCCATCGTCGCGCCGCACAACGGATTTACCAGCGCCGACGACTACTACTTTCGCGCCTCCAGCGCGCGCTGCGTCCAGACCATCCGCATCCCCACGCTCATCCTGAACGCGCTCGACGATCCCTTCATCCGCATGCGTGCCGATACACGCGAAACGCTGCTGGCCAACCCTGCCGTGCGCCTGTTTGAGACTCCACGAGGTGGCCACTGCGCGTTTCTGGCGCGTCGCCAATCGAACGCCAACTTCCATCGGCATTGGGCGGAAAAGACCGTGACGGATTTTGTGCTGTCTGCCGACCGCGCGAGGCAAACCAATGGAAGCTGACTGGAGCGTAGAGATCGGCGGCGATGCGGCAGTAATCGAAACAGGCTGGCCCGGATGGATCGACATTGCGCAGGACCGGAAGCGCATCGCACTTCTGGATGAAGTGCTGAATTTTCCCGCGCTGGGCCAGGCGATGGAAAACATCCTCAGCGCAAAGAGTCGCTTTCTGCCCACCAAATGCGATTTCTGGCGCAGCGATGAGCCAGTCGATCCCTACGAGTTTGATGCTCAGCCAGGCACCCATCACACCTCCGCAAACTGCTCACTCGACCTGCTTCCGCAGCCCGTCACGCGCTGGAGCAATCTGTTGGCAGCCGAAAGCTGGGCACGCGCTGCCGTGGCCGCATTCCAGTCGATCCGATGCCCCGGCGCGCGCGTCGAGATTGTCCTGCGGCAAGCCTTTGAGCAGCAGCAATCCGGCATCGGAATCGCGCTCTATGCAAGCGCCTGCGGACCCACGACAGCACAGGCCGCGGAGGCACTGATTCCAGCTTTGCACCATGCTGTTGCGGTCGTTTGCACGGCCGATCCGGATGCCGAAGACACGGCAGAAACAAGCGGCGGATTACAATAGGGATGTCACCCGCGGGCGAGTAGCTCAATTGGATAGAGCAACGGCCTTCTAAGCCGTAGGTTACAGGTTCGATCCCTGTCTCGCCTACCACTCGGTGCAAGCGCGACGACGCTCAATAAGTAATCAATGCCCTCACCGTGTCCTTATAGCTGCCCGGCGCGGGAAATTGTCCGGCGGGAATCTGCCCATAGACGGTCAGCGGCTGCTGCAACCCATCTCCTGCTCCGGAGACCCAGTTGGTGGCGGCGGTGTTGCCCCAGTTCACCGTGTGTGCCGCATCGGAGTCGAGCGCATACCTCAACAACGCTCCGCCCGGTCCGGTCATCGCGCGCTTCGTCACCGTCGCGCCGGAGCTACTGCCCTGGTTCAGCCCAATCGTATAACTTGTATTGTTTGTGCATGTCACATCGATGGTCGTCGTAGCGTTGTTTACGGTTCCTGTGTAGTTACCAAAGACAAGCGGCGAAGCGGAGATGACACAGTGGGCTAGCATATTTGCTTTCACCGCAAAGCTGGCAGTTGCAGTTCGGAAACCGAATCCCTCGACGGAAGCGGTAATTGTGTCGGCGTAAGCTGCAACATTGGAAAATTCGTTCGCAGGAATCTCAGCATAGATATTGTGTTTTTGCGCCCTTCCGGTCCCGGTTCCGCTCACCCAGTTCGTTCCCGCGCTGTCGCCCCAGTTCACCGTCCGTGCCGCGTCGGAGTAGAGTCCATATCCAAGCACATTCACCCCGCTGGTCATGCTGCGATTCGTTACCGTCGCGCCGGGTCCATGGCCCTGATTCAAAGCAATGGAATAACTATGATTCTTCGTGCATGTTACGGTTAATGTTCCTACAACTTTACGAATTGCCGTAGTGTAATTTCCAAAATTGACTCCGGTAGCTTTCACCGTGCAGTTGGCGCCGAATGCGGATGCCATCGAGAGAGATATCCACGCAGCCAACAGAATTTTTACGCTTCGTCGCATCATTGCCCGTCTCCTGCACACGTCACCGGACCGATCATTGGAATCTGCCCTGGCACCGGGTGATAGATGAAGGTCGCCGAACAGCGTCCGCCTTTTTCCAGTTCCACGCTGATCTCGTTCTTCGTCCCCAGATTTTTCATATAGACATCCCCATCGTAGCCCGCGGGAAACATGATCCCGGTTGAGTGCAGCGTGACTGTGCTGCCGACATCGATCGGCTTGCCCTCTGCATCCACTATCTTTACCAGCGCTCCGTGGCTGATCTGCATGGGAAATTTCACCACAACGCCGGATCGATCCTGCGGTCGCACGGTAATTTGATCGTTATCCAGAGTTACATCCAACGGAACATCTCCGGGGCTGATCGAGACGAGATTCGCATCGTAGGATCGCATATCCGGAACAAGTAACTTGCCTGACT
>JAJZHE010000215.1 GCA_021804655.1 Acidobacteriota bacterium
TCGGCATCGATCTGCTCCAGCCCGCCGAGTACACCATCCCGCAGCGCTTCGGACTCACCTGCACCATGGGTTACGCCGACGCCGGCGAGATAGCGCGTGGCCTCAATCGCGTCGAAAATCATGCTGCCATCGAGGCCGGACTGCGCAAAAATCTGCCGCTTGCCCGCAAGGCCGGCGTCCAGCGCGTCATCACCTTCTCCGGCAACCGCGACGGCCTCTCCGACGAGGACGGCCTGCGCAACACCATCGCCGGACTCAAGCGCCTCAAACCTCTCATCGAAGACTCCGGCGTCATGCTGTGCATGGAACTGCTCAACAGCCGGGTCAACCACCCCGGCTACATGGCCGACCACACGGCATGGGGGGTCGAGGTCATCCGCGAGGTTGATTCACCGCTCATCAAATTGCTCTACGATGTCTACCACATGCAGATCATGGAGGGCGACCTGATCACAACCATCCAGCAGAACATCGCCTTCATCGGCCACTTTCACACCGGCGGCGTACCCGGCCGTCATGAGTTGAACGACCGCCAGGAAGTGCAATGGGATGGCGTCATGCGAGCGATTGCAGACACGCCGTTTCAAGGCTATGTCGCGCATGAATTTCTTCCCCTTGCCGACCCGCTCACCAGCCTGCGACAGGCCGTCACCCTTTGCGCTGTATAACCAGCGGGAATTCTGCCGAGCCGCTCAACACCATGCATACCGCTGGAGGTCATCTAGAATGCATCGTCGAAATTTTCTGAAGTCCGTCGCAGCGCTGGGCACGCTTGCCAGTTCGCAAGCAGAGATGAAAGCCTTTGCACAAGCATTGGCTGCCCAGAGTGCGCCGGCTGCTCCCGCCAAAAACATTTCTCCCGCAACATTTGTCGACGTCACTCGGGCGCGTGGCGTCTCCTTCCTCGGCAAAGCCTCCCACACTACGCAAAAATATCTCCCGGAGACGATGGGTTCCGGCGTTGCTCTCTTCGACTACGACAACGACGGCAGGCTCGACATTTTCTTCGTCAACGGCGCGCCGCTCGCCGACCCCACTCCCCCCGGCACCATCCCCCGCAAAACCGGCCCCGAGTACTGGAATCGCCTCTATCATCAGCGCGCCGATGGCAGCTTTGAAGACGTGACCGAAAAAGCCGGACTGCAGGGCATCGGATACGACATGGGCGTCGCCATTGGTGACTACGACAACGATGGATTCCAGGACATTTACGTCACCGGCTACGGCGGCAACCGTCTCTACCACAACAATGGAGATGGCACCTTCACCGACGTCACCGAAGCCAGTGGCACCGGCGGCAGCGGTTGGAGCACAAGCGCGCTCTGGGTCGATCTCGACAACGACGGGCTGCTCGATCTCGTCGTCCTTCGCTACATGAAGTGGGACTTCCCCGACATCTGGTGCGGTGAGCATCGCGACGGCTTCCGCAGTTACTGCCATCCCGATCTCTTTCCCACCGCAACCCCGCTCGTCTTTCACAATGAGGGCAACGGACGCTTCACTGAAGTCTCCGCTAAGACCGGCATCGCGCTTCCCGGCAAAGGGCTTGGCATCTCCGCTGCCGATTACGACGGCGACGGCCACATCGATCTCTTCGTCGCCAACGACTCCATGACCGAGTTTCTCTATCACAACAAAGGCGACGGAACCTTTGAGGACGTCGGCCTGCTCGCCGAGATCGCCGTCGATGGCATGGGCAACACCTACGCCGGCATGGGCACCGATTTTCAGGACTACGACAACGATGGACGGCCCGATCTGATCGTCACCAACCTCGCCAATCAGAAATACGCGCTCTACCAGAACAACGGCGATGGCTCCTTCACCTATGCCAGCTATCTCTCCGGGGTCGGCGGAGCCACACTGCTTCACTCCGGCTGGGGCGTGCGTTTTCTCGACTATGACAACGACGGATGGAAGGATATTCTTGTTACCCAGGGACATGTCATCGATAACATCGAACTTACCTTTCCCCAGTTACGCTATCGAGAGTCGATGATGCTGCTGCGCAATCTCGGCAACGGCAAGTTCGAAGATGTTTCCAAAGATTCCGGCGAAGTCTTTCATCAGCAATGGGTCGGTCGCGGCCTGGCCTGTGGCGACTTTGACAACGATGGACGACTCGATGTCGTCGTCACCACCAACGATGGCCCCGCCTATCTGCTGCGCAACGAAACCGAGACCACCCACCACTGGATCAGGCTCTATCTCGTCGGACACAAAAGCAACCGCGACGCCATCGGAGCCGTCATCAAGCTCACCACTGCCTCTGGCTCGCAATGGTGGACCGTTTCCACCGCAGGCAGCTATTGCTCCTCCAGCGACAAACGCGCTCACTTTGGCCTGGGTGCCGAAACCGAAGTCCAGACCATTGAAATTCGCTGGCCCAGCGGCATCCGTCAGACTCTCAGCCACGTCAAGGGCAACCGCGAAATCCGCATCGAAGAACCCCCGGCCTGAGCCAGCGCACAGCAGTTCACCGCACCACCAGGCTCGTCGAAAGATCCGCCAGCGAACTGTCTCCCACAAAGACTTTGTAGGTCGTCGGCTCCACCACCTGCTTGCTTTGCGCGTTCCAGAAGCTCAGCTCGTCGAAGCCCAGCGGAAGCGTCACTGTCTTGCTTTCCCCCGGCTGCAGCGTCACGCGTGCAAAGCCTTTCAGCTCCCGCACCGGCTGCTCCACTGAAGCCGCCGTGTTGCGCAGATAAAGCTGCGCAATCTCCGTGCCTGCGCGCGAACCCGTATTCGTCACCGTGAAGCTCACATTCACCTTCGCCCCATCGCCCGGCTTCAGCGCACTCACGCTCACCTCCGGCTGGCTCAGCGTCGGCCGGCTGAAGCGGAAGCTCGTATAACTCAATCCCCAGCCAAACGGAAACTGCGCCGAGTTATTCACGTCCAGGTAGCGCGACAGATATTTCTGCGCACTGTCCGTCGGAAAGTGGTTCAGATCGCCATGTGCCGGGCGGCCGGTTGGAAGCTGCGCGTAATAGAGCGGCTCCTGCCCCACAGCACGCGGAAAACTCACCGTCGCTTTCGCGCTCGGGTTCACATCGCCAAACAGAATATCCGCCACCGCATCGCCCCCTTCAATGCCAGGGAACCACGCCTGCACAATCGCCGGAATGTGTTCGGCCGCCCACGGAATCTCGCTCGGCCGCCCCGTGAACATCACCAGCACCACCGGCTTGCCTGTCGCCGCCACCGCTTCCAGCAACTTCTCCTGGTCGCCGGGCAGGCTCAGGTGCGCGCGGCTCGTGGCCTCGCCGGTCATCCCGATTGCGCTTTCCCCCAGCGCCAGCACTGCAACGTCCGCCTTTTTTGCAATCGCCACGGCTGCTTCGATCCCATTCGCATTGTCCCAGGCCGGGGTCGTCGGCTTGC
>JAJZHE010000005.1 GCA_021804655.1 Acidobacteriota bacterium
GTCTTCGGCGACGGAGGCGGTGAATTCACTGACAGGAAGGTCGTCATCGGAGGGAACGATCAGCCACGGACCCCAACTGACGACGATGCGGGTAAATGGGCGAGGAATCTGGAAGCGATCCCAGGAGTGGAGGGTCCAGCAGCGCTGAGGCTGTAGATGAAAACAGCCGACGGGCGCGTCAGTGATTCGCGCTAAGTGGATGGGGCCGGATTTGGCGCGGTAGACGGGACCGCGCGGGCCGTCGGCGGTGAAGATGGCTGGGCGGCCTGCTTCGAGAACGTGTTGCAAGCCCAGCAGAGCCTGTGCACCGCCGCGCGAACTAGAGCCGCGCACGGCGGAGTAGCCGAAGAGCGCGAGGACGCGCGTGATGAGTTCGCCATCGAAGCTCTGGCTGATGACGATGGTGGCCTGTGTGCTGCGGTAGTAGTAGGCACAGGCCAGAACACACTGGTGCCAGAAGCAGTAGATTTCGCGGCCTGGAGTGAAGCCGTGAAAGGCAGGTGTGACGCCTTCGTCCGCGATGACTTCAAATCTCCAGGTGCGACCGAGCGAGTGAAGCAGGAGCCAGACGAGCGGCGGCACGATGGCCAGCAGAATGCGCTGACCGAGGGTGAAAGGGCTGGAGGAACGCCGGGGCACAAATTGGATTGTACCCGCGGCGGGATAGGACTTGTAGTGCGTTGCGTATCCGATCGAGTGAGCGGTCAGCTATAGCGAAGCCAGCGCATCATCTCCGGTAACGTGGCGCGCTTGCCGTACATCAGGATACCGATGCGGTAAAGGCGCGTGGAAAACCAGAGGACCGCCCAGATGGCAAGGAGCATGAGCGCGATGGAGGCTCCGATCTGCCAGAGCGGCGGCATCTGTGAACCCATGCGCAGGAACATAACGATGGGCGTGCAGGGCGGGAAAAGCGATGCTGCGACGACCCAAATGGAGTTGGGGTTGGTGGAGATGAGCAAGATCATGCTGAAGCTGAGCCAGACGGGCAAAGCGGCAAGCGGAGAATACTGCTGAAGTTCCTGTTCAGTTTCAAGCGTAGCTCCAAGACCGGCAAAGAGCGCGGAGTTGAGGGTGTAGCCAAGCAGGAAATAAACGCCGAAGAGGACAATCTGGAGCAGGGAGATGTGAATCTGAAGATTGCCGCTGAGGTACTGCGCACCAAGTGCAGAACCGGCGAAGATGGCACCGGCGGCGATCCAGATGAGAATCTGCGTGAGGCCGACGGCGCCGATGCCAATGAGTTTGCCAGTGAGCATGTCGCCGGCCTTGACGGTAGCCAGCATGACCTCGAAGATGCGCGAAGTCTTCTCCTGGATAACCGAGCGTCCAACGTTGAGGCCGTAGATCATGGTGGTCATGGTGAGCAGCAAGGCCATGATGTATGCGGAGTAAAAGCTGGAGACGGCGTTGCTGGTCACTTCCTTGCCGTTTTTGATCTGCCGGGTATCGACTTTGACGATTTTGAGGAGGGAATCCGCGGCCGCAGCGGAGATGCCGTGCTCGACAAGGCGACCGCGCAGGAGGGCGTGGTTGAGCGCGGATTGGAGGCGCTCGCTGGTGACGAAATCGCCAGCGGTCTGAGCTTCATACGTAGCCTGAATGGGGCCTGTGGCAGGGACGTCGACCCAGAAGAAGCCGTCGATGGCTTTGCTGTCCACCTCGGAGACCAGTTTGCTGCGGTCGGAGTCCATGAGCATGCCGGGCATCTCCGCCGTGAAGAGATCGACGGTGGAGTGGGCGTCGGTGTCGGAGAGAATCTCTGTGCGAATTTCAGCGGCGAGCGCGGGATCGGAACAGGCGATGGCGATGTGTTTGTCAGTGCCCGAGTGTTTGCCGGAGAGGAACGAAAGATAGAAGACGCCGGCAAAGACGGCGGGCAGCAGAATGGTGGTGATGAGGAAGGTCCTGCCGCGGACCTGCTCCTTGTATTCGCGCTGGGCAATCAGCAGGATATTACGCATCGACTTTGCCTCCGACGGTCTGGATGAAAATCTCTTCGAGCGAAGGCTCCATCAACTCGAAGCGGTAGATCGTGGCTTTGGAGACGGCCTCCACAAGCAACTTCTGAGCGTCGCCGTCCTCTTTGAGTTGAATCTCGGCGTGCCCGGAGTAGTTTTTGGCCTGAGCGATCTCCGGACTGCGAAGGAAGCTGTCATCGCCTTGAAATTCGACGATGACGCGATCCCGTTTGTAGCGGCTTTTGATCTCGCGGACGCGGCCGGAGAGGACGAGATTGCCCTGATGGATGAGCGCGATGGAGTCACAGAGTTTTTCCACCTGATCCATGCGGTGCGTGGAGAAGAGAATGGTTTTTCCCTGCGTTTTCTGCTCCAGAAGCGTGTCCTGAAGAAGGGTCGCGTTGACCGGATCGAGGCCGCTGAACGGCTCATCCATGATGATAAGTTCCGGCTCGTGGATGAGAGCGGAGATGAACTGAATTTTCTGCTGCATGCCCTTGGAAAGCTCCTCGGTTTTCTTGAGGATGGAGTGGGCAATGTCGAGTTTTTTGGCCCAGGCGATGGCGCGCTTTTGTGCTTCTTCGGCGGAAAGACCGCGGAGGCTGCCCATGAAGATGAGCTGATCGAGGACTTTCATCTTTTTGTAAAGCCCGCGCTCTTCCGGGAGGTACCCGACACGTGTGAGGCTGCTGCGGGAGAATGGCTGGTCGAAGAGCGTGATGGAGCCGGAGTCTGGCGCGGTGATGCCGATCATCATGCGGATGGAGCTTGTTTTGCCGGAGCCGTTGGGTCCGAGGAGACCGAACATCTGACCTGGCTCGATGCGGAAGCTTAACTGGTTGACGGCGACTTTATCCTGATATGCCTTGGTGACAGCGGAGAGTTCAACAACCGGCATGCAGCGGCTCCAGGCTTTAGATTTAGAGTGAGCCAAGGATAGCATAAGGAAATGAAGCGGGTGAGCAAGGTGTGGGCGCGGGGAGCGGTGGAGATTGGGTTCATCCTGTTTCTGTTTTATGCGAACCTGCTGATGGGAGAATTCTCGCGATCCGGCGAGCAGCGCGGGCACAGGCTGGCGTGGGCGATGCGGGATGTGATGACGCCGGAAAATCTGGTGATTGGGCTGGTGGCGGCGGTGATTGGCTTTGGAGTAGTGGAACTGGTGCGGAAGCGGTTGGAGTGAGTGCGGCAGTGGCGAGCGATATGCCGTGGGTTGTAGCATCCGATGTGTGGCTTCCCTAGATACTTCTGTGATGTATGTGCGCGGCGTGGGTCCGCGTGTGGCGACGCTGCTGGAAGCGAAGGGAATCCGCACGGCGGAGGACCTGCTGTATCACCTGCCGTTTCGCTATGAGGACCGTCAGCATCCGCGCGCGCTGGATGAGCTGAAGGCGGGCGAAACCGCGTCGGTAATCGGAGAGATTCGCAGCGCGGGACTGGTGCGAACGAAGCGGCAGCCAATCTTCGAGATTGCGCTAGGGCAGGGCGCTTTCACGATCAAGTGCATGTGGTTCAACGGCGGCTATCTGCAGGGGCGTCTGCGCGTCGGCCAGACGATCGCGCTCTTTGGACGCATCGAGGCCTCGCGCTCCACGCGCAACCTGAAGATGATTCAGCCGCAGTTTGAGTTGCTGCCGGAGGCAGGCAGCGACGACATGACGCGGCTGCTGGAGGTGGGCCGAATTACGCCGGTGTATGAGTCGCTGGGCGGCGCGCAGCTTGCTTCACGCTGGCAGCGGAAGGTGATCTTTCAATTGCTGGAAGGGATTCGCGGCAACGTGCCGGAGTGCCTGCCTGAGGCGATGCTGGAGCGGCTGGGATTTCCCGGACGCGAGCAGGCGTTGGCGGAGGCGCACTTTCCGCCGGAGGGTACGGCGACCGACGCGCTGGAGGCGGCGCAGACGGCAGCGCAGCGGCGACTGATCTTCGAGGAGCTGTTCTATCTGGAGCTGGGGCTGGAGCTAAAGCGCCGCCGCGGCCGGGAGCAGCGCGGCATCGCCTTTCGCACGACGGATGCGGCGCGCGAGGCGATTCGGGCGATTCTGCCATTTCATCCGACGGCGGCGCAGAAACGCGCACTGGGCGAGATTGTGGCGGATATGCGCGAGGCGCATCCGATGCGGCGCCTGCTGCAGGGGGACGTGGGATCGGGCAAGACGATCGTGGCGCTGCAGGCGATGGTGGTGGCGATGGAAAACGGCTACCAGACGGCGCTGATGGCTCCGACGGAGATTCTGGCGACGCAGCATTATCTGGCGGCGCGCAAGCTGCTGGGGCGGCAGAAGTATCGAATTGCGCTGCTAACCGGATCGGTAGACGCCGACGCAAAACGCGTTCTCCGCCGGCAAATGGAGCAGGGCGAGGTGCAACTGGTGATCGGAACGCATGCGCTGATCGAGGAGAACGTGGAATTTGCCCGGCTCGGGTTGGTGGTGGTGGACGAGCAGCATCGTTTTGGCGTGATGCAGCGCTTCCGGCTGATGAAAAAGCCAAACGAGGCCGAACCGGACGTGCTGGTGATGACGGCGACGCCGATTCCGCGGACGCTGGCGCTGACGCTCTATGGCGACCTGGACACGAGCGTGCTGGACGACCTGCCGCCGGGAAGGACGCCGATTGCAACGCGGCGCATGGAGGCGGAGCGCGCGGGCGAGGTGTGGGAGTTTGTGCGCGCGCAGGTGACGTCCGGCAGGCAGGCGTACATCGTCTATCCGGTCATCGAAGGAACGAAGGACGACCAGCAGGAGCTGGACTTTGCGCAGGATGAAGCAGGGGAGAACTTGCCTGCGAAGACCGTCGAAGTAGCGAAGCCGAGGCGCGGGCGTCCTGCGACGTTGTTTACAGCGGAAAAAGCAGCGGCCAAGGTTGCGGCAAAGGCGGGACCGAAGGCGCGGATGGAGCTGCGTTCAGCGACGGAGATGTTTGAGCAGTTGCGGGCTGGGCCGTTTTCAGAACTACGCGTGGGACTGCTGCATGGCCGTCTCGATGCGGACGAAAAAGAGGTGGTCATGCGACGATTTCAGCGCGGAGAGACCGACGTGCTGGTGGCGACGACAGTGGTGGAGGTCGGCGTAGATGTTCCGAACGCAACCGTGATGGTAGTGGATCATGCGGAGCGATTTGGGCTGGCGCAACTGCATCAGTTGCGCGGGCGCGTGGGCCGTGGAAACGCGAAGAGCTATTGCATTCTGATGACGGGTGAACGCGTTTCGGCTGAAGCGGAGCAAAGGCTGGAGGCGATGGTGGCGACGCAGAATGGATTTGAGCTGGCGGAACTGGACCTGAAGATGCGTGGGCCGGGCGAGTTTTTCGGGACGCGGCAAGCGGGTTTGCCGGGCTTTCGCGTGGTCAACCTGATCCGGGACAAGGAGTTGCTGGAAGTGGCCAAGCAGGAGGCGACGTGCTTTGTGTCGGCTCCCGATCCGGAGGTGACAGAGACGGAACGACGCCGCGTGTGGGAGCACCTGAAACAAAGCTGGCAGCGGCGCTATGGGTTGATGGAAGCGGGATAAAGCCTCATATACGGGGCTGAAGCGGGGAGTTTGCCGGGGAAATGGTCGGCGAAGCGGTGAGCGGCATCAAACAATAAGTTGCGATGCGATGAACAAGCAAAGGGGCGCAGACAGAAAAGAGTTGAATTTCAGAGTGGCAAGCGCAACTATTCTGTAGAAGACTGGTCGATACGATCAGAGGCGCTGAAAAGCGCAGGAGATTCAGGAGAAACGTAGGTTGCTCCGCTCAGAACCGACAAGGGTTTGGAGATTCTCCAGGAGGTTCCCATGAGAACGATTCGGATACTGGGCGCGACTTTGGTTCTGGCCGTGGCGACGATGATACCGGCGAAGGCGAATGTCTTTGTAGGGATTGGATTTGGACCGGTTCTGGCACCGGTACCATATGCGTATGCACCGCCAATGTGCGATTACGGTTTTTACCAGTTTTTCCCTTATTCCTGCGCGCCGTATGGCTACTACGGCGATGACTGGTTTGCCGGTGGAGCGTTCATCGGAATCGGACCCTGGTATGGATGGGGCTATCCGGGCTGGGGTTATGGCGGCTGGGGCTACGGCGGCTGGGGATATGGCGGCTACGGGCGCTACGGTTACGGACGCTACGGCGATGGGCGTTATGGTATGGGTGATCGCGGTCGGTATGGCTACGGCGGACGCCCGGGCATCGGCTATGGAAACCGCGGCTCATACGGCGGACGAAACACGATTGCGCAGGGTGGAGCGCCGCATGTAACGCCGGGCAACGGAGTGAGCGGAGCACGGCCAGGATACAGCGGCAGCAATGGTTCTCGATCGACAGGAAGCGCGAGCGGATTTCGCCCCACCTATGGCGGCGGCCTGAGCGGACGAAGCGTGTCCAGCCAGCAGATGGCGCGCGGCGGCTACGGTGGCAGCAGCGGCTACCGTAGCTTTGGCGGAGGATATGGGCGATCGACATATGGAGGCGGATACGGCGGCAACCGATTCGGTGGCGCTTCCCATTTTGGCGGCGTCTCTCACTTCGGCGGTGGATCTTCGCACTTCGGTGGATTTGGCGGCGGCCACATGGGTGGCGGCTTCGGTGGCGGACACTTCGGCGGTGGCGGTGGTCACTTCGGAGGCGGCGGCCATCGGTAAATTCTTGAACCGGGTCACCAGGACTAGCGGGCAATCGATCGGGAGCGGCTGAAGCTGCTCCCGATTTTTCTGCGCACAGAGGGATATCCTGGAGCGTTTTCGCTCAAAGTCTATACAGACAGGCAGTTGTTCGTGTGGCTTTTCATTGAGGAAAAGCCGCACCGAAAGAATTTCGATTGCAAGCACTGGGAGCGAAAACGCTCTACCGTAGTCTCGCAAGGGCCAGGAGGCGTTCAGCAATTTGCGCGGCGGCCTGGGGATGGGCCAGAGCACGGGCGGAATTGCCCATTGCAGCGAGGTGATCGCGATCGGCAAAGAGGTCGCGAAGAGTTTTCAGCAACAACGCAGGCTGTTGGCGCAGCTCGGTTTCGGTCAGCAAAGCAGCGGCACCAGCCTGCTGCATGACCTCGGCGTTGCGCTGCTGGTGATTGTCCGCAGCGGCGGCAAAGGGCACAAGAAGTGCCGGGCGACCGGCGGCTGCGAGTTCGGCAACGGTGGAGGCCCCGCTGCGCGCGAGCACCAGATGGGCACGCTGAAAACAGTCGGCCATATTGTCGAGGAACGGCTCGACGCGCCAGCGGGCAGGAGTGGTTTCCGCAGCGTCGCAGGCTTGAGCATAAGCCGCGCGTGTGGCTTCAGCATGACGCGCGCCTGCCTGGTGGAGCACGGTGAGCGCAGGAAACTCCCGCAGCAGGGCGGGGACGAGCGGCGGCAGAAGGGAGTTGAGGATACGCGCGCCCTGCGAGCCGCCGAAGACGAGCAGGTGAAGCGGCTGCGCAGGGTCATGCGTCGGCGCTGCATCGAGTGGCGGGATGGAGAAGAATTCGGGCCGGACGGGGATGCCGGTGACCTCAGCATGTCGGAACCATCGCGCGGCGGGCGGAAAATTGACGGCCGCAGCGGAAACAAAGCGTCCGACGAGGCGGTTGGTGAGTCCGGGGACGGCGTTTGGCTCAAAGGCCAGGGTAGGCACGCCGAGCAGAAGCGCAGCCGCCATACCCGGACCAGAAGCGTAACCGCCGACGCCGAGGACGGCGTGCGGACGGAAATCGCGCAGGATACGGATGCAGCGAAAGAGCGCCAACGGAAGCTGCGAGGCGGTGCGCAGTCGTGTAGCCAGCGAGACCTGGTTGAGCGGGCCAGCAGGGACAAGCTGAAGCGGGTAACCGGCTTCCGGAACGAGGCGTGATTCCAGCCCGCGACCGGTGCCTACAAAAAGAATTTCTGCATGGGCGCAAGCGACGAGTTCGCGGGCAACGGCAAGAGCAGGAATGATGTGTCCGCCGGTGCCACCGCCGACGACGAGGATGCGCGGACGAGCGATGGGAGCGGTCATCCGTCGATTTCTCGCGTGAGGTTGAGCAGGATGCCGATGCTCGCGAGCATGATGCAAAGCGAAGTGCCGCCGGAGGAGATGAAGGGAAGCGGAATGCCTTTGGTGGGTAGCAGAGCGATGACGACGCTGATGTTGAAAAAAGCCTGGATGAGAATGGTGACGGTGATGCCGAAGGCGAGCAGGCGCGCGAAAGGGTCCTGAAGCAGAAAGACGGCGCGGAGACCGCGCCAGCCGAGCAGGATGAAGAGCGCCACGATCAGGGCGGCTCCAAGGAAGCCGAGTTCTTCGGCGATATTGGCGAAGATAAAGTCGGTGTGCGGCTCAGGCAGGTAGAAGAGCTTCTGGACACCTTCCATATAACCGCGCCCGGTCCATCCGCCGGTGCCGACGGCGATGAGGCTCTGGTTGATGTGGAAGCCTGCGCCCTGCGGATCGGCCTCCGGATTGAGGAAGACCATCATGCGCGCGCGCCGCCAGGGGACCAGAAGAAGCAGTCCGACGATGACCGGGGCGACCGCGGCAAAGGTGCCGAGAAGATATTTCCACTCCATGCCTGCAAGCACGAGCACCATGCAAGTGGTGGCGAAGAGAACGAGCGCAGTGCCGAGATCCGGCTCCTTGACGACAAGTCCGGTGAGCACCATCGCAGGCACGAGCGCAGGCGCGATGGTGTGGCGAAAGTCCCGCATGGCGTGGAGGCGGGTGTGCAGGAACCAGGCGAGATACAGCGCGAGAACCGGCTTGGCGATCTCCGACGGCTGGAAGGTGAAGAAGCCGCCGAAGCGAATCCAGCGATGGGTTGCGTGAGAGCCGTGCATGGCGAAGACGACAAGCAGCAGCAGGACGGTGACGGCGTAAACGCCCGCGATGAAGAAACGGGAGTTGTAGTGGCGATAGTCGTAGCGCATGGTGACGAACATGGCCAGAACGCCGAGCAAGGCCCAGCCCGCCTGCTTGCCGAGGAAGGCGTAAGGCGAGCCGTAACGCGCCTCAGCGACGACGGCGGAGGCGGAAAAAACCATGGCCAGCCCGACGACGACAAGGGTGAGCGTGACGAAGAAGAGCCACTTGTCCACACCGACGCGGCGAGCCATCAGCGCACAGTCTCCGCAAGTGCGCCGGAAGTTGCATTGCCGATGGCTGCGAGCGAGGTGAGTTGATGGACTGTCCGCTTGAAGAGGCGCCCGCGCTCCTCGTAGTTGGTAAACTGATCGAAGCTGGAACAGGCAGGCGAGAGCAGGACGATTTCGCCGGGAAGTGCGGCGGCCGAGGCTGCGGCGACAGCGTTCGGCAGGGTTTCGCAGGAGTGCAGCGGCAGAATGCCGCGAAGCTGGGATTCGATTTTGGCGGCGGCCGCACCGATGGTGTAAACGGCGCGGACACGCTCGCGCAGCAACGGCTCCAGATCGGAGTACGTGGAGTTTTTGTCCTTGCCGCCGAGAATGAGGTGAACGCCCGCGGGAAAAGCTGCAATGGCTTTGGCGGCGGCATCGACGTTGGTGGCCTTGGAGTCGTTGTAGTACTCGACGCCGTTGTGTCGCGCGACGAACTCGATGCGATGCTCGACGGCGCGGAAGCCGCGAACGACCTGGGCGATGATGGCGGCGGGAACGCCAGCAAGCCGCGCGGCACAGACAGCGGCGAGTACGTTTTCGACGTTGTGCGCGCCTTTGAGGGGAATCTCGGCTACAGGCAAAACGGTTTCGATGGGCGTGTCAGGAGCGGTGCGGAAGTGAATGCGCTCGTCGGCCACCCAGGCTCCGCGCGCAACGGGTCGGATGAGCGAAAACCACCAGATAGTGGAAGACGCGCGCTCGGCGCAGGCTGCAGCGCGTGGATTCTCAGCGTTGAGGATGAGGCTGTCTTCGACGGTCTGAGCGTGGAAGATGCGCTCCTTGGCCAGCGCGTAGTTTTCAAAGGTGCCGTGACGGTCGAGATGGTCCGGCGTGATGTTGAGGATGACGGCAATTTGCGGATGGAAGTGCAGGACGGTTTCAAGCTGGAAGCTGGATACTTCGAGAACCGACCAGCTCTGCGGAGTGGCGACGTCGATGAGTTCGACGACAGGGACGCCGATGTTGCCGCCGACATGCGTGGGCGCGCCGGAAGCGGCGAGGATTTCGCCGACAAGAGTAGTGGTGGTGGTTTTGCCGTTGGAGCCGGTGATGGCAAGGATGCTGCCACGCAGGAAGTGCGCAGCCAGCTCCAGTTCGCCGATGATGGGCAATCCGAATGCGCGGCTCTGGACCAGCTCAGGCGTGTCGAGCGGAACTCCAGGACTAACGACGATCAGGTCCTGACGGCGGAAGGTGAGCAGGCCGTGACCGCCCGCCTCGACCATGATTCCGGCCTCGACAAGCGCGGGAATTTCATTGGCAAGAGCGGCGGCGCTGCGCGCATCGGAGATGGTGACCTGCGCGCCGCGAAGGCGCAGGAATCTGGCAGCGGCCAGACCGGAACGGCCCATGCCGACGACGAGAATGCGTTTGTTCTTCAACTCCATGCCGAACTCCAGAAGCGTTGACTGGACCATTGTTTCACCAGGACCGGGTTTGCGTCAGTAGCGTGCGCGGTAACCGGGCGATGCGCGGCGAAATGAGCGAAAATGCCTATCGGAGCTTGAGCGTGGTGAGGGCAAAGAGCGCGAAGACCAGTGCGGCGATCCAGAAACGGGCGATAACTTTGGATTCCTTCCAGCCCAGAAGCTCGAAGTGATGATGCAACGGAGCCATCCTGAAGATGCGTTTTTTGCGCAGTTTGTAACTGCCGACCTGAAGCATGACGGAGAGCGCTTCGAGGACGAAAATACCGCCGATGAAGGGCAGCAGCAGCTCCTGACGAATAATGACGGCAACGGTGGCGATGGCGCCGCCCAGTGCAAGTGAGCCGACGTCGCCCATGAAGATTTCAGCAGGGTGGGCGTTATACCAAAGGAATCCGATGGAGGCACCAACCATTGCGCCGCAGAAGACGGTCAATTCGCCGACGAGGGGCATGCGCTGGAGTTCGAGATAGTCGGCGAAGACGACATGGCCGCTAACGTATGTGAGCACAGTGAGTGCGCCGGCGGAGATGATGGTGCAGCCGATGGCCAGGCCGTCGAGGCCGTCGGTGAGGTTGACCGCGTTGGACGAGCCGACGAGCACGAGCACGACAAAGGCGACAAAAGGCAGAAAGGCAAGCCAGCCGAGGTGAGAGACGGAGCCGAGCCATCGCCATGTCATGGTGGGATGCCAGCTTTTCACAAACGGCACCGTCATCCGGGTGGAAAAAATCCTGAATTGTTCCAGAACAACAAGTGCGATGGCAATGGCGCAGGAGACGGCGACCTGGAGCAAAGTTTTGGCACGAGCGCGCAAGCCGAGATTGCGACGCTTGACGACTTTGATGTAGTCGTCGGCAAAGCCGATGGCACCAAAGGCAAGCGTCGAAAGGACTACGATCCATACGAAGGGATTGGCGAGATCGGACCACAGCACGGTGGGCAGCAGGATGGCGATGGCGATGAGCACGCCACCCATAGTGGGTGTGCCGGATTTCTGCCGATGCGACTCAGGACCTTCTTCGCGGATGAATTGGCCGATCTGAAACTCACGGAGTTTTTCAATGACAAATGGGCCGATAAGCAGCGCGATGAGCAGTGCCGTGAGCGAAGCGAAGGCAGTGCGAAAAGTAAGGTACCGAAAGATACGGAACGGGTGAAAGTACGGGAAGAGCTTTTCGTACAGCAGCCAATAAAGCAAGCGGCCTCCAGGGTGCATGAGAGATCGAAAATGATTGTATCGCCGACCGGAATGTGCGTGCGCTATCTGTCCGATTGCGTGGAAAAAGCACTCAGCGCTGCCTCCAGCCGGACGCCTCGTGAAGCCTTGAGCAGAACCTGGTCGCCTGGACGAAGATGGCGGCGCATCCATTCTCCAGCAGCCACTGCATCGGTCAAAAAGACGGCCATCGCTCCGGCTTCAGCAGCGGCGCGTACCAGATGCACCGCGTTGCCGCGGACGCCAACGACGATGTCAATCTCGGCCTGTGCAGCGGCCAGTCCGCAGGCTGTGTGCGCATCGGGTGCATAGTCACCCAGTTCCAGCATCTCGCCAGTGATAAGAATGCGGCGGGCATCTGGATGAGGCAGTGAACGCGCGGCAAGCGTGGCGATCATGGAGCGCAGTGCTTCAGGATTAGAGTTGTAACTGTCGTTGAGAACAGTGACGCCGTGGACAATTTCAAGCTGGCCGCGACGATCGGCAGGCATGAGCGCTGCAAGAGCTTCCAAAGCGCGATCCAGCGGCACACCGGCTTCCGTGGCGACGGCGATGGCGGCCATAGCATTGACAGCCTGATGGCGACCCGGTAACCGAAGCGCAAGGTGCTCTTCCTTGCCATGAAGAGAGAAGCGCATGTCGAGGCCGTCATTGCGCTCTTTGACGGCACTGAGCGCTGGGTCGGCACAGGGACCGTCGCCGAAATAGACGACCTTGCCGGCAAAGTCGCGTCCGAACTGGCTTACGTAGGGATCGGCGCAGTTGAGAAACGCGATGCCGGAGGCGGGGAGCGCGGCGATGAGTTCGTATTTGGCGCGGGCGATGCCGTCCTGACCTTCAGGGAAATTTTGGATGTGGGCCATTCCGACATTGGTGACCAGACCCCAGTCTGGCGCAGCGATACGGGCAAGCTGAGCGATTTCCCCGGCGTGGTTCATCCCCATCTCCAGCACGGCAATCTCATGCTCCGGCTCCAACTGGAGCAATTGCAGCGGCAGGCCGAAGCCATTGTTCAGATTGCCCTGCGTCTTGAGCACACGGAAACGAGCGCCAAGCGCAGCGGCGACGGCGTCCTTCGTCGAGGTTTTACCGGCGCTGCCCGTGATGCCAATCAAGCGATGTCCCCAGGAGCGACGAACATGCGCGGCCACAGCCTGAAGCGCGACAAGCGGGTCCTCGACGATAAGCAGCGGCGCAGCCAGAGCGCGATCCGGCAACTGCGAAAGACGGGAGACAGAGACGACAGCACCCACCGCGCCGGAATCGAGAGCAGAAGCGAGAAAATCATGGCCGTCATGACGTTCTCCTCGCACGGCAAAAAACAGATCGCCAGGAGCCAGCGTGCGGGAGTCGATGGAGTAGCCATGAGCCTGGAATGAGCCTGCACCAGCGGCTGCGATCGGCGCTTCCAGACGCGCGCCGCAGGCGAGAGCGACCTCAGCCAATGCAAGCTTCATTTCTGACCACTCCAACCCTGAGAACGCAATGCGGAGCGGGCTATCTCCACATCGTCAAACGGTATCACGTCATCGCTCAGAATCTGGATTTTCTCATGTCCTTTGCCCGCGAGCACGACGACATCGCCAGGATGCGCCTGAGCAATGGCGAGAGCGATGGCGCGAGCGCGATCCGGCTCAACGAGAAACGGCGTACCAGTGGATTCCAGTCCAGGGAGCACTTCGCGCAAGATCGCCTGAGGGTCTTCCGAGCGGGGATTATCGCTGGTGAGGATGACAAGATCACTTCCCTCGCCTGCGACGCGTCCCATGCGCGGACGCTTGCTGCGGTCGCGGTCTCCGCCGCAGCCAAAGAGCGTCAGAACGCGACCTGTCGTCGCAGCGCGGCGCGCAATCGGCAGCAGATTGCGTAGCGCGTCGTCTGTATGCGCATAATCGACGAGGACAGTGAACGGCTGTCCGCAACGGACCGGCTCAAAACGTCCAGGGACGGGACGCAGTGACGGAATGGAAGCAAGCAGCCTGTCGAAATCGACGCCGCGCGCCGAGGCAGCGGCGAGGGCGGCGAGCAGATTGAGGACGTTGACCTCGCCCAGCAGAGGCGACTCGACGAGTTCGACGCCAAAAGGCGATTGAAGCTGAAAACGCGCGCCTGCAGAAGTGAAGTCGATGTTGCGCGCGCACCAGTCGCCGTGATCGAGGCCGTAAAAAGAAAGCTGCGCACCCGCACGGATGGCGGCGCGGGCAAAATGAGCTGACTCTGGATCATCGGCATTCACGATGGCGACGCGAGGCGTGGGGTATCGCGTACCGTCGAAGAGCAGTGTCTTGGCGGCGCGATAGGCGTCCATGGTGCCGTGATAGTCGAGGTGATCCTGAGTGAGATTGGTAAAAACGGCGACGTCGAAGGGAATGCCTGCGACACGGCCCTGATCGAGCGCATGGCTGGAGACCTCGGTCACCAGTTCGGTGGCGCCGCGGTTGACGCCATCTCTCATGTACTCGAAGAGGTCACGGGATTCAGGCGTGGTGTGCGGTGATGGAAAAATTTCGTCGGCGATGTGGTATTCGATGGTGCCAATCATCGCCGTCTTGCGTGCATCAGCACGCAGCAGAGATTCAGTGAGAAATGCAGTGGTGGTTTTGCCATTGGTGCCGGTGATGCTGGTCGCGTGCAACTGCCGCTCCGGATGGCCAAAGAAAGCCGCCGCAGCCTGAGCCTGAGCCGTGCGTCCGTGCGCGACGAGAATGCAGGGAAGCTGCGGAGATGTTACAGCAAGCTGAGAGAATGCTTCGCGCGAATCTGTGAGAATGGCCGCGGCACCGGAATCGATGGCGGAGCGCAGAAAGCGGTTGCCATCCGTGGATTCGCCGCGCATGGCGACGAAGACGCATCCTGGAGTCACGCGGCGCGAATCATATTCGATGCCGGTAATGCGTGGAGCAGACGGTGCGCGACGGTCGAGCGCGGTGATCTCGGCGGCGATGGCACTCCAGGAATTGGATGACTCTTGCATATGTGATCTGCAAAGCTAGTTTAGAGCTTGTTTTGTCTGTACCAAAGCTCCTGTACAGATTTTTCAACCGACGCTCTACGGGGCGAAATTAACGGTGACAGTGCTACCGGGATCAAGCGGTACACCGGCGACAGGTTGTTGCGTGCGTGCGATGCCTCTACCTTTAAGGTGCAGAACAATGCCAGCTTGCGCGGCGCGCTCGACGGCGGTGCGCATCGGCAATCCGACGAAAGACGGCGTAGCTATGGTGGCTCCGGTGTGCATCACGACGAGCGTGGCAGACGGTGCCGGGATCGTAGCGAGAGATGACGAAGCGGTGATCGTAGCGGTGTGCTCGGTCTGAGGTAAAGGCGCTGAATCGGCTGCTGCGGCAGACTCAGGCAGATGTGCAGAAGCTGAGTCGGACTGACGAAGGGGATCATCTGCGGGCAATTCCTGTATCGCCTGGAGCAAGGCATCAGGATCGCCTGTCTGCTCTCGTTCGACCTCGCTGTCATGGGCAAGCAGCGGAGCAGGATGCACGGCATGAACGGGCTGATCGTGCGGGATGTTGAGATACTCCAGCACCTGCTGCGCGACCTCGGCAAAGACGGGCGCTGCGACTGCTGTGCCGTAGTATGCGCCGCGCGGATCGTCAAAGACGATGGCGATAGAGATAACTGGAGTGTTGACAGGCGCAAAACCGACAAAAGAAGCAAAGTGCATTGTCTTGGAATAACGATGCGTTGCTGGATCGATCTTCTGCGCAGTACCCGTTTTGCCTCCGGCGGAGTATCCGTTCAACTGTGCTGGGCGTCCTGTGCCTTCCAGAATGACGCTTTGCATCATGCTGCGCATCTGTGCGGCGGCCAGTGTGGAGATGACCCGATGCGCGCCAGCGGGCAGCGGATCCGGCATATCTTCCCCGAAGCGAACCGGGTGTGCACTGAGTCCGCTCTCCGGATCGCCAGTCTGTCCGGGATGCGCCTGAATCACAATGTGTGGCGGCAGATAAACACCTCCGTTGGCGATGGTGGAGACCATCGTGACAAGCTGCACGGGTGTGACAGCGACCTCCTGCCCCATGGCGATGGAGCCAATCGAAGATGGTCCCCATTTGGAGACGGGACGAAGCAGGCCACGTGTTTCCCCGGGCAGTTCGACGCCGGAACGCTGACCAAAACCGAAGGCGCGAATGTATTGGTAGAACTGGTTCTGGCCGACCTTGAGCGCGGTCTTGATGGCAGCTATGTTGCTGGAGTGAGCAAGCGCTTCGCGGACGGGAATTTTGCCGTAGTGGTCGGATTTGTCGTCGTGGATGACGCGTCCGGCAAGGGTCATCTGCCCGCCCTGGCAGTCGATGATCTCGTCCGGTGTCGTGACCTTCAGGTCCATGGCGGCGGAGTAGGTAACCAGCTTGAAGATGGAACCAGGCTCGTACACATCACTGACAGCGTGGTCGCGAAGCAGCGCGGAAGTAGCATGGCGAAACTGATTGGGATTGAAGGTGGGTCGGATGGCGAGAGCAAGAATCTGCCCAGTGTGCACATCCTGAACGACAACGGTGCCGTTGTCGGCGTGCGTGCGATCCATGGCGCGATCGAGTGCGCGTTCAGCGATATATTGGATATTTTCGTCGAGGGTAAGGACAAGGTTTTCGCCGGATTCAGGCGCTTTGACGGTGGAACCGAGGACGCGACGACGCGCATCGAGAGCCGCGTACATGCGTCCAGGCAGGCCGTGGAGTTGAGGGTTGTATTTCTGCTCCAGGCCGCCAAGACCGTTGTCATCGACGCCGACGTAACCAAGCACCTGCGCTGCCATCTGGCTGTCCGGATAGGAGCGCTGAAATTCCTTTTGAACGTAAATGCCCTTGAGGTTCAAGGCCCGGACGCGGGCGGAGAGATCGGCGGAAAGTCGGCGCGCGATCCAGGCAAACCCCCGCGAAGCGTTGAGGCGGGCAAGCATCTGCTTCTCTGAGGTATATGCGTCGTCCGGATCGATGTGGACAAGAGCAGCAAGCTGGTGCGCGACGGCCGGTTTGTCGGTCAGTTCGGAGGGAACGGCGTAAATGGAATCACTGAGGACAGTCGTGGCCAACTCATGCAGGTTGCGGTCATAGAGTACGCCGCGGCGAGGTGCAACCTCAAAAGTATGCTGTTGTTGACGCTCGGCACGCTCTTCAAATTCTCGATGGCGAACAACCTGAAGGGTGAAAAGGCGGAGGAAGATGAGCACGACCCAGAACAGAAGCCCCAGACAGATCAACCAATAGCGACGACGCAGCAACGGAGCAGCGGCGCTGCGGATGTTCAGGCTACGATTCGCGCGTGGATTGTTCTCCGGCACTGCGGTTGCTCCGATGGAAATTCTGCACCTGGTGGTCGGGGTGAGCGGATTACACGAAGAACTCAGCGACCGCCGGATGCGATGAGCAATGGTGGAGCACTCTGGGCCATGATCGGAGCCGCGTCAGGAACGCTGTCACCTAAACGCACAACCTGATCCGGACGAA
Source organism: Acidobacteriota bacterium (assembly GCA_021804655.1). Taxonomy (GTDB): domain Bacteria; phylum Acidobacteriota; class Terriglobia; order Terriglobales; family Acidobacteriaceae; genus Acidicapsa. The sequence goes on from JAJZHE010000005.1 coordinate 17,155, forward strand.
CAACGTCCATCCCCATCTGGCGCGCCAAGGCATCGATGCGCTCGGGCTGGGCTAGCTCGGCCTGGGTCAGACGCAGTTGACGATTTTCTTCGCGAAGCTGCTCCAATTGCTGCTTCTGAGCTTCAACATGATAACCAAGTTCAATCGAACTGAAGTGCTGCCAGCCGTAAATCATGACAAGCGTGAAAAAGACCAGACTTGCAGCGGTAAAGAGGCGCATTTCTCGCAGACGTACCATGTCTGGCGCTTTGACTAGACGGGAATTATCGATATGTCGGGGAAAGAAGACCTCAATGGTGGGTCCGCGTCGCAGGCGCTGCTGGGCAGCGAAGAGCCGCGCATTGTGTTCTTCGATCTGCCGGGAAGCACTGCGCCCGGCACCAAAATACTCGGCTACATAGCTGGCCATACGATTTGCTCCCGTGATGAATTTTTCCTGCTTTTGCTGTCCTGCTGGTTGCCGCCGGACGAAATCTCAGCCCGCTGTGCGGCTCGTAATTTTGCGCTGCGTGCGCGGGGATTGGTGACAGTTTCTTCCTCGTCAGCAGTGACCGGCTTTCTGGTCAACAACGTCCAGATGCCCTTGGCTGCACCCTCTCGCATCTCGTCTTTGACAATGCGGTCTTCAAGCGAATGAAAACTGATCGCCACCATTCTTCCTGAGGGCCGGAGAAGTTGTGGAACTGCTTGCAGCAGATCGCGAATCTCATCCAGCTCACGATTCACATAAATACGGAGAGCCTGAAAGGTGCGAGTTGCGGGATGAATACGCTCGCTTTTTATTGTCGGGACGCATCCGGCGACTACCCTGGCCAACTGGCTGGTGGTAGCGATCGGACGCGCCCGGACAATAGCTCTGGCGATTCTCCACGACCTCCTCTCTTCTCCATATTCGTAAATGAGATTGGCGAGAATTTTTTCGTCCATCTCATTTACCACCTGTTCGGCGGTCAGGGACTGGCGCGTGTCTTGACGCATATCCAGCGGTCCCTCCGCCTGAAAACTGAAGCCTCGCTCGGGCTGATCGATCTGCATACTGCTGACGCCAAAGTCCGCCAGGATACCGTCGACCGAACCAGGGGCAAAATGAACCGCAATTCGGCTGAATGGCTCTCCGATGAGCGTGATTCGGGGCATTTCCATGCCGAGATCGAGAGCCAGCGCGGCGAGTCTTTCCTGAGTCAGCGTCAGTGCCTGTGGGTCACGATCAAAGCCGATTAAATGCCCCTGCGCACCAATGCGACGGGCAATTTCACTGGCGTGACCCGCAAACCCAAGCGTGCAGTCCACATAAACACCGCCTGCGCGCGGAGCGAGATACTCCAAAACCTGTTGTGTAAGAACCGGCACATGACGCTTTGGCAACATGCGCTCCCCCTGAGGGTCGATCAACTTTGTTTGCCCTTCCCGGCCATGAAGTCCATGGCGTCGGCCATCGAGATCACCGGGAGGGAATCCGCCGCCAGAGCCACGTCGGCCTCAACGCGCCGCTGCATTTTCTGGTGGTTTGCAATCTTCATGAAGCGGCCGGCGCCGAGGATATCGACCTCGCCGACCAGTTCGGCGCGCGTGCGCAGCCGTTGCGGAACGAGCAGGCGATCCTGACTGTCGATCTCCACCTGCTGGCCATAAAAGTTGACTTGATCGAGAAAGCGCTGCTTTTCGCGTGATTCATCGGGGATGAGCGCCCATTCAGCTTCTTTTTTCTCCCACTCGGGAAGCGGCCAGATTTCGCCGATCTGCCCGTCGAACGAGGTGATGAAAAACTCCGCACCATACTGCTTCTGCTGGATGAGCTTGATGAATCCAGCAGGCAGCTTGAAGCGGCCTTTTTCATCGACTTTTGCCTCGTACGATCCGCGAAACATTGTCTACCTCGGTTTCAGTGGGGATGGATGCGTGCCAAGATGCCCTGAAACTGAACTTCATCTTACGCGAAACTAGAGAAAATATCCCACTTTCTGCCAAAAAATTCCACTCAATTCCACAAGATTTTTTCCGGGTCTGCAATTGAGTTATTGAAATAGCGGGGTTTTTATGGCGTTTGGGCGGTTTGTGGAGCGACAGGCGGCAGCAACCATCTACCTGATGGATAGCCATGTGGATAAATACAATCTATAGTGTTTACTTCTCGGGTTCACGCATGGAGCGAGAAGTGCGCCGCTGCGCTGCGGTTTTGCCAATGTGACCGATCAGGTAAAGGAAAACAGCGAAGTTGACTGCAAAGAGGCCGAGTCGAAACCAGGTGACGCGATGCAGAATTTCGACGATTTCCAGCGGGAGAAACGAGGCTGTGATGATGGCAGTAAAGTACTCGGCCCAAAGTTTTTCCAGCAGAAGACCAATGCCTTCGACAAGGCCCAGAGCGGCATAGACAAAGACAAAGGCGGTGATGCGGCGCAGCATGGGATCGTCGACGGATGCGGCTTTGTCGAGAAGAAAACTGATGAGGCGTCCGTCGGTGTCAAAGCGCATCTCGGTGACGAGATTGGCGAAGACGTCGGCGATGTCACGGTGCATGAGTCGAAGCGCGCCAAAGCCAACGCTGATGAGCAGCAAGGCCTGAAGAATCTTGTAGACGGCGATGAGGGTGAGCCATCGGTTCTTCGGTTGGCTACGATGCGAATGCACGAAGGCAGGCTCCTGGCGGATGAAAGACAGTCTCCGTGCGGTGCGTACGGGGAATTCCCGACACGGAAAAGGACAGGCGCATGGTGAAGTGCCTGTTATCAAATTACTGCATTGGGAGCGGCATCTGCGAACGACGACGCTGAACGGGCGGAGCACACTGGTGTCCGCCGAGCCGTGGCGATCCGCGACGCCAGGGTGAAATCGGCGCCGCGCCCATCCAAAACGGAAGGTGGCGCGTTCTGTGAATGAAGTTCAAATTCACGGAGGACGATCAACCATGTTACGCAGGAACGGAATTTTCACTGCAACGATTTTGTCGGCGGCATTGGCCATGACGGCAGCGGTGGCCCATGCCCAGAAGAAGGATCCGAATGTGGGCGGAGCGCCCATGTTCCCCACGAAAAACATCGTGCAGAACGCGGTGAACTCGAAAGACCACACAACGCTTGTGGCGGCGGTGAAGGCTGCAGGGCTGGTGGATACGCTGGAGAGCGCTGGACCGTTCACAGTCTTTGCGCCAACGAACGAAGCCTTTGACAAGCTGCCTGCGGGCACCGTGCAGACGCTGCTGAAACCGGAGAACAAGGGCGAGCTTGTGAAGATTCTGACCTATCACGTGGTGGCGGGCAGGCTGAGCAGCAAGGACCTGATGAAGCAGATCAAGAAAGGAAACGGCAAGGCGATGCTGAAGACCGTCTCCGGCGGCACGCTGACGGCGACGATGGCGGAGGGCAAGATCATGCTGACCGACGAAAAGGGCGGTATGGCGACGGTGACCATCCCCAACGTGTATCAGTCGAATGGCGTGATTCACGTAATCAATGCAGTGCTGTTGCCCAACTGACCGGGTGAAGACATGAGGATGAAGCGGGTCTCCTGACGGAGACCCGCTTTTTGGTTGCGTCGGCGTTAGTCTGAAACAAGTGAAGTGAGGACAAGAGAAACAGGAAGGAAACGACGATGCCGCAGCGACTGGAGATGAGCCAGTGGGTGCCCTACCCGGTGGAGATGGTCTTTGCTTTTTTTGCAAACCCGGCGAATCTGCCGTATCTGATGCCACCCTGGCAGCAGGCTCGGATCGAAAGCTCACGCATCCAGCCGCCACCAGAGCGCCCGCTGCGAACCGATCCGGCGCTGCGATTTCAAAGCACCGCAGCAGGCGCAGGGTCAGAGATGCTGATCAGCTTTCGTCCGCTGGTGAGCGTACCGCTGCGCTTGAAGTGGCTGGCGGTGATTACGGAGTTTGCCTGGTTCGATCACTTTGAAGACGTGCAGGCGCATGGGCCGTTTGCGCACTGGCGACATCGTCACACGATGAGGCCGGAGGTGCGGGATGGGCAAAGCGGCACGACGGTGATGGACACGGTGGAATACGTGCTACCGCTGGGTCCGCTGGGCGCTATGATGGATCGGCTGCTGATAGCCGGGCAGATGCGGGAGACCTTTGCGTATCGGCAGCGGCGGCTGATGGAGATTCTGCCCGCGGTGAAGGAACAGGCGACGCGCAGGAGTTCCGGGCGATAAAAAAACGACAGCCCTCGACGAATCGAGGGCTGTGTAGATAGCGAAGATACCTGCCCGATCAACCTGCGGATCAGAAGTGGTATGCGATGCCGATGGTGGGGTTGTAGATGTTGTAGTACTGGTTGGTGCTGAGAGCTGTGTCGCCGAAGTTTGGCACCTTGGAGACAAAGGCGCGATATTCTGCGCGAATGTCAAAGCTGGGGCTGAGTTCATAGGCGAGGCCGCCACCGTAAAGAAAGGCGATGATCGTCTGCGACTTCACGTCGAGCGTAGTGGTCTGCAGGTTGCGGACATTGTAGAAAATCAGCGCTGCGCCGCCCGCCTCGACAAATGGATTGAACTTGCGGAAGGTGAGATTGTACACATAGGCCGCACTGCCCTCCTGCAACTGGGTATTGACGACATAGTTGTAGGACGGAGCGACGTAATGGATGTTGTTCTGGACGTACTGATAGTTGGCCTCGACGGCACCACGCGGGGTGAGCATGAAGCGATAGCTGAAGAGAGCGCCGATGCCGCGTTTGGCGCTAACCTTGACGTCTGTGGTGCTGGTCACGTAAGGCTCGATGAGTCCCGATGCGCTGATGCTGAAATCCTGCCGACTCTCCTGGGCATGCGCCACAACCGTGCCGATGGTAAGCAGGAGGGCAAAAAGGGCGATTTTCTTCATTCGTTCCTGAACCTCGTGACTGCCTGCCTGCATTCCAGGGGCGAGTCTCTGAATGGCGTCCTTGGATGCACGCCGCTTTCTGAATTGTAAATGGCCCGGATGACTGGTTTCCGAACCAAGCGGCAATGAACCTGAAAAGAGTATCTCCTGCAAGCATATCAACGCGACGGGCAGCGGTGTTGATGATTTGGACGGGTTAGCACGGCGAAGGATAGCCGAGTCGCGAAGCGCTATCCTGAACGCATGAGCCTGAGGGTGCGTGAGCGCGGCATTTTGTGCAATGGCTGACAAGTAAGAGATGCACCCGGAACCTGAGAAGGAGAATGCGATGAGCACGATAGAGATGACCGGGGAAGCCATCATTCAAATGAGGGGAGATGCGAAAAGTCTGAGCCAGGCAGGATTATCCCATGCCGATGAAAGCGGCTTTTTTGCTCAGAATCCGATGACCGGTGAGCGTCTGGAACCGCGCTTCTGCAGCGCCAGCAAAGCCGATGTGGAGATGGCAGCAAAGCTTGCGTGCGCAGCGGCCCCTGCGATGGCCGCTGCTTCTGGACGGACGCGCGCCGATCTCCTGTTTCTCATGACAGAGAAGCTGATGGCTGCGCAGGAACAGATTGTGCAACGCGCGCATCTGGAGACAGGACTGCCACTGGCACGGCTGAACGGGGAGATGGGCCGCACCGTGGGACAGCTTCGGCTGTTTGCTGAGTTGGTTGCAGAAGGCTCATGGGTGGATGCGCGGATCGACACCGCACTGCCGGAGCGGACCCCTGCACCACGGCCCTCATTGCGGTCGATGCTGCGCCCGCTGGGACCTGTGGTGGTCTTTGGAGCAAGTAATTTTCCTCTGGCCTTTTCTGTTGCGGGAGGCGACACGGCGGCAGCACTGGCCGCCGGATGCCCCGTGATCGTGAAGGCGCATCCGGCACATCCTGGGACAAGCGAACTGGTAGCGCGCGCGATCTGCGACGCGGCGACAGAGCTTGGCTGGCACCCGGGCACCTTTGCTCTGCTTTTTGACTCTGGAGTGGCCGTGGGGACTGCGCTGGTGCAGCATCCAGGAATAAAGGCAGTTGCTTTCACGGGATCGGCGGCAGGGGGTAAAGCACTGATGAAGCTGGCTGCAGCACGACCAGAGCCGATTCCCTGCTTTGCCGAGATGGGCAGCAGTAATCCAGTTTTTGTGATGCCGGGGGCTATGCAGGCGCGAGCTACAGCAATTGCAAGTGGCCTGGCGACTTCGTTCACGATGGGTTCCGGGCAATTCTGCACCAAGCCAGGCGTGGTGTTTGTGCCAAAAGAAACGCCGCAAAGCTTCTGGCAGGAACTGAAAAAAATAGTGGGCGGCATGACTTCGTTGGGCATGCTAACGGAAGGAATTGCAGAACGTTTCAGAGAGGGAGTCGGCGAGCGCAGACGCACCGTTGGCGCGATTGAGAAGATTGTCGAAGCGTCGGCCGAGACACAACGCGCCACGGCGGCCGGTTTGCCGATTGTAATGAAGTCAAGCATTAAGGAGTTTCTGTCCATGCCTGAGTTGGAGGAGGAGATTTTTGGCCCTGCAATGCTGGTGATTGAGTACGACGATGCAAAGCAACTGGTGGCTGCTGCAAGGCAATTACGAGGGCATCTGACGGCAACGATCCACGCTGAAGAAGCCGAAAATACTGCGCCTTTGTTGGCCCTGTTGGAGACACGTGCTGGAAGGCTGGTCTGGAACGGCTACCCAACAGGCGTTGAAGTCAGCCCAGCAATGGTGCATGGAGGACCATTTCCAGCGACCACTGACAGCCGCTTCACCTCCGTAGGAACCGCGTCGATTTTCCGCTTTGCGCGCCCGGTCTGCTTCCAGGATGTGCCGGATGTGCTGTTGCTTGAAGAGCTACAAGCAACCAATCCTCTGGGCATTGAGCGACTCGTGAATGGGCGGAGGACGAGAGAAATCCTGTAAACGAGGGAGGTAGACGCCTGTGTGAACAGCGCGTTTGACGGTACGGAGCGCTCAGGTAGGCGTAAATTCTGAGAATTTCCCGGAGAATTTCCGCCGAAAAGCTAGAATGCGGGTAGACTGGATAAACCTGTGGATAACGCGGGATTCATGTAATGAAACGAGGGAACGAAAGAAATGGCCGGCGACATTCAACTTACCTGTGGGGATTGCGGACGGGAATTTACATTTACGGCTGCGGACCAGAGCTTTTATCAGGAGCGCGGCTACTCCGCCCCAAAACGCTGTAAATCCTGTCGGCAGGCCAAAAAAGCCGATCAGCAGGGCGGTGGTGGTGGTGGTGGCTATTCGAGCAGCCGTTCGATGGGCGGAACCTCGGTGATCTGCTCCGGCTGTGGTCAGCAAACGACGGTTCCCTTTGAGCCTCGCGGCGATCGCCCAGTCTACTGTCGTGACTGCTTCCAGGCGCAAAAGTCTCAATCTGGGCGCGGCAACCGCTACTGACACAATCCCTGCTCGACGCAGACAAAAGCTGTATTCTGAGCGGCTGTGCAGCCTGGACAAGGCTGTGCAGCCGTTTTCCTTTTGTACGTGCACAGACCAGCGTGATGCCAATCACAACGCTTGCATAACAAAGAATGCGACTCTGCTGTCATCCTGAAATCTTTGCTGCCGTAGTGCGCAGCACGGGATGTCGGCAAGGAGCGCATGAAGGAAGACACCTCAGCTTTCGTTGCCAGCGCGGACCTGATCGCAGCGTTGCAGGAATGCGCGCAGATGCATCGTTGCAGCAGCGACGAGACGCTCTTTCGTCAGGGTGAGATGCCGGAGGCGCTGTATCTGCTGCAGGAGGGGCATGTGACGCTGACGGCGCGTGCCGACGGGGCGGAATGTGTCTTTGCGCAGCAGGATCTGCGCGGCTCCATCTTCGGGCTGCCGGGCGTGATCGGCAACACGCCGTATTCGCTGACGGCAACAGCGCGCGCCGGTTCCCAGCTCCAGGTCATCTCATACCAGGCGTTTCATCAGTTGTTGAAGGCGCATCCGGAGATGAGTTTTTATGCGCTGCGCATCCTGGCGGCTGAGGTGCAGGCGGCGCGACGAATTCTGCACAGCGGCAAAAGCCCACAGGAAAAAACTTCTGCACCGGCGCGTATACGCAGCCCGAAACGTGGCGATTCCGATACAATCGCGACGTGAAGACGAGCGTTTTTGATCTGTACAAGATCGGCGTAGGGCCGTCGAGCTCTCATACTATGGGGCCGATGCGCGCAGCCTGCCGGTTTGCGCAAGGGTTGGCGGCGGCGAAGCTGCTGGGAGCGGTGACGCGCGTGACGGTGGACCTCTACGGATCGCTGGCGCTGACTGGAATGGGGCATGCGACGGACCGCGCAATTCTGTTGGGACTGAGCGGCAAAGAGCCTGCTACGATCGATCCTGCGGAGATGGATGAGCGGGTGGAGACGATTCGCCAGATGCGGCGGCTGCGCCTGGCCGATGAGCGGGAGATTGCGTTCGACGAATCGTGCGATCTGCTGTGGCAGCGCGCGACGCTGATTCCACCGGAGGCGAAGACGCAGCATCCGAATGGAATGCGGCTGCGCGCGTGGCGCAGTGCCGGTGTGGTTCTTCGCGAAGAGATTGTGTTCTCGATTGGCGGCGGTTTTCTGATGGCCGACGGGGAGACGGCTGCGCAGAAGACTGTGGCGGCAACAACACTTCCCTACCCTTTTGCCAATGCCGCCGAGTTGCTGGAGACCGCAAAGCGAGCCGGGCTTCGCGTGGATGAGCTAATGCTGGCCAACGAATGTGCCCTGAGCGGCCTGGACGCAGCGGAGGTACAGCGGCGGATTCTGCATATCTGGAGCGTGATGCTAGGCTGCATGGAGCGCGGGATGGCGACGGAGGGGATACTGCCCGGCGGGCTGAAGGTGCGCAGGCGCGCTCACCGCCTGGCGGCAAAGCTGAGTGCCGCGCAGTCGGAATCTGCACCTGAACCACTGGCAGCGCTGGACTGGCTGACGGTGTATGCAATGGCAGTGAACGAAGAAAACGCAGCGGGAGGGCGCGTCGTGACTGCTCCCACCAACGGCGCTGCGGGGGTGGTTCCTGCGGTGGCGCAGTACTATCTGCGCTTTATCCCGAGTGCAGATAAAACCGGGCTGCTTCGCTACTTTCTGACCTCAGCAGCAATTGGAATTCTGTATAAAGAGAATGCTTCCATCTCAGGAGCGGAGGTGGGTTGTCAGGGCGAGGTGGGAGTCGCGTGTTCGATGGCCGCCGCCGGTCTGGTCGCCGCGCAGATGGGCACCAACGGAGAGGTGGAGCACGCGGCGGAGATTGCCATGGAGCACAACCTGGGCATGACCTGCGATCCGATTGGCGGACTGGTGCAGATTCCGTGCATCGAGCGCAATGCGATGGCGGCGGCGAAGGCCGTACACGCCGCACGCATCGCGATGCAGGAGCCGGAAGAGCACAAGGTTTCGCTCGACCAGGTGATTCGTACAATGTATCTGACCGGTCTTGACATGCAGTCGCGCTACAAAGAAACCTCACTGGGTGGACTTGCTCTGAATAACATTGAATGCTGACGATGCACTTCTGGAGCAGCCACAAATACACGGATGACGATGACGCGACGACGATGGATTGCGACGGAGTTTGATGATTTTTCTGCAACGCTGAGCGGCGCACAGGCGGAACATCTGGCGCGTGTGCTCCGCGCGGAACCAGGAATGCGTGCCGATGTGGTGGCGGGTGAACGCGTTTATCATGCGGTGATTGAAACGGTAACTGGCTCTGCGGTGCGCTTTCATCTGGAGCAGGAGATCGAAGCAGGTGCAACGCTTCCGATAGGACTTCTGCTCGCCGTCTTCAAATTTGATCGCATGGAATGGGCCATTGAGAAAGCCACGGAGTTGGGCGTATCGAAGATTGTTCCATTGATCGCACGTCGCACCGAAAAGCATCTGGCTCAAGCGGCAGCGAGGCGAGTGGAGCGCTGGCGACGCATTGCAATGGAAGCAACCAAACAAAGCCGCGGAAGCAGCGTGCCGGATATTACAGCGCCACTGCAACTGTCCAATGCACTGAAAGAATCCGTCCCACAGGATGGCGCCCGCATTCTTCTTTCCGAGTACGAAAAACAATATACGCTTGCCGCCTGTTTAACCGAATTGCATTTGCAGCAGCATGACCGAATTACGCTTGCAATCGGTCCCGAGGGTGGTTGGACTGACGAAGAAGCCGCACAATTTGTGGGAGCGGGGTGGTCGTCTGCGACGCTTGGAACAAGGATTCTGCGCGCGGAGACTGCGGTGATTGCAAGCCTGTCGATTGCAAGCGCACTGCTGGCCGAGCCTCTCGCGCAGTGAGGGAAAGCTACTTCGTTCCGGAATCAATTCAGCCGGAGATCAACCGCGTTCCACCTGAAATGCAAATGGCGCACCCTGCGAACGAGCCATCTCGCGCACAATGCGCAGAAATGCACCCGCAGCATGAGAAAGCGTGGCATCTCTGCGATGCACAAGTCGCAGCACACGACGCACATGCAGCTCGTCGACGGGAACAGCGATCAGTTCGCCGGTCTCCAATTCGCGCTGTACGGTGAGACGAGGAAGCAGCGCGACCCCATTGCCCATCGTAATAAAACGCTTAATGGAGTCGATCGTAGGTAGCTCAACGCGAATGTTGAGAGGACGGCGATGACGTTCAAATATCTCCACAACCTGACGACGAAGGGGTGATGAGACATTATGTGCGACGAAACTTTCTCCACCAAGATCAGCGATTGAGACACGCGGCTGAGCAGCAAAACGGTGCCCTGGATGGACGACAAATGCAAGCGTGTCAGAATAAACAGCGATGGAACGAAAGCGTTCCGGGTCAGGACGAAACGAGATCACTCCAAGCTCAAAGCTGCGCAGGCTCAAGCCCTCCGGAATCTGGCTGGCCAGCGAGCGCTGCACGGTGACATCGATCTGGTAATGTTGACGGCGAAAAGCGTCGAGAACGGGCAGCAGATAGAGGCAGGTGTACTCATTGGCCGCCAGAACCAGTTGGCCGCGCTCCAGCGAACGCAGCTCACGCAAAGCGCTGTCGGCTTCGCGCCGCAGGGCGAGCAGGCGCAGCGCGTATGTGCGCAGAAGCTCACCCGCCGAGGTGAGCGCCCCATCCCGCGCGGAACGGTCGAAGAGAATTTCGCCCGTCTCCACTTCCAGCTTGCGGACGACCTGGCTGATAGCCGGCTGTGTGCGATGCATCCGCACTGCCGCGCGTGAGAAGCTGCGCTCTTCCGCGACGGCGAGAAAGGTCTCCAACTGGTTAAGTTCCATGTATTTTTCCTGTCCTACCCCATCATAAGCAAAATTTATTGATTATCAAATAATAATAACTTTGCATTATATGCACGATATGCTTGAAACTGGTATAGTCCGGTGTTGCCCGGAGAGGAAGACGCCGATGTCAGGAACCATGTCCGAAGCTGCAAAGCAGCAGGTTTTAATCTTCGATACAACGCTGCGCGATGGCGAGCAATCGCCTGGATGCAGCATGACGACTGAGGAAAAGCTCACCATGGCTCGCGCGCTGGAAGCGGTGGGCGTGGATATTCTGGAGGCCGGTTTCGCGATCGCATCCGAGGGAGATTTCGCGGCCATCGACTCGATTGCGCGAACCGTTCGCGGACCGAAGATCGCTTCACTGGCGCGTGCGCGGCGCGAGGATATTGAGGCTGCCGCACGCTCGCTGGAGCATGCCGATCGTGCGCGCATTCACGTCTTTCTTGCCTCGAGTGATCTGCATCTGGAGTATAAGCTGCGCATCGGCCGGGAACAGGCTCTGCACCAGACCGGCGAAGCGGTGCACCATGCACGGACGCTGGCCGACGATGTGGAGTTTTCCCCGGAGGACGCAACGCGCTCGGATCGCGACTTCCTGGTGGAGATGGTGCGCGTGGCGGTGGAGGCCGGCGCTACGACAATCAATATGCCGGATACGGTTGGCTACACGACGCCGGAGGAATATGGACGACTCTTTCGCGAGGTGCGGGAGCGCATTCCGGCGATTGACGCTCAGGGCGTAATCCTCTCCAGCCATTGCCACGACGATCTCGGAATGGCGGTGGCGAATTCACTGGCAGCGGTGCAGGCGGGCGCGCGGCAGGTGGAGTGCACGATCAACGGCATTGGCGAGCGCGCAGGCAACGCAGCGCTGGAAGAGATTGCCGCAAACTTTTTTGTGCGCGCGGACTATTACCATCTGCATACCGGCATTCATCTGAAGAAGCTGAACGCCGTGAGCCAGACGCTGCGCGAGATCATCAGTTTTGGACCCTCCCCGAACAAGGCGATTGTCGGCGCGAATGCGTTTGCGCATGAATCGGGTATTCACCAGCATGGGATGCTGGCCAATCCGCTCTGCTACGAGATCATGACGCCGGAGTCGGTCGGTGCGGACAGCACGCACCTGGTGCTGGGCAAGCACTCCGGACGGGCCGCGCTGCGCCATCGGTTGGAGACGCTGGGATATGCGCTGACGGCGGAAGAGTTGCTCGACGTCTATCACCGTTTTGTGGCGCTGGCGGATCGCAAGAAGAATATCTATGACCAGGATCTGATCGGACTGCTGACGACCCAGCATCGCGAGCAGAAGTCGGGCAATATGGCGGCGGTGGATTAAAGTCGCATCGCTGCAAGAAAGAATCTTCGCGCGACAGCATTGTCCGCGTTCACGGGAAGACAAAGGGAGAAGATGGCATTTCGACTTTTAGTGACGGCGGGCGATGGGATTGGCCCGGAGGTGACACGCGAAGCGGTCGCCGTGCTGCAGGCGGTTTTTTCACACGCGGACAAATCGCTCGAAGTCACCGAGAGACGAATCGGCGGCGTAGCCATTGATACCGACGGCACGCCCCTGCCGCAGGAGACGCTGGACGCTGCGCTTGCATCCGATGCTGTCCTGCTCGGCGCCGTCGGCGGCAGCAAATGGAACGCGCTGCCGCCTGACACGCGCCCCGAGGCCGGCCTGCTACAGCTTCGCGCCGCGCTGGGCGGCTTTGCCAATCTGCGACCAGCTTTTTCCATCGCTGAGCTGGCGGCCAACAGCCCGTTGAAACTTGAGATTGTCTCCGGTGCTGACATTCTCTTCGTTCGTGAGCTGCTCGGCGGACTTTACTTCGGAGCGCCGCGCGAGTGGAATCGCCAGACCGGCGAAGCCTGGAACACGATGCGCTACACGCGTGAAGAGATCGCCCGCGTTGCCCGCATCGCCTTTGATCTGGCGCAGAAACGCAGGAAAAAAGTGACCTCCGTGGACAAGGCAAATGTTTTGGAGGTCTCTCAGCTCTGGCGTGCCACAGTCACGGAAGTTGCCAAAGAATATCCAGACGTGACGCTGGAGCATCAGCTTGTGGACTCGATGGCGATGCTCATCATGACTGCTCCGCGCAGCTACGACGTGGTGCTGACAGAGAATCTCTTCGGCGACATTCTGAGCGACGAGTCCGCGGTCATCACCGGATCGCTGGGCATGCTGCCATCGGCAACGATCGGCGGCAAAGTGAATCTCTACGAGCCGATTCACGGCTCCGCGCCGGATATTGCCGGCAAGGGCCTGGCGAATCCGCTCGGCGCCATCCTCACCGGCGCGCTCGTCCTGCGACTCTCAGCCAACATGGAAGCCGAAGCCGCTGCCATTCAGGCGGCTGTGCGCAAGGTGCTGGAGATGGGCTTCCGCACGCCTGATTTGGTGCGCGGCGATGCCACTGGATTCACGGTGCTGACGACGACGGAGATGGGCGCAAAAGTGCGCGCGATGCTGCATCTGTGAGCCGAGCGGGCACAGAAGAACGAGAGAGGATTATGAGCGATTCACCAAGAACATTGTTTGAAAAGGTTTGGGAGCAGCATGTGGTCGTTGAACCGCAGGGAGAGCCGACGATTCTGTATATCGATCTGCACCTGCTGCATGAGGTGACCTCGCCGCAGGCTTTTGAAGGATTGCGAATGGCGGGGCGGACGGTGCGCAGGCCGGACCGCTGCGTCGCGACCGTCGATCACAACGTGCCGACTGTGCTGGCGGAGCGCTTCAACATTGTGGACCAGATCGCCGCGACCCAGATTGCGACGCTGCGCAAGAACTGCGCCGACTTTGGCGTGGAGCTATATGACATCGGCAGCCGCGAACAGGGCATCGTGCACGTCATCGGCCCGGAACTCGGCCTCACCAAGCCCGGGATGACGATCGTCTGCGGCGACTCGCACACTTCAACGCACGGAGCCTTTGGCGCGCTTGCCTTTGGCATAGGCACCAGCGAAGTGGAGCACGTGCTGGCGACGCAAACCCTGCCGCAAGGAAAGCCGAAGACCTTTCGCATCTCCGTGGAAGGCGAGCTACCGCAGGGTGTGACGGCCAAAGACATCGTGCTGGCGATCATCGGAAGGATTGGCACCGACGGCGCGACTGGGTGCGTGATCGAGTATGCAGGATCGGCCATTCGTTCGCTTTCGATGGAGGGCCGCATGACAATCTGCAACATGAGCATCGAAGCGGGCGCACGCGCCGGCATGATTGCACCGGACGAAACGACGTTTGCCTACCTGAAGGGGCGAAGATTTTCGCCGCAGGGCGTGGCGTGGGACGAAGCCGTCGCCGCGTGGCGCAGGTTGCCAGGCGATCCCGGTGCGAAGTTCGACCGCAATCTGACGATCGACGCTGCAGTGCTGGTGCCGTATGTGAGCTGGGGCACGAGTCCGGGGATGGTGGCGCCGATTACCGATTCCGTGCCTGACCCCGCGAAGGCCGAGGACGAGAATGAGCGCAAGGCATTTCAGCGTGCGCTGGAGTATATGGATTTGAAGGCCGGCACGCGGCTTGAGGATGTCGCAGTGGATCGCGTCTTCATCGGCTCCTGCACCAACTCACGCATCGAGGATCTGCGTGCGGCGGCTCGCATTGCACAGGGACATACAGTGAGCACACACGTGCGGGCGATGGTGGTTCCAGGTTCGCAGGCAGTGAAGGACCAGGCCGAGCGCGAAGGACTGGACGCGATCTTTCGCGAAGCTGGATTTGACTGGCGAGAGCCGGGATGCTCGATGTGTCTGGGGATGAACCCGGATATTCTGGCGCCGGGCGAACGCTGCGCCTCGACGAGCAATCGCAACTTTGAAGGACGGCAGGGACGCGGTGGACGCACGCATCTGGTGAGTCCGGAGATGGCGGCGGCAGCGGCAATCGCCGGACATTTTGTGGATGTGCGCACATGGGATACGAAGCCGACGACGGAGGTTCGCTGAGATGACACCCTTTGAAACCCTGACCGCGCGCGCGATGCCGCTGGACCGAGTCAATGTCGATACCGACCAGATCATTCCCAAGCAGTTCCTGAAGCGGATCGAACGCTCCGGCTACGGTGAGTTTCTCTTCTTTGACTGGCGCACAGAGCCGGGCTTCGTGCTCAACGACCCGCGCTACGTCGGCGCTCAGATTCTCGTCGCCGGGAAAAACTTCGGCTGCGGATCCAGCCGCGAACATGCGGCATGGGCGCTCTCCGATTACGGCTTTCGCGTGGTGATTGCGCCGACGTTTGCTGATATCTTTTTCTCCAACGCAGGCAAGAATGGAATCGTGCTGGCACGGCTGACGGAAGACGAAGTCCAACTGCTGCTGCGTCGCGCCGCAGAGATTCCCAATTACACCCTGACCGTGTCGCTGGCGGAACAGACTGTGACCGACGCGCTGGGATTTTCCGCGCAGTTCGCGATCGATCCCTTTCGCAAATACTGTCTGATGGAGGGGCTGGACGATATCGGACTGACGCTGCGACATGCACAGGCGCTGGACGCCTTTGAAACGATGCACGATCACGCTCAATGGCTGCGCGCAAGATGAGGATGTGACCGGGAACGGCTGCACAAACTGCGAAAAATTGAAGGACTCAAAAGGACACGATGACCATCGAAGGCAAGCGCCACAGTATACCGATGACCGAAGGCCCCAGCCGCGCGGCGGCGCGCAGCTATCTGCGTGGAGTGGGATATAGCAAAGAAGATCTTCACAAACCGATTATCGGAATCGCGAATACATGGACGGAGATCGGCACCTGCAATGTCCATCTGCGGGAGATTGCCGAAGCGCTGAAAGAAGGAATACGTGAAGCAGGCGGCACGCCGATGGAGTTCAACACCATCACCATCTCCGACGGCATCACGATGGGCACGCAGGGCATGAAGGCTTCGCTGGTCAGCCGCGAGGTCATCGCCGACTCCATCGAACTGGTCGCGCGCGGCAACCTCTTCGACGGCATTGTGGGCATTGGCGGATGCGACAAGAATATGCCGGGGATCATCATGGCGCTGTGCCGTTTGGATATTCCAGGCATGATGCTTTACGGCGGATCGATTGCGCCAGGCAAGCTGAACGGCGTGGACATCACAATCCAGAACGTCTTTGAGGGGATCGGCGCGCATGCGCGCGGCGCCATCGACGACGCCGGTCTGGAAGCACTGGAGGCGGCAGCGTGCCCTGGAGCCGGCGCATGCGGAGGCCAGTTCACGGCGAATACGATGGCGATGGGCGCTGAAATTCTGGGCATCAGCCCGATTCAGCTCTCCGGCGTTCCGGCGACCTCAGTGGACAAGCGCGAGGCGACGCGACAGGCGGGACGCATTCTGATGGATGCCGTCCGCGCCAATCGCAGGCCTTCTGAAATCATCACGCGCGCCTCCATCGAAAACGCCATCGCTGCCGTCGCGGCCTCGGGTGGATCGACGAACGCCGTGCTACACTTCCTGGCAATTGCGCGCGAAATGGGCATCGAACTGAAGATCGACGACTTCGATCGCATCAGCGACCGCACACCGTTCATCTGCGACCTGACGCCCGCAGGCAAGTACGTGGCCAGCGACTATCAGGCAGCGGGCGGATCGCGGCTGCTGGCGCAGCGGCTGCTGGGCGCAGGACACCTGCATGGGGATGCGATCACCATCAGCGGCAAGACAATCGCCGAAGAAGCCGAAGAAGCGGTGGAGACACCGGGGCAGGTCGTGATTCGCACCTTTGCAGAGCCGCTCAAGCCCCACGGTGGACTGGTGATCCTGAAAGGAAATCTTGCGCCGGAAGGCTGTGTGATGAAGGTTGCAGCAGCCGACCGGTTGGAGCATCGCGGCCCGGCGCGTGTCTTCGATTGCGAAGACGATTGCTTTGCCGCCGTGCAGGCGCAGCAGATTCGTCCGGGAGATGTGCTGGTGATCCGCTACGAAGGACCGAAGGGCGGACCGGGAATGCGCGAGATGTTGCAAGTGACGGCAGCGGTCAGTTCCAATGCAGCGCTGAGCGCGACAGTAGCACTGATGACCGATGGACGCTTCTCTGGCGCGACGCGCGGATTTACGGCTGGGCACGTTGCACCGGAGGCGCAGGTAGGCGGACCGATTGCGCTGGTGCGCGAGGGCGACATGATTCACTTCGACATTGCAAAACGCACGCTGACACTGGAGGTCAGCGACGATGAACTCGCGCGCCGCCGTGCCGAGTGGCATCCGCAACCGATGCGCTGGCCAAAGGGCGTCTTTGCCAAGTATGTCGAGCGCGTGCGTTCCGCATCCGAAGGCGCAACGACGCTGTGACCCTCGCGAACAGAGAAGGCAGTGACCGGCAGGAGGACCATGATGACACACGGTGAATCCGATTTCCATCCCCATACCTTGACCCGGCTGACGGGTGCTGAGATTCTGTGGGCGACGCTGGTCGGCGAAGGCGTAACCGAAGTCTTCGGTTATCCCGGAGGCGCGATTCTGCCTGCCTATGACGCACTGCGCAAATTTCCGATCCGGCATATTCTGGTACGGCATGAGCAGGGCGCGGCGCACATGGCCGATGGCTACGCGCGCGCTTCGGGCAAGGTAGGCGTGGCGGTTGCGACCTCCGGTCCTGGCGCGACGAATCTGGTAACGGGCATTGCGACGGCGATGATGGATTCGATCCCGATGGTCTGCATCACGGGGCAAGTCGCCAGCAAGGTGCTGGGCACGGACGCCTTTCAGGAGATTGACATTACGGGCATCACGCTGCCGGTGACGAAGCATAATTTTCTGGTGAGCCGCGCAGAAGAAATTGCACCTGCGATTCGTGCAGCGTTTCAGATTGCGCAGTCCGGGCGGCCCGGTCCAGTGCTGGTGGACATCACCAAGGATGCGCAGCAAGCGACAGCGATTTTTGATTTTGCAGCAGCCAGGCCGCGCCCTTACACGCCGCATCCGATGCTGCACTGCACGGATCAGAGGCTGCACCAGGCCGCGGAGATGATCCGCAAAGCGGAGCGTCCAGTGATTCTGGCTGGGCATGGAATTCTGCAATCACGGGCAGGAGAGCAGATACGCAGTCTGGCCGAGCGCATGCAGATTCCCGTCGGCATGACGCTGCTTGGGCTGGGCGCGTTTCCCGCCTCGCATTCTCTGAATATGGGCATGATGGGCATGCATGGCGAATCCTGGGTCAACCAGGCGATTCAGGAGGCGGATCTGCTGATCGCCTGCGGCATGCGTTTCGACGATCGCGTGATCGGCACGCCAGTGACATATGCAACAAAGGCGAAGAAAATTCACATCGAGATTGACCCGGCGGAGATCAACAAGAATATCCCCGTGGATGTGGCGCTGGTGGGCGACCTGCGCGAGGTGCTGGAACAGTTGCTGCCGTTGTTACCGGGGCGAGATGGCTCTGCATGGCTGCGCTTGATTGAGGAAAGCAAAGGCTCGGCTGCGGTGCGCGACATTCGCAATCTGCCGGACTCCGGGCACCTTTACGCCGCGCATGTGATGCACGACCTGTGGCGCATCACGGAGGGCCGCGCGATCGTGGCGACCGATGTGGGACAGCACCAGATGTGGGAGGCGCAGTACTATCATCACGACCATCCGCGCACATTGATCACCTCCGGCGGACTGGGGACGATGGGCTTCGCGCTGCCTGCCGGCATCGGTGCAAAATTTGCCTGTCCGGATCGCGAAGTGTGGGTCATTGCCGGCGATGGCGGATTCCAGATGACGGCCTGCGAGCTGGCCACCATTGCACAGGAGAAGCTGAAGATCAACATTGCCATCATCAACAACGGCTACCTGGGGATGGTGCGCCAGTGGCAGGAGTTTTTCTACGAACGCAATTATCAGTCCACTCCGCTGGTGAGTCCTGATTTTGTAAAGCTCGCTGATGCGCATGGAATTCGCGGTGCAGCCGTGCACACACGTGCAGACGTGGAGCGGGTAGTGAACGAAGCGCGTCAACACGATGGTCCGTTCCTGATTAATTTTCTGGTGGAGCAGGAAGATTCCGTCTACCCGATGATTCCTGCAGGCAGCGCTCTGCATGAAATGATTCGACGCCCAGACCAGAATCCGCTGATCGAGACGCCGCAGGATCACTAACCGAACGCGCACAGAGCGCAAATGGAGACGAGGGAGCACATGCTGCATACATTTGTTGCTTATGTGGAAGACAAGCCGGGCGTGCTGACGCGCGTGGCCAGTCTGTTTCGCCGCTTGAACATCAATATCATCTCGTTGACTGTCGGTCGCAGCGAGCGCAGCGGATATTCACGGATGACGATTGTGGCCGATGCTTCCGACCAGGCAGGACACCGCATTCGCGCAAGCCTGTATAAGCTGGAAGATGTGGCCGAAGTGGATGACATCAGCGGCATCTCCGCCGTGACACGAGAGCTGGCGCTGATTAAAGTGGCGGCGAATGCCGAGAATCGCTCCGGGGTCTTCGAGTTGGCGGAAGTCTTTCGAGCGCGCATTGTGGATCTGGCGCCAGAGTCGATGATGATCGAAATTACCGGCGTTGAAAGCAAGATCGAAGGTCTGATTCAGGTGTTGAACGAGCGCGAGAATCGCGTGCTGGAGGTGTGTCGCAGCGGCAAGATGACAATGCGTCGCGGCCATCACACCAGCCGCGTGCTGCGCGCGATGGGACTCTCTACCGAGGCTCCTGCCCGCGACGACGAGGCGAGTGAGTTCCATTCACCGGTCGACCCAGAGTAAATCAAGCGATTGGAGTGACTCCTGTTTTAGAGACAAATCCGCGACCCGATCCTCGCTTGAAGAGCCAAATCAAAACGACCTGGGTCAGCAACCTCAATCCGTAAACCGCATAAAAAAGGACAATGAAGACGATGGCGAAGACATATTACGATCACGATGCAGACCTCTCCCTGATCCAGTCGAAGAAGGTTGCAATTATCGGCTACGGCTCACAGGGCCATGCGCACGCACTCAACCTCAAGGATTCCGGTGTGGAAGTGCGTGTAGGACTTGCCACTGGCTCGAAGTCTGCACAGAAGGCGCAGAACGCGGGCCTCCAAGTGGGTACTGTCGCCGACGTCACGCGCTGGGCGGATGTGGTCATGATCCTGACTCCGGATCAGACGCAGGCCAGGCTCTATGCCGACGAGATTGCGCCGAATCTGAGCGCAGGCAAAATGCTCATGTTTGCGCATGGA
Organism: Acidobacteriota bacterium; assembly: GCA_021804655.1. Lineage (GTDB taxonomy): Bacteria > Acidobacteriota > Terriglobia > Terriglobales > Acidobacteriaceae > Acidicapsa. Next base: position 37,435 of record JAJZHE010000005.1, read on the forward strand.
TTCAATATTCGCTACGGAACGATTGTCCCGGCGAAAGACATTGACGTTACCCTCGCTGCGCCCAAAGCTCCCGGCCATCGCGTCCGTGAGGTCTTCACCGAGGGCGGCGGCGTTCCGGGCCTCATCGCCGTCCATCAGGATGCAACCGGTAACGCGCATGCGCTCGCCCTCAGCTACTCCAAGGGCATCGGAAACACACGCGCCGGCGTGCATGAGACGACCTTTACCGAGGAGACGGAGACTGATCTTTTTGGCGAGCAGGCGGTGCTGTGCGGCGGTGTCAGTCACCTGATCAAAGCTGGCTTTGAAACGCTGGTCGAAGCCGGATATCAGCCGGAGATCGCCTACTTCGAAGTGCTGCACGAGCTGAAGCTGATCGTGGATCTGATCTACCGCGGCGGGCTTGCGTATATGCGCTACTCGATCTCTGACACGGCGGAGTGGGGCGATTACGTCAGCGGTCCGCGCGTCATCAACGACGAAAGCAAGCAGGCGATGCGCGCCGTTCTGAAGGATATTCAGGATGGCACATTTGCCAAGCGCTTCATTGCCGATCAGCTTTCCGGCCGCAAGGAATTTCAAGCTTTCCGCGATGCGGAGGCGAAGCATCCGATCGAGGCCGTCGGCAAAAAACTACGCGCAGCAATGCCATTCCTCGACCCAGTGACGGTGGAGGAAGTGGCGAAGACGCGCTGAACCATCGTCGAAGAATGCAAAAATGGGATACAACATTGCGGTTGCATCCCGTTTCGCATTTAGGTCGCTACTTTTTACCGATGTTGATGGAGACGATATATTCACGCGGTGCGCCCGGATCGACAAGCGTGTATCCACCAAAGCTGGTGCCGAAGTATCCGCCGCTGGTTATGTACGCGGTTGGGTTGTATTCGCGGTTCAGCAGGTTCTCGACGCCGAGCGAGAACTGAACCGGAATCCCCCGTCCTCGCTCCCCGCTCATGTGGAAGATTTGTCCTATGCTGCCCAGTGTGCCATCCATATTGAAGTTCACGACACCATAGCCGGGCACCTCCTGCTGCGTTGGCGCGGCAATCAGGTTGCTAAAGAGATAACGCTGACCGACGTATTGCCACCAGAGTCCGGGCGTCAGTTTCATCCGCTTGTCGCCCGACTCCCACGCGGAAGTTAGACCGAGGTTTGTGCTGTAGCGCGGTGAGTTCGAAATTGGATAACTTCCGAAGTTCTGCGCAGAACCGCTGGGAATGTAGGACAAAAAGTAATCGTGCTGGATGATCGCGTTTCCATGCACCTGGAGGTAGCGTCCCGGCGATTCGTCGAAATTCATCGAAACGCCGTTGTAGACGCTGGAGGCCAGCGCGATGGTAGCAGGCGTGCTTTGCTGAGCCACCTGAGTGACTACGTTGACATTGCTGAGTTTGTCGTGGAAGTAAGTCGCATCCAGAGAACAGGTGCCGAGGAATGCGAAGGGACACTTCGCGACCAGAAATCCGAACTCGCGATTATCGCTTTTCACTGCTTTCAACAGGGCGATGTTGACACCCTTCGTAGGCAGGTTCGCACCAAAGGCGGAATCGGTCGGGTTTTCATAGGTCACCGCATAATTTCCGTGCATAGTAAACCAGTCGAGCAGTCGGTACTGTGCTCCGACCGAAGGGGATATATGCGAAAAGTTCTTGCTTGCGCTCGGGGCCTGTTCCGGATCGTTGCTCGGCAAGCCCTGAGGGAAATCCGTAAGCCCGGTGTTGAAGTACTGCGTGCGGAAAAGCTGTTCCGCCACGCCAGGCGTGATGATCAGCCGCTGATGAAAGAGATCGATGCGATCCTGCAGAAAGAGAAATCCGAAGTCATTGTAAAGGTGATCGCTGTTGAAGAACGCTGGCACCTGACGCGATGTGCCTTGAGCCGGGTTAAAGAGCGCAACCGGATTGCGATACTCCTGATGGATCCAGTACCCGCCCACCGTGAACATATCGTGCGGAGCCTGGATGTCTGCGGATGTCTGTGAGCCGACAGCGTTAGAGGCCGGGTCGTACCACTCATGCCCAACAGTGTAGTTCGGGCCATAGAAATTCACGACACGGTTATGCAGTCGATAGCCGTGACGGTACCACTCGGAGTTGTGCATGGTGATACGCGGCGAAAGCTCCAGTTCGAGCTTGGCGTAGGCAATATCGCTCTGTGTTTTGATCTGTTTGAACCAGGTATCCTTCGCAAGCGAAGAGTAGAAACCACTGGTCTGCTGGCTATAGAACTGAGCATTGGCTGGAACCGATGCGCCAGGCTGCGAATCAGGACCATACAGCCCGGTCGTCGTCACAGCGTCGCCATAATTTCCGTTGGATGCGGGCGTGATCGGGACGATGGGCAGAAAGTTCGGACGAAATTCGGTATTGCGCCCATGATAAAAACCAAAACTCAGGCTGCCACGATCAAAGTAATGCTCGACCTTGGCAAAAGAAGCATATCCAGATGATGGCGCATTGAAGGTAGGGATTCCGATTGTACCCACGCGGAACGTATCATTGGAGGCATAACCAAAGGCGAGCAGACCAGACCACCCTTTGTAGTTTCCGCTGCGTGCAACAAAGTGCTCGATATATGTGTTGTAACTTCCTATGTTGACTCCTCCAGTGATATCTGGACCTGGAGTACTCTTCGGCTCGAATGGAAGATAATTGACCGTGCCACCGATGCTGTCATACCAGCGATTGGATGGTGCACCCGGCCCATAGGTGACATCGATATTCGAGATCATATCCATGATCGGAATCTGCGTAGTCTGCCACTGGCCGTTATTGGATGTCAGGTTGTTCATCGGGATGCCGTCGAAGAGAAATGTTACGCCGTTGCGCAATACGTCTCCGTTCACGCTGGACCAGCCGGCCTTGATGCCGCGCACCACCACTTCGCTGCGCGCTGTCGCGGCAACGCCTCCGTATCCGTATACATAAATGCCCGGAGCTGCGGTCAAAGCCTGTGCGGCGCTGCCAAACGGACCAGCAACGCCTTCAATCTCTGCATTGGATATCTCCGCTTCAGTTACAGACGTCTCAGGAGATGCCTCCGCAGTCACCGTAACCGACTCAGGATTAGAGGATATCTGCATCGACAAGTGTAAAGTTATACTTTGACCGCCGGATAACTCGATGCCGTTTCGCGTCAGGACGTCGAATCCCTTCAAGCTGGAAGTCACCATGTAAGTTCCAGCAGGAAGTTCCGGCACCATAAATGTACCACCGGCATCGCTGGTAACTGTCTTGATCAAGTGAGTGCCAAGATCGATGGCCGACACGCTGGCCCCTGCGAGCGGTGCGCCGGATACTGTCGTGACCGTTCCCTGTAAGGATGTTGTTGTTTGCGCTTTGAGCAAAATGATATGCCCAAAAACGACCAGACCGATGAGCCAGACAAGACGACGGTGCATTCGACAGCCTCAGATAAATGGAAATCGACGAATCGGAGACTGCGTGTCATGCACGCATTGCCGACTACGCCCAATCTGAAGCTATGGACTGAATGTTTCACTCCGTTCAACCGAAGATGAAAATCTTTACTCCAGCATGACGATTGCTTCATCTGTAAATTTGTGCGGAGAGACAAGACCGAGATGAATCTGCTCTGAGCGACTACGCGGGGAAACTCAATGGGATGGCCGCTCCTGGAAGACCATTGCTCGTAACGGAAACAACGCTCTGTCGATCTGCATCTTCGATCGTGATCCACGCGCGTCCGTTGGCCAGCTCGACGAGCCGCGAACCGCCGACGGTTCCTCGATTGTCCAGCAGCCGCCCGTTGCCTGCCAGCGTGAAGCGCACCGCATTGCGCGCATCCAGACAAAGTACCCCGGCAGCATCATGCAGAGTAGCCTCCACCGTGGTGCGCTGCCCGCTGTTCTCGACGATGCGGAGTCGCAGTTCCACCGGTGCCGACCAGATATCCGTACGATACTCGAAGTGAACCGTATCCGTGATCGCCACCGTACCCACAATCGCCTGACCGTTGTGCGCAAAGGCGACTGCGTGCAGCACGTTCTGACCGGAGACAAACGGGGTCTTCCAGCGCAGTCCAGAGCAGGGAAAGTCTCCCTCGCGACGGTCTTTGCGTCCGAGCGACCTCCCATTGAGGAATAACTCGACACGGGAACAGTTGGAATATACGCGAACAAGTCGAGCTTCGTCCGGCTTGCCCCAACGTACCGGCCATGTGTGACCGTAAATGCGCACCATCGGCGCTTCGCTCCAATACGACTGAAAGACGAAGTAACTTTCCTTCTGCGTTAGGTCACGCTCGACGACGCCTTTCTGATTGACGCGTGGAATGGGGTTCTCGACGCGCAGTGGAGTGGTGAAATCCTTGAATATCCACTGCGCAGCACCGGCAAGCCAAGGCAGGCTCTGCTGCACCATCAGGTGCCAGTCAAAGAGATCGCAGGCGTAGGTCTCCGACCAGTCCCCGTCGCGCGAGACGCGGGCAACTCCACCACGCGTTTGATAGGCAAGACCGCGCTCCGCGGTCTCGCCCGTGGCAACGCCGGTAAGGTACGCGTAAGGGTCTTCAGCGTGACGGCGTGCGTGGCTGTCGGCGCCCCACTCGATATGCAGCAGTTGCGGAACCGTTTTGCGCGCGACTTCGAGCGATGCCTGGTACTCCTGATAACGCCCGCCGTACCAGCCCGCCCAAATGGATGGCGAATAGACATCGGGAATGTCGCGTGCAAAGTCGCAGCGACGAAGAGCAGTCAACCTACCTGGATCCAGATCATGCGCGAGCATGTTCAGTTGTGTCATGAAACTGCGAATCGAGGAATGGTCTACCGATGGGTATTCACCGGGCCAGTCATCCTCGTTGCCCAGCCCCCAGAAGCAGATCGAAGGATGGTTGAAGTGCTGATTGATCATGGCAGTCAACTTCTGCCGCCCATTTTGCTGAAACGCCGCGTCGCCCACTCCAGCGCGGCACCAGGGCAGTTCTTCCCAGACGATGAGGCCAAGTTCGTCGCAAAGATCGAGAATGAAGCGAGACTGCTGATAGTGCGCAAGCCGAATGAAATTCGCGCCCATCGCGCGGATCAGCTTCATCTCCTCGCGCATCTGCTCGTCGGTCATCGCAGCAGCGCAATCCGCGTGGTCCTGATGCCGATGCGTTCCGCGTAACAGCAGTCGCTCTCCGTTGAGAAAAAATGGTCCGTGCGGCGTGAAGTGAAAGTCACGAACGCCAAAGCGCTCCGTCCGTGTGATCTCACCAGATTCTGTCCGCATCGTCAGCGTGCAGGTGTAAAGATGCGGCGATTGCGGAGACCAGCGACGCGCATTCGGAATTTGAATCGAAGCGATCTCGCGCATCCCATCCCAGATGGGTACGATGCTCTGCGCAGAACCAGCCAGGTGGCCATCCGCATCCGTGACAGAGACGGTGCAGTACGCCGACCCGGAAGTTTGACCGGGGTTGTATAAACGCACACGCACATCGACAGAAACCTGCTCCTCCGCAGTGCGGACAGGAAGATGAATCGCCTCCAGAGAAACCGCCGGCAGGTAAAGAAGATGTACGTTGCGGTAAAGACCGCCATAAAGCGTGAAATCGCTAAGGTCCGAGGGCATGCGCTCCAGATCGGGCGAGTTGTCGCAGAGCACACAGAGTCCGAAATGTTCCGCATCCATGCGTTTGGCTGCACGCGCCGCATCCGTCATATCGACAGCGAATTCGTCGTACCCGCCGACATGGCGCGCCAGCAGAAGATCACCCAGATAGACTTCTGCTGTTTGTCCCACGCCTTCAAAATGCAAAAGCGTTCGACCACCGGGGAATGGATTGTCAATCCTGATCGGGCGTCGATACCAGGCTTTACCTCGAAACGCCGGTGCGTCCGGATCACACCCATCGTATGCGTTGAAGCAGTGGGGCAGCGAGACCGGCTGCCATGGAGCCAGGGGCTGACTGCTCCACACCTGCCAGGGCGCGGCAAGCGGCATGCGCAGAAATTGCCAACCTTCCGACAGGTTTTGCGAGTCTGCAACAACGCCGTCTCGAAGCACGGACTGCGCCAGCAACGGTGAGACTTGCCGAGCAGCAGAAGATGCTGCCACAACCAATGCTCCATCGCGAATAAATTGCCGCCGTGTGCGCATGGAAATCTGTCCGGATGCTGTTATTGTTTCTCTGCTGCTGCTGGCAGGTGACCACCCTGCGCTACGATCCATGCGTCAACGCGCTTCTCCAGCACATCCAGCGGCAAAGCGCCGGAGTCGATGACATGATCGTGGAATGCACGGAGGTCAAATTTGGCGCCCAGAGCCTGCCGTGCCTGATCGCGCAGTTGCAGTATCTTCAATTGACCCACTTTGTACGCCAACGCCTGACCTGGCCAACCGATGTAGCGATCCACCTCGGACTGGATATTGGTCTCGTCCAGCGAAGAGTGCTCGTGGAAGTAATCCACCATCTGCTGGCGTGTCCAGTGCATCGAGTGAACGCCCGTGTCCACCACCAGTCGAATCGCGCGCCACTCATCGTTATCCAGTCGCCCGTAGTCCGAATAAGGCTCCTGATAGAAGCCCACTTCCTTGCCCAGCCGCTCGGCATAGAGTGCCCAGCCCTCCACAAATGCCGTGTAGCTGACGTATTTGCGAAACTCCGGAACACCCTGCATCTCCTCGGCCATCGAGATTTGCATGTGATGCCCGGGAACGCCTTCGTGATAGGCAATCGCTTCCACATCGTCCAGCGAGCGGCCGGTCGCGTTATAGGTGTTGACCGTAATCCTGCCTGGTCGGCTGCCGTCCGCCGTTCCCTCTTCGTAATATGCGGCTGCTGCGTTCTTCGCGCGATACGCGGGAATGGTGACGACTTCGAGTCTGGCTTTGGGCAGATGGTAGAAGAGCGTGGGGAGTTTTGCTTCCATGCCCTGCTCAAAGCCGCTGTATGTCTGAAGCAGCGCATCGGCAGAGGCAGGATGCAACTTCGGATTGGCGGCCACAGCGGCCCGAAAACTCTTCAGGTCGCTGTATCCCATCTTCTTTGCAATGGCCAGCATCTCGGCTTCGTCGCGCTTCACCTCGTCGAGGCCAATCTGGTGAATCTGCGCGGGCGTCATCGTTGTCGTCGTCTCTCTGCGAATACAGAATTCATAGTAGCGTTCCCCGTCCGGCAGCGACCAGACGCCAGGATCAGTGCGCCCCGCGGGCACATAGCTGACCTGGAGAAAATGTTCGAAGCGCAGATAGGCGGGCAAAACTTCTTTGCCGATAGCGTCCAGCATATCCGTGCGAATACGCTGCTGATCGGCAGACGAAATGTTCGCCGGGAAATGACGCAGCGGCATGGCCAGCGGAGAATCTTCCGGCTTTTGATGTGCCAGTTCACTCACCTGCGCCAGCGTCTGCTCCAGCAGATACTTTGGCGGCATACGCTTCTCTTCCATGCCAATCTCCATCGCCTCGGTCACCTGATCGAAGGCGCGTGGAATCGCATGCAAACGCGCAATCCAGTCCTCGTAGTCCTGCACAGAATTGAAGGAGAGCTGGCGCACCAGCTCCGGATACTCCGAGTAGATGCCACCCATCTGGTTGATGGGCATCTCCCACTCTTTGAACTCCGATGCTTCCTGATTCTGCATCAACTGCTGAAGCTGAAGGTCGTAGCTGATGCGCTCCTGCGCGGAGAATCCCTGAGGATTGATGGTGGCCAGACGCAGCAGATACTCCTGCTCGCGCGACAGCTCGTCATTGTAGGCGCGGATGGAGTAATCGCTGATCTTGCCGTTGTAACGCGTGTCTCCGATGGAGGAAGCAAACTCCGGCGACTGGCGCAGGCTGTTCTGCCAGATTTCTTCCAGCAGGTCGTTCAGGTCTTTCTCGCGCGCGGCCACGGGTCTGGAGGCCTCGGCCTGAGCCTGCTGCGCGGGTGTCGCCAGAGGCAGCTTCTTTTGTGAAGCAGCCATGGGAAGAGAGCAAAACAGGATGCAGCAAACAAGTCGTGTCGTCAAAAGAATGCCCCCGGAAAAGCGTGAATCGTGACAGGGTCAAGTGTAAGCCATTTTATCCGCAACGATGCTTCTGCGGCGCATTGCCTGATCCCGGAAACGTCGGCGGCATACTCTTCGACAAATGCTTCGGAATCCGTGCATCCTGATACACTTGACTCGCATGCCCGTTCATCTGGATTACTGGCTACACTCGCTTCGTCTCATCGCAATCGCCTATCTCCTTGGCTCGATTCCAACGGGATATCTGCTGATCCGCATCTTTCGCAAGCAGGATATTCGCACGTTGGGTAGTGGCAACATCGGCGCAACTAATGTGCTGCGTTCGGGAGCCAGAGTGCTCGGCGCCGTTACTTTTCTGCTGGATGCAGCCAAGGGCGCTTTGGCCGTCTGGCTCTGTGCGCGGCTAGCCACGGTTGGCTTTCCTATTGCGCCGCTGCACGCCGAGGCGCTGGCTGCGTTTTGCGCGGTGCTGGGACACATGTTTCCCATCTGGCTGGACCTGCACGGCGGCAAAGGCGTCGCAACAGCCTTCGGCGTCTTTGTGGTTCTGGCCCCGAAGGCAGCGCTCGTCGCGCTGGCCGTTTTCATCATGCTTTTTCTCGCCTTCCGTTTTGTTTCGCTGGCTTCGGTGGTCGGCGCGCTCTGCTTTCCCATTGCAGCCTGGTTCACCACACACACCTCGCACATGCCCGTTGTCGCGGGCGTTGAGGTTCTGATCCCGCTCTTCGTCATCCTCAAGCATCGCCAGAATATCCAGCGATTGCTGAAGGGCACGGAATATCGATTCGGCGCAAAGAAGTCAACGGAAACAGAATCATGAGCAGAATTGCGATTCTCGGATCCGGCGCATGGGGAACCGCGCTGGCGATCTCTTTTGCACGCCAGCAGCAGCACGAGGTGATGCTGTGGTGCCATCGCAGTGAACACGCCGATGCGCTGCGGCAAAGTCGCGAGAACCGCAAATATCTGCCCGGAGCTTCCCTGCCAGCGGCCCTGACGATGACCTCTGACGCGGCCAGCTCGCTCCACCAGGCGGAATGGATCGTCTCCGCAATTCCAAGCCCGTTCCTGCGCGCCGCTTTCGGCGCATTCGCCTCGATGCTCACTGCCGATCAGGTACTGATCTCCGCCACCAAAGGGCTGGAAACGGGCACCCACCAGCGCATGAGCGCCGTGCTTGCGGAGTGTGTCGGTCGGCTTGGCACACCGCCCGCGATTGGCGTGCTAAGCGGGCCATCCTTTGCAGCAGAGGTAGCGCAGGGACAGCCAACGGCTGTCACTCTTGCCTTCCCCGTTCTGGAGTGCGCCGTGCGCGCGCAACAGGCGCTCAGCTCGCCGACACTACGCATCTACAGCACAGACGATGTGGTTGGAGTGGAGCTGGGCGGCGCGCTCAAGAACGTGATGGCGATCGCCGCCGGTATCGTGACGGGACTTGGCCTTGGACATAACAGCACAGCAGCGTTGATCGTGCGTGGCAGCGCCGAGATGACCCGTCTCGCCGTTGCGGCAGGTGCCCGTCGCGAAACGCTCGCAGGTCTCAGTGGCACTGGCGACCTCATCCTCACCTGCACAGGCGCGCTTTCGCGGAATCGCTCCGTCGGCATCGCACTGGCGCAGGGAAAAAGCCTTTCGGCAATCGTCGATTCGATGGAAGGCAGAGTCGCCGAGGGAATTCGCACGACGGAAGCAGCTCTGGAACTGGCCACGGATCTCGGCGTGGAGATGCCCATCATGCGGCAGATTCAGGCGATCCTGACCGGCGCGAGCGACCCTCAAAGCGCGATGCGGAAACTGATGCAGCGGCCTGCGCGCACCGAAGCAGATTCGCTGGAGTAACGTCGGTGCATCGAACCGAAACTCTGTCGGGTCAACTCTGGCCAATTCGCTTCAGCTCGGACTGGATCGTCATCTGGTCCAGAGCTGCAAGCGGCAAGGCAAGAAATAGACTGATCCGACGCTCCAGCCGTGCGTATGCGTCAGAAAATGCGCGCTGAATCTGCTCATCGCTCCCCTGCACCGCTGCCGGATCCGGCACTCCCCAGTGAGCCGTTATAGGATGGCCGGGCCAGACAGGACAGACCTCAGATGCAGCACTGTCACAGACAGTAAAGACGAAGTGCATCTCAGGAGCATCAGGAGTGGAAAACTCGTCCCAGCTTTTGCTGCGATATCCTTCAACGCTCATGCCGCTGACTGCGATCTGCGCCAGCGCCTCCGGACGCACTCGACCAGAGGGATGACTGCCTGCGCTGTAGGCGCGAAAATGCGGTGCGCCACGGCGATTGAGAATCGCCTCCGCCATGATGGAGCGCGCCGAGTTGCCCGTGCAAAGGAACAAAACATTGTAGGCTGACATGGAATTTTTACGAATGCTGTACCGTCAATCTGTCGGCACGTCTCGTATCCTTTCATTACATTTCGCAACACATTATGCAACCAGCAATTGAAACTGCCTTTACGTATTCATTTTTCTGAATATAAGACTTGCATTCATATTCGTCAATGCGTATACATTAATCTATGGCAAAGCAAGCAAGCCCAGCATCCATTGATCGCATCTTTTCCGCACTTGCTGATCCGACTCGACTCAGAATCCTTCACCTGCTTTCCGGACGCGAACTCTGTGTCTGCTATTTTGTTGAAATTCTCCATTGCCCACAGCCAAAAGTTTCACGCCACCTCGCGATGTTGCGTGCCGCGGGAATCGTGACTGCGCGACGGGAAGGCAAGTGGATGCATTACCGTATGCTTGAACCGCAACAACCGGGGATCGCTCAGATACTTGCCGCAACTCTGACCGCTCTGACCGGACAGAAATCCATGCAGGCCGACGCTGCGC
>JAJZHE010000216.1 GCA_021804655.1 Acidobacteriota bacterium
CTCATTGATCTGCGCCTCGGTTATCACCTTAAATCCGGCCATACATTATCAGTTCAAAACCGGCCAACGGGATTGGCCGAAGACGTGATTGTTTTACCGTGCCGCAGCGTCTGTATGCAAGGCGTTGATTGATCCGTCGAAGTTGGGTCTGATTCTCAAGGGTTCGGGTTGCGTGTTATGGTGGGAGTCGCTCCGCCGGGGTCGCGCCTTGCGGAGCGATCCAGGGCCGATGACACGGGGCTGGCTCCGAAGGAATCGGTAATCGAGACCCTCTGTGGTTTGCCTGATGGGCTGGCCGGCAGAGGGTTTCGTGTTCTTGCCAGCATTCCTAAGGTGAGGCTCCGTTGTGGGAGGCCACTGGATCACGAGTCGCGACGCCGCCGGGCGTTCTTTGCCCGGCATCCTTATCGCTTTTGCTCTTGTCATTGCGCGTCTCCGGTACTTCCGGTTTTTGTGCGCCAACTGCGCGGGCCGCACTTGAGAACGTGTCCGTGGTGCAGTAAGCGATCCAGCATGGCAGTGACGGCGGCGCTGTCGCCCAGCAGCTTTCCCCAGTCGTCTACGGGGCGATTCGATGTGAGTAGCGTACTGGCGCGTTCGTAGCGGCGCATGATGATCTCCAGCAGTTCCTCGGCTGCGGTCAGCGGCAGCTTGCGCATGCCCAGATCGTCGATGATCAGCAGTGGCACGGTGGTCAGCAGTTCCATGTGTTCCTTGCGCTTGCCGTCCAACGTAGCGTCGGCCAGTTCTTCCAGCAGCCTGTGGGCTTCGCGATACAACACGCGGTAGCCTTGCTGGATGACGGCATGCCCGATAGCCTGCGCGCAGTGGCTTTTGCCGCTGCCAGGTGGGCCGAGGAACAAGGCGTCTTCGCGTTTTCCTATCCAGTTTGCCGTGGCCAGTTCGAAGACCAGGTTGCGATTCATGCGGGCATTGAACTGGAAGTCGAAGTTGTCCAGGCGCTTGTCCGCATCTCGGAACTGCGCCTGTTTGTGGCGTCTCTCCAGTAGCCTTTTGCTGCGGCAGGCCAGCTCATCGGATACCAGCGTGGAGATCAGGTCGATCAGCGCCATGTTCTCCGATTGTGCTTGCAGAAGGCGGGTTTCCATCACCGCGGCCATGCCGCTCAGACGCAGTTGTACCAGGGAGCGATTGAGTTCGATCAGGTTCATGATTGGGATTCCTCGAAGTGGATCCGTTGCTGGATCAGGTCGCGATACTGACTCAGTTCGCGGATGAGCGGGTCGACCTGTCGCAGAGTGAGAGGAGCCTGCGGACTGCGCTCCAGATAGCGACGCACGAAACGATACTCGGCAACGCGCAGCTCCAGCGCCGCCGCACAGGCGTCGTCACAAGCCACGCTGCCATATTGCTTCGCCAGTTGGAGAACGCCCTGGATGCGACGCATTCCGAGTTCGCCCTGCCGGGCATGGATGGCGTCGCAGACAGCGCCGATATTGGCTCCTGCCTTGTGGGCACGCGCCAGCAGCTGAAGCAACGGCGGCGGCGTACGACGCGGACGATCTGCATCGCGGATGCGGTGCCCGCCACGCTTGCCGCTCAGATGCTCGCGCAGCAACTCACCGGTACGTGGATCAACAAGCCGCACGAACATTGCGTCCCACTGCACATGCACCTTCCGCCCGATCCAGCCCGGCGGCGCTCCATAGTAAGCCGCTTCCACTTCGACACAGCCATCCAGATGAACCGTGCGCTCGCCATACTGGTAGTAGCGGAACGGTTCCAGCGGCAGCGGCTGCAGGTGGGGCCTCTCTTCGGCGAACATCGCTGCCACCTGCCGCTTGGTCCGGCCATGGATGCGCTTGTCAGCCCAGTTTTCTTCCCAGTGGTCCAGGTACGCCTGCGCCTCCTCCAGGCTCTCGAACTGCTTGCCTTTCAACGGCGTCTTCTGCGCATGGGCTACGCCGGACTCCACTTTCCCTTTCCGATCGGGATCACGCACCTTGCACGGCAGCGCAGTCACGCCGTAGTGCGCCAGAACATCGCGATACAAGGGGTTCAGACCCGGATCGTAGAAGTCTGGGGACAGCACACCCTCGCGAAGGTTGTCCAGGACCACGATCCGCGGCACGCCGCCAAGCCGGCGAAAGGCCTTCTCGTGTAGTTCAGCCCACACCCGCGCACTCGAACGGAAGACCAGCAGTCGAACCGACTTGCGGCTGAAGCCCAGCGTCAGAACAAACAACCGCGTGCGCCGGTACTTGCCGCTGTCCGGATCGCGCACCATCGGCCCCGTTCCGTAATCGACCTGGGCCTCTTCACCGAGTTTCGTCTCGATGATCACCCGCGCTTCAGCCGACACTGCGCCGCGCAGTTTGAGCACGAATCGCTGAACACTCTGATAGCTGCTTGTAAATCCGTGCTTATCGACCAGATCCTGCCAGATACCCATCGCGTTCCGGCCCCGCGACAGCTCGAGCTCGATCATCTCTCGATACGGCTCACTGGCTCCGGACGGGCGCTTGACACCTGGCTCCGGCAACGTCGCTTCCGGCGAAAAGCCGGTAATCACTTCGTTGGCCGGTTTTGAATGATCGGCTTGTCTGGAACCGGAAAAGCCGGTGATCACCTCTTTGGCCGGTTTTGCCGCATCTTCGCCAACTGGGTCGGTGGTCACCGAGTTGGCGGCCTTTGCTGGAGACTTTCGGCCCCAGCCACCCGGCGCCCGTAGAGCTATCCCAGCCGACCTCAAATATCCGCCAGCCGTCTCGCGACGAACTCCCGTCGCTGCCTCGATCCGGCGCAGGGACCAACCCAGTCGCCCCAGCGCAATCACCTGTTCCTGCTTCGCTTTTTCCAAGACATTACCCATGCCAACAGAGGCTAATTTCCTCTGCCGAAGCTAATGTCTCAGGCCTCTTCGCTATGGCCGGATTTGAGGTGATAACCTATGGCCGCTTTTGGGTGATTACCGAGGGTGGAGTTTGTGAAAGAGCATCTGACGTTCACCAACGAAGACAATGCAATGCCCAAGCTGCTCTTGAGCGTCATGGGCGCTTTCGCGGAGTTTGAGCGGTCCCTTACCCTTCTCCTTGTGATAGTTGAAGACAAGGACACTGTAGCCCTTGAAGTATCCGTCTAGCTGGATTCCGCCGATTCGGTGAGGTTTGTCCTTACACTTAAACAGTTGGAGGGCAAAAAAGCGCCAAGCGTCCCAACTCAATTAATGACCTGAAGTCGTATAGGCCCGCGTTATAGAGCGCGAAATGGCGTGCTGTTATCCTTGCAAGAAAAAGACCCCTCGCTTAGGATATTTGCCAAGGAGTCAACATTCTGCATCTTGTTGATTTTAATAATGGTCGGGACGGGCAGATTTGAACTGCCGACCCCTC
>JAJZHE010000067.1 GCA_021804655.1 Acidobacteriota bacterium
CTCGCGAATGTTTTAAGCTTAGCGAATTCGGAATAAATACCTGCCATTTTCTGAAAATTTTTATCACGATTGCAATGAATCACTTGGGGCGGTTTTCCACAGACGCCTCGCTTGACAGATTTTCCGGCACAGCCAGCTGCGGACACCCAGCCCTCGCCGCGCCACCAACATCCGCTACGCTCCCTTCCGTCGCAAGGCTTCGGTCGCGGAGAACGCTGACGAGAGCCAAATTCTCTGGATACCAAGGGTCGCGAGTCTGTCCGCATCGCCGATGCGGGGTCAAGGTTGGAAGATGTGGTCGCGGTGGTAGGCAAGGAATTCTGGAGCGGGAACGAAGCGCTCCGGCAGGTGTAGCGGCTGGTTGCGGTACTGCAGAAGCAGTTGCGTGGAAGCGGGATCGCTGAGGGCGGCTAGTCGTGAAGAGAGTACGACGCGGTTATCTTCACCGATCGCGATGAGGCCGCAGTCGAAAGCGCGGTCGTGAAGTGCGTTGAGGCACAGTCCGTTACGCGGATTGGTGCGGTTGCTCTCGTCCTTGGCCCAGGGGATAATGTGGCTGGCGATGAGCAACTCGGGAACGGCTAGACCCGTGATGCAGCAGGCAGAGCGGTAAGCGGTGAGGACAGCGCGACGGAAAAAATCCTGATGCACGCGCGATTCCACGAGGACTGCACGCGTTGCTCCTTCCGGCAATTTCTCTGGAATTGCGGCGTCGGTCAAAGCCGGGGAGGTGGGAGCGAGAGTGGCACGGACTTGCTCGGCTTCGGCAAAGAGCGCATCCCAGTTGTTGTGAAATTCATTCCAGATTTGGCGATCGAGCTTGGCGATGTGCGCTGCGCCTCCTATTTTCCGGCTTTGCAGAGAAGGGTCAAGATGGGCAAAGTTGGCAAGCTTCCACGAGAGCGCGGATGCTGAACGGTCAAGCAGCGATGCGAGCTTGATGATCTCTGGATTACGGTTGTGGATGGAGCCGAAGGGTATCTGACAGTACAGCGTGAAAGCAAGCAGGAGTTGAGGGCGCGTCCAGGGGCGTCGATCGGATGTCGAAGACGGCATGCAAAGGCTCTCGTGGATTTCGTTATACCAGGCAGGGCAAACAAGGGCAATCCGGCATTGCCAGCCGCGGACACCCAGCCCTCGCCGCGCCACCAACATCCGCTACGCTCCCTTCCGTCGCAAGGCTTCGGTCGCGGAGAACGCTGACGAGAAGCAATAGCAAAAGCCAACAACAAGCGACGGACGAAAGCGCAGGAAGTCGCGTTCCGAGCGCCCTTGCTGCACCTTGCTACACTATCCCCTTGCAGCCTGTCGATACCGAAAACGCGCCCTTTGTCGATGTCGTTGGCGTTGGCCTCAACGCGACCGACACCGTCATTGCGCTGCCCCATTTTCCCGCGCCCGGCTCCAAGCTGGAGTTCAGCGGACTCACGACGCTGCCCGGCGGACAGGTCGCCTCCGCCATCGCCGCATGCGCCACGTGGGGCCTGACGACGCGTTATATCGGCAAGCTGGGCGATGACTCCGCCGCAGAGCTGCATCGCGCGGAGCTGGCCCGTCTGGGTGTCGATACGCGCTGGCTCACCGTCGCCGACTGCCACAGCCGCCAGAGCATTCTGCTGCTGGACGAGCGCGGCGAGCGCACCGTCCTCTGGCATCGCGACGCGCGGCAGAATCTCTCGCCCGACGATCTGCGCCGCGCCTGGATTGCCCACGCCCGCCTCCTGCATCTGGATGGCTATGACACCGCAGCGGCCACGCAGGCGGCTGTCTGGGCGCGCGCCAGCGGTGTAGCCGTGGTCGCCGATCTCGACGAACTCTATCCCGGCCTCGACGATCTGCTCGCACTCACCGACTACGCGATTGTCAGCCGCGACCTGCCCCAGCGCCTCACCGCGGCATCCACCCTCGGCGCCGCTTTGCAGGCCATGCAGCAGCGTTTTGGCCATCGCCTCGCCGCCGCCACGCTGGGCGAAGACGGCGTGCTCGCCTGGGATGGCGCGCGTTTCCACTTCGCACCCGCCTACAGCGTTCCCGTGCGGGACACAACCGGCGCAGGCGACATCTTCCACGCCGGATTCCTCTACGCACTGCTCCAGGAGTGGCCCATCGACCGGCAGTTGCGCTTTGCCTCCGCAGCCGCCGCGCTCAACTGCACCGCGCTCGGCGCGCGCGGTGGCATCCAGCCCGTCGCCGCCATTGAACGCCTCATGCAGGCCGGTGTCACTCTGCCGTCCTCTCTCCGCGAGCCTGTCGCCTGCGAGACCATCCCTTGAACCCGCACATCAGGATCGCCCACGCGCTCTGGCTCGCCGTCTTCGCCCTCTGGACGCTCGGCGAAATTTTCCTGCTGCTGCGAACCCGCTCCTCGCGCACGGCCAACAACTGGGACCGCGGCACGCTGCGCCTGCTTTGGATGACGATTGTCCTCTCCATCTCCGCCGGCCAGCTCCTGCGCGCTCGCCTGGGTCCGGCTGCGACCTTCGCCTCTCCGCATGCGCGCGCGGACCTCCACGTTGCCGCGCTTGCCCTGCTGCTGCTCGGCGTTGCGCTGCGTTTTGCCGCCATCCAGACTCTGGGCCGCGCCTTCAGCGTCAACGTCGCCATCCGCTCCGGGCAGAGCATCGTCCAGCACGGGCTATATGCGCACGTGCGTCATCCCTCCTACACCGCGCTGCTCGTCATCTTCTTCGCCCTCGGCCTGCAAACCGCCAATCCCCTTGCGCTCGCTGTCACGCTGCTGCCTCCCGCTGCCGCGCTGCTCTGGCGCATTCACGTGGAAGAACGCGCGCTGCGCTCGGGCCTGGGCGCTGCCTACGACGACTACGCGCTGCGCGTCCCCCATCGGCTCATCCCCGGCCTCTGGTAAAGCATGGCATGCAGCAGACGCGCGTTCGCGCAGTCGCCGCTCCCGCTGGTCGCGTGAGTGCCGCCGTGGAGATCGAAATGCGGATTCGTTGCGGAAAGGTCCACTCGAGCATTTTCGCTCCCAGTGCTTACCGTCGAAACTCGTTCGGCGTGGCTTTTCCTCAATGAAAAGCCACTTGAGCGACTGTCCGCATGGAGAGACAACGAGCGAAAATGCTCTCAACGCATGGCATGCGCTTGCTGCCCAGTCTTGCTCCCCTCCAGCGCGGCATGCGGCCAGCCGTTCTTCCACGTCAGCGTGGAGATTTGCAGCGCAGGTTTGCCCGTCTTTCCATCGTAGGCGTGAAAGACCAGAATGTCCCCTTCCGGCCTTTGCAGAACGGACTCGCCTCCCGGCCCGCGCCAGCGTGCATTCCCGGCCAGCAGCTCGGTTCCGCCGCCTTGCAGCATCGCTTTTCCCGATGCGTCCACATACGGTCCCGTCACTCTCTCCGACCGGCCCACCATCGTTCGATAGGTGCTCTTCACCCCGCGGCAACAGAGATCGAAGGAGACGAACAGATAATAGAACCCCCCGTGGCGCACGATAAACGGAGCCTCGATCGCCTCCCAGTCCGGGGGCAGGTTCGGTTGCGCAGGCGGAGCGCCTTCCGGTCGCGTCCGCGTGGCCAGCGCATACAGCCTGGTGTCGGTCGCCCACAGCTTGCCGGTCGCTGCATCCAGACGGCGCATCTTGATCCCGCTCCAGAAACTGCCGAAGCTCAGCCACGGCTGCCCCTTGCCATCCAACACCACGTTCGGGTCAATCGCATTGAAGTCGTCGCCTGCTGCGGACTTCAGCACCAGACCCTCATCCACCCAGCGATAGCGCGGGCTTGTCGGGTCAAGCGTCGCGTTGGTGGCCAGCCCAATCCCCGAAGTATTCGAGCCGAAGGTGGAATACGCATAGTACAGGTGATAACTTCCGCTGAAAAACGAGATATCCGGCGCCCATAACTCGCGCGTCTTCGGACTTGCTTTCTGAATCCAGCCAGGGATCCGATCGAAGACCTGGCCACATAACTTCCATGCGTGCAGGTCATGCGAGCAGCGAATGGCAAACTGGCCGCCGCCAGGGGCAAAGCCCGTGGCAAACACGTAGTAGTTATCTCTCTCCCGCGCAATCGATGGGTCATGGGTCATCGGATAATCGCCGGACAGCTCCAGCGCGCGCGGCTGCTCACCCATAACCGGAATCGCAAGCCCCGCCAGCAGCGCCCACGCCAGCATCAGCGCGCCCACGCGCAGCGCGCGACGCTTCACCCGATGCGCATCCGTCTCCATCACCCGCCTGCTCGCACGCAATCCCGGAACGCGCATCGAATCCTCCACCACCCCATCCGTTTCATTGCACATATGGCCATCCATCCTGTGTCCAGCCCAGCACATTCAGACCCAGTGCCGGCGCTCCGTTGTTGTTGCCGTCGTAGTAGTGGTAGACCAGGATGGCTCCGTCCGTGTCATTCAGCACAGACTCTCCGCCAGGTCCGTTGATGTTGCCATGCGCGCTCAGCAGGATCGTGCCTCCACCCTGAGTCAGCGCAACCCCGCCGCGGTCCGTGTAAGGGCCGGTGACGCTGATCGAGCGGCCCACAATGATGCGATACGTGCTCGCATCGCCCTGACAGCAGGTATCGTTGGAAGCGAAGAGATAGTAATATCCGCCATGCGGATAAACATACGAACCCTCAATGCCCGTTCCGGAAGGATGATACGCAATCTGCATGCACGCCGCTCCCGTCGGAATGCCCGTCGCCGCATGCACAGGAACAATCTGAATGCCGTTCGACCACGACCCGAAGGCAAGCCAGGCGTTGCCCGATGTATCCACCACGGAAGTGGGATCGATGGCATTGGACCCCGGACAATTCGCACTGGTGTAAACCGCCGCGCCGCTGTCGATATACGTGCCCGGTTGACCCGTCGAGCTGGTCGCCAGTCCAATCGCCGAATTCGCGCTCCCAAAGGTAGATGCGGCGTAGTAGAGCCAGTATGTGTTGTTGTGGACGGATGCATCCGGCGCCCATAAGTCACCGCTGCCGCCCGTATAACTTCCCGTCCACGCAGGCAGCGACGGAAGCGCAAACCCGTCGTCCTGAAAGTTGATGCGATCCGTCGATTGGTGCGCATGAATCAGCCCATGCGTCGAGAACAGATAGTAAGTCGCCCCCGCCTTCACCATGGAAGGATCGTGAATGCCGATCGTCGAGCTATCCGGCGGCGAATAACTCACATTCACCTGGATCGGACTCGGATACACCGCCTGCCCGGTCGATGTTACTTTCCACTCCTGACACGTGCAGTGGCTCGCAGCCGTTCGCGAACCCTCATCCACCCCGGTCACCGACGTGCTGCCAGAGTCCGCCGCCTCCAGATACAATCCGCTGTTCACGTTCATCACCAGATCGTTGCCATCCGTAAGCTGATAGACCTGCCACTGATGATCCGGCGTGCCGCTGTCGGCCCACTGCACGGCCAGCGCGCCCGCCGCAGAGGAGGCATTCTGCAGGCCCAGAAGCTGGCCCGTCAGAAGGTTCTCCATGTTGTACTGGCTATTGTTCATGGGAATGAAGTGCCAGTCGGCATCCGCAGATCCCGCCGCCGCTTCCTGCACGGCGGCGGCTCCGGCGGTCTGGCTTGCACCGGCAATGCCAAGCTGCATCCCCGTGGCGACGTTCGTCAGCGTGTACTGCTGCGAATCGTCCATCGCCGCCAGAGTTCCCATATCGACCGAGCTTCCACTCCCCGAGCCGCTGCCCGAGCCGCTGCCCGAACCACTCCCCGCCGAGCCACCGCTGCAACCGGCCAGTACACACGTGGCAACCGCAACGACAAGAGCTTTGTTGATTCTCATCCGGCCCTCCCGCGCAAGCACCGCAGCGCAGGAGCATCTCCCTGTCCGCAGTGCTTGCGCATGGTTGGTTGTTCTTGCGTTGAGGTCAATTGCAGGACTGCCATCCGGAGACGCGCGCATCCGGATGGCGCCGACATCAGTAGATGATTTTCAGCACGAATTGAATATTGCGCGGTCCGTTCAAAGTGCTTCCAATCTGACCGAAAGAGTCGTCCTGAATGCCGGAGTCCGGCTTGTTGAAGATGTGACGGTTGAATGCGTTGAACATCTCTCCGCGGAACTCCGCCTGCACCTGGTTGTGGATCGGGATGGTCTTGTTGATGCCGAAGTCTTCGTCAAAGAACTCAAAGCCTCGAATGCTGGCCGAGTTGCGTGGCATATCGCCGAAGGTCCAGGCTCCCGTGCCGCGATTCGGCCCGGAGTTGGGATCGGAAAACGCCGAGCAGTTCCAGAAGCCCGTCGTGCACGACCCCGAGCCGGGACCAAACGTTCCCGAGTTGACGAAGTTGAACGGATTGTAGTTGCCCGAGGATGCCTTCACAACCTGCCCCACCACGCGGTTCGGGCGGATTCCGTTGTCGAAGCCTGGAATGCCCGTGCCCCCGAAGAAGCTGATCGGCTGGCCGCTCATATAGCGCTGGACGCCGCTGATCCGCCAGTCTCCAATGACGGCATTCACCGCGCGGGGCACGTTGCCAAGAAACTTCCGGCCCCGACCCACCGGTAACTCGTACAGATAACTGACCACGAAGTTATTCGGAATATCTTCGTTGCTGACTGCCTTCTCCGCCTTGTGGTCATAGGGGTTCTGCGTGCCGCCCTGGTTCTGCAGCGTGCTGTAAAACGGCTGAATCGCATCCGCATCCGTCAGCGTTTTCGAGAACGTGTAGGAAGCCAGTACATTGAATCCGTTCTGGAAGCGCCGCTCCAGCTTGGCCTCCAGCGCTTCATAGGTGGACTGCCCCACGTTTTGCAGATAGCTGTCCGTATTGATGTATCCGTACTGCGGGAATGGACGCAGCGCCTGTTGCACGGTAACCCCCGGTCCCCACGTCTGATAGAAGTTCGCATACGGAGCCTTGACTCCCGCCGTATTCGACTGCACCGGCTGCAACAGCGCGTTCCCCAGCGCCAGACCGTTCAGGCCAATGTCGTTCGGAAAGTCGATCAGCCCGTGCAGGCGCGTCGAGTGCATGCCCAGATAGCCCAGTGTGAAAAACAGATCGGGAGTAATCTGATACTGGTTCTCCATCGTCCATGTTTCCACCATCGCCGGGCGACCATAGGACGGGGCAATGTAATCCACGCCCTGCCCATTCAACTGTGTGGGATTCACATCCGGCGTGTTCGGCAGCAGCGGCAGACCCGCATCGACCTCAGGGCCGTCAAGCGGATCGGCGCTGAACAGCGTCTGGTTCACCGTGAAGCCCTGCATCGTCCCTTGACCGAAATCGGCATAGACCAGTGGGCCATAGTAGATGCCGCCGCTGCCCCGCAGCACATCCTTGTCATGGAAGATCGGCGGCTGCCAGGCAAAACCCACGCGCGGTTCAATGTCCTTGTAGTAGACGTTGGCCCACGTCTCGCCGACGTCGCCATTGCGTCCCGCCCCGTGGCCCGCAAAGACCAGCGCGCCGGGAATCCCATTCGCGGCAGCGTTGGCCACCAGCGGACTCATGATCGACGTATCGCCGTCCGCCTCATGGCGTGGCGTGTCCACGCTCCAGCGCAGCCCCAGATTCAAACTCAGGCTCGTGTTCACCTTCCAATCGTCCTGAGCGAACAGCGCGGAATAATGCGTAATCCAGCGTGGCGAGTGCAGTTGCGACAACGCATTCGCCGTCGCCGAAAGACCGACCATGAATGCGGCAAACGAGTTGCCGTCCAGCCCCCAATAGGTGGTGTCCGAGGCTGTCTGGTTGTCATAGAACGTGAAGCAGCCAGAGGTGCCGCTGCACGTGCCGCCAATCTTGCTCACAAACGAGTACTGGTGATACTGCGCTTCTCCACCGAATTTGATGCTGTGCGCCCCGTGCTGCCAGTGGAAGATATCGTTGATCGCGATCACATTGTCCACGTCCTGCGCGTCCGAGTTCTCACCGAAGCTGGGATAAGGACTCCCGATGAATTCAAACCCCGGAAACACAGGACCGGTCCCGTTGGGGATGGCCAGTTTGCTGTCCCAGTTCGTGCCCGTCTCCGCCGCGCGCGAGAGCGAGTAATTGTTCGACCGGTTCGTGCCAAAGGTCAAAGAGTTCACCTTCGTCGGGCTGACGATCCAGTCCCAGCCAAAGCGAAAGAGTTTCCCAAGCTGGTTCGAGGCCACGCCACCGCCCGAGGTCAGCGGCGAAGGCAGGTTCATCCCGTTGCCCTGGTCCGTATTCTGACGCGAATCGAAGAACGCCCAGATCGTGTGATTCGCCGTCAGATTCTCATCCAGCCGAATGCTGTACACCGTCTGCGCAAGCTGGTCCTGCGTGTCGAAGACAAAGTTATTCGGTCCCGGGCCGGTCAGATTCGGCGCCGGCAGATATCCGATCACATTCGACGCAACCTTGCTCAGCCGCGAAAGTGGAATCTCGTTCAACTGTCCGTTGTCATAAAACGGCGTGCGGCAGCCATTCTTTTCCGTTGCAGGATCGAAGATCTCTCCGTAGTACAGCTTGCTGTTGCAGGCGTCCGTGGCCGGCGTTCCGTTGCTGTTGAATATCTGCGGTCCAAGCGCCGACGTAAAGTCCATATAACTGCCATTGCTGCCCAGCATCGCCGGTGTCGGAATCAGGCTCGTGATCGCAGAACCCGTGTTGTAGCGCAGTTGCTCCCAACTGAAAAAGAAAAACGACTTGTTCCGACCGTCATACAGATGAGGAACCCGGATCGGACCGCCCATCGTCGCGCCAAAGTCGTTCTTGGTGTCCGCCGGACGCTGCAGACTCGTGCGGATCACCGGATTCGTCGCCGTGGACAGATAGCCGTTGTTGAACCAGTTGTTCGCATCGAGCGCCGCGTTTTTATAGAAGTTATAGAAGACCCCGTGATAGTTGTTGGTCCCGCTCTTGGTATTGAAGTTCGCCAGACCACCCGTCGTCCGGCCCAGTTCGGCGGGCAATCCGGAGATGCTGATGTGAAACTCGTTCACCGCTTCCACCGACGGAGCCACGATATCAAACGATCCCGACCCATTCTCCTGCCGGTTGGTCGTTATGCCGTCCACCAGGTAATCCGTTCCTTCTTCCTGGCCGCCGTTGATCTTCGTCATCTGGAATGGCGAGCCGCCCGGGGATGTGCCCGGTCCAACCGCACCGGGAACCAGAAACTCCAGCGTGGAAAGCGAACGCAGATTCCCCGTCACCTGCAGCGGAAGGTCTTCCACCTGTGCAGGCTGAATCGAGGTATCGACATCCGAGCTTTCCGCTTCAAGGGCAATCGCTCCCGCCGTCACACTCACGTTCTCCGTCGCCGCTCCCACCTCAAGCCGAACGTCCTGTGCCCGACGCACACCAACCGCCACCGTGATTCCATCCAGAACCGTGGTCTTGAAGTTTGGCGCCGTCGCCGTCAACTGGTATGTCCCGGTTCTCACCGAGGGAATGGTGTAGTACCCGGTCGACGAGCTGACCGTTGCGAACGCAGCCCCCGTCGATTTTTCCAGCGCTTGAATCTTCACTCCGGGCACAACCTTTCCAGCCGGGTCCGTCACCACGCCGCTGATGGACCCGGTATCCAACTGCGCCTGCGCCACATGGGTCCATCCCAAAACGACGATCACCAGCCAGAGAGCCATCCAGCCCATCCGCCCCTTGCTCCCGGTTCGCTTCTGCTGCAATGTATTCATGCCGATTCGATGTAAGTTCATTTTTTGCCTCCTCGGGAAAACGCTTTCGTGGTTGCTTCCGTTGCTTCGTGTATGAATTTGTCTGCCGCCCGCTCTCATCGCTTCCAGGGCGCTGTCCCCTGCGGCTCGGTGCCAGCGCGTTCATTCAGGGTTCGGAGACGTCCATCTTCTCCGGATCGTCGACGGGCAGCTCATTCCGGCTGCGCGCAATCTGCGCCGCATGCTGCTCCTGCTTGCTCTTCGCCTGCGCGCGCATGCGCAGAAAATTCTCCATTGCTGCTCTGGCCTGCTCCGGCTCATGCAGCTTGCGATACTCCAGCGCCAGCTTGTAGTACGACATCTTCGCGCGATCGTCCTCCGGATTGGCCGCAATCGCCAGATCGAACTCGTGAATCGCCTCCTGCGCACGGTCGATCTCCGCCAGTCCCGTTCCCAGGTAGTAATGGGCGTCGCTCAGCGTCGGGTCCGCCGCCAGCGCCTCCCGCAACAGCTTCACACCCTCCGCCGCCTGCTGATTCAGCACCAGAAACGCGCCCAGCTTGTACTTCGTCGTCACCGAATACGGATCGATCGCCAGCTCCTCGCGATACGCCGGGGCCACCTTGTCCTGCATGCCCAGCGCCCAGTACTGGTCGCCCAGCTCCTCATGCAACCCCGGGTGCTGCGGGGCCATCTTCACCGCCAGTTCAAACTCACCCACCGCATCCTGGTTCCGATACCCTTGCGCATACGCCTCGCCCAACACCTGATGCACCTGCATCGAGTCGTGGTCCAGCTTGAACATCGCCGCATACGACGCATTGGCCACCAGCAGATACGCCCTGCCGCGGTGGTAAAGCACATCCACGTTCCTCGGATCAAGCGCATACGCCGCATCCAGCGGCTCAATCGCCGCCTGGGCGTCGTCCTCCGCCAGCAGACACACCCCCAGCCACAGAAACGCCTTGGCGTCGCGCGGATCCATCCGCGTCTCTTTCCTCAGATGGGCCTCTGCCTTCTGGAACCGGTTCAGCCGATAATCCACAATGCCCAGAAACAGATGAGCGCCCCGCAATCCCGGCTTCAGTTGCAGCGACTTTTCCAGCGCCGCCCGCGCCTGCTCCAGCTTCCCGCCCTGCTCCAGCGCCAGCCCCAGGTTGAAGTAGCCCTCGGCAAACGACGGCAGCCGCCGCGTCACCTCGGCATAGTCCGCCGCAGCCGCGACAAAGTCCCCGGAGGTCATCGCCGCCGCTCCAGCCTCCATCTGCGCGCGAACCTGATCCTGTGCCTGAGCCGGATCATGAACTGGAGCAGCATCCGGAGTCTGCGCGCCACCGGCAGCCAACATCCCGAACGACAGCGCCAGGAAGATTCCCGCCCGTGCGACCCAGGCCCTGCGCACCCCATCCTCGCCGCATTCACTCCCGTGTTTCACTTCGCCGCTCCTCATCCTTCGCGATCCTTCGCGCCCCGGAACTTCTGCCCCAAATTTCATCGCGGATTCAAACACTGCACTTTTGCGGCTGTAAAGCCATTAACGGTTTGGCCCCCGTTACAAACCTTCAAACCTTTCCTCATCAACAGGATGCGCTACGCTTTCAGCGTCATTTTCACGCCCCGTTACGCGCAGCTTTTGTCCAACTTTTCCGGTGCTATAGTGGATTTGATTGCCGCAAGGCGATCGGAGAGAACATGAGCAGCACACCCTCGCTCGGAAAACCGGATACCCTCACACCCGAGCAGACTCTCCGCGTCCAGAAGCACCTGGAAGAAATTCTCGCCAGCCACGCCTTTGCCGGCAGCAGGCGGACGCAGGCTTTCCTGCGCCTCATCGTCACCCATGCCCTTGAAGGCGACCTGGACAATCTGCGCGAACGCATGATCGGCGCCGAGCTTTTTGGCAGACCCGTCAGCTATGACACCGGCAACGATTCCGTCGTCCGCGTCCGCGCCAGCGAAGTCAGAAAAAAACTCGCCGCCTATTACAGCGAGCTTGGCAGCCGGCCTCTGCCCGTCCGCTTTGAACTGCCCAGCGGCTCCTACGTCCCGCGCTTCCACTTTGAAGCCGCGTCCGACGGCGCATTCGCCTCCCACCCCGCGCCCATTCAGGAACACACCGACGACGAAATCACCCCGCCGCACCCCGCGCACAGTCACCCTCCGACCACCCTGCACTCCCCGCGCCGCATGCGCCTTCTGTCTCTCATCACGGCCATCCTGCTGGCCTTCCTGCTCCTCGTCACCGCAGGCGTCGTCGTCTGGATCAGGAAGAAGCCTGCCGGCGCCTACCAGAATGCCGGCGCCTATCGCAGCATCCACTCCATCGCCATCCTGCCCCTGGAAAACCTTTCCGCCGCGCCTGCCCAGGAGTACTTCGCCGATGGCGTCACCGAAGAGCTGATCAACGATCTCGGCCAGGTTTCCAACCTTCGCGTCATCTCGCTCACCTCCTCCATGAGCTACAAAGGAACCCACAAATCCCTCCCCGAGATCGCGCAAAAACTCGCCGTCGACGGCGTCCTCGAAGGCGGCATCCTCCGCGACGACAAACAGGTGCGCATCAGCGTCCAACTCATCGACGCCGCAACCGATCGCCCCATCTGGGCGCACACCTACGTCCGCGACCTCACCAACGTTCCCTCCTGGCAGGGCGAAGTTGCGCAAACCATCGCCGAGCAGATCAGCATCCAGCTCACCCCCCAGCAGCACGCGCGCCTCTCGCACGAACCCGCCGTCAACCCCCAGGCTCAGGACCTTTATCTCCACGGCCTGCTGCTGCGCGAAGACGACCACTGCACACAGGCAATCGGCTTCTTCAACCACGCCATCGAGCTGAGTCCCAATTACGCTCAGGCTCACTCCGCTCTCGCCAGTTGCTACGGCCGCCTCGGTGAGTCCGGCCGTCTCCCCTACAAAATTGCCTTCATGCAGCAAAAGGAAGAAGCGCTGAAGGCCATCAGCCTCGATGATTCCCTCTCCGAGGCCCACGCCGAGCTGGCCAACACCGACATGACCCTCGACTGGGACTGGCAGGCCGCAGATACCGAGTTTCGACGCGCCCTCGAGCTGAACCCAAACTCCGCCACCACCCACGAAAAATACGCCTTCTACCTCGTCCGCACGGGCCACTCTCAGGAAGCGCTCAACGAGATTGCCGCCGCCGTCGCCCTCGATCCCGTCGCCAGCAGCACCTTCCACGCCGAAGGCTTCGTCGATTACTTCTCCCGACAATATCGACGCGCCCTCGACGCCGCCCAAACCGTCCGTGGCCTCAAACTCAATCTGCCCGACTGGTACTTCCTCATGGGCGACATCGACGCCGCCCAGGGCCTCGACGCCCAGGCCATCGAAGCCTTCCAGAAGTCCGGCAACGGTCCCTATTCGCTTGGCCACCTCGCCAGCGTCCAGGCACGCATCGGGCGCGCAAACCAGGCCCGACTCATCCTCGCCCAGTTGCGCGCAACCGTCGAAAAAGACGGCATCGGCAGCTACGAAATCGCCCTCATCTACACCGCACTCGGCGACAAGAACAACGCCTTCCGATGGCTGGAAAAGGCATATCAGGCCCACGACGTCGGCCTCGTCTACCTCAAAGTCGATCCCAGCCTCGATCCCCTGCGCTCCGATCCCCGTTTTGCCGATCTGATGCAGCGCGTCGGCCTCAGCCCCTGACCGCGCCACCAACGCCCACCCCATCTTCCAACCGCGTCCGCGCCTGCCATGCGCGTCCAACCCCGCCGAGTGCGGCGAATCAGCATGGCATGAGCGCCGCCCCACCCCCCGCTACAATCAACCTGTGCCTCTTCGTTTCGATCTGCTTGCCACACACCCCTCCGGCGCCCGCCGCGCGCGCATCCACCTGCCCCAC
>JAJZHE010000068.1 GCA_021804655.1 Acidobacteriota bacterium
CTCGGTGAGATGGCTGCGGAGTGTATCGTCAACTTCGTAAGCGAAAGCCTCAACCGCTTGAAACCGAAAGCCACCTGCCATCCAGCGATCAAGAAAGGCACAAGACAATGCCCCCACTCCCGCACCAGCATCGAGCAGGCGGCAGGTTTCCAAGTTGCTGTCAGAAAACAGGGAGGCCATAAAGCGCGCGACGCTGGATGGAGTCATAAACTGGCCGAGTTCAGACTTGCGTTTTCTGGAAGTTTCAGCAGCAACCCGACGGCGTACATCGTCGGCGACTTCGAGTTGTTGGAGCATACCCGTAATTGTAGCGACAGATTCAATACATCGGCAGGCTTTTAGCTGTACCTGCCACCCCAGACTCCACAGGCAAGGTCTTTCTGGTGCTCGATCACCTCGGCGTGCATCCCTCGAAGCCGGTCAGGCAGTGGTTGAGCGAGCATGCTCAAACGATCGAAGTCTTTTACCTGCCAAGTTACTCGCCGGAACTCAATCCCGACGAACGGCTCAATGGAGACTTGAAACAAGCCATCGAGACGCGTGTCCCTTGCAGAACAAAAGATAAACTGCGCTCCGCCGCAACCGAGCACATGGCCTCAATCGAAAACAATCCTGACAGAGTCAAAGCCTTCTTCAATGACCCCAGAATCGCATACGCCGCCTAACAGTATCTTCGGGCCAAATCAATAAGAATGCACCAACTATTTCTGGGACCAAACATCCTATCGGGCATGATCCTTTGCAGCAGAGGGAATCTCGCCGACCTGCGGTTTCAGAATTGGTTCGGTGAGCGGCGCGGTGTCGATGTCGATGCGCGTGCCTTGCGGAAAGACGATCTGGTGGCCGTCGCGGAGCCAGGTCTGGGTGATGGTAAGTCCGACGGCGTAGAATCCGATGCCAGCGGCGAGCGAGCGGGATCCGGCGGTGAGGCCGACAATGCGACCAACGGCGCCGAAGCCGTTGGAGGCGACGCCGGTCTGCGCGGTCATATTTCCGTCTGTGTCCAGTGCGTGGCCGGCAAGCAGGCCGAGGGCGATGGGTGCAAGCACGCTGCCATTGTTCTTGCCGGAGACGTTGCCCTCTGCGTCCATGTTCATCTGTTTGCCGCCGCTGGCCATTGCGCCTGTGACGGATCCTTGTACCTCCTGTGCGGGACCGGCGGGTAGCTTCAACTTCTGGAAGCTGAAGCGAAGGTGACCGTTTCGGCCAAAGGAGCGAGCTGACTTGCTGGAGGTGACGCGGCCCAGCAACGTGGATCCCTGGGGAATCGCGAGGTGATGCTGCGCGTCATAAACCGGTTCAACAACACGCGCTTGAATGGCATCCCCGGCTTTGGCTGAGCGCGAGTTGACCGGCGTCTCCAACTCGGCGTGGATGAGCCAGTGAGGATTGGCCCCCGATGCTGCTGTGGTGACCGGTTTGGCCGGTTTTTGCCGGGCAGGTTTCTTTTGT
Organism: Acidobacteriota bacterium; assembly: GCA_021804655.1. Lineage (GTDB taxonomy): Bacteria > Acidobacteriota > Terriglobia > Terriglobales > Acidobacteriaceae > Acidicapsa. The sequence continues at coordinate 1,453 of JAJZHE010000068.1, forward strand.
TTTTTTTGCGGAGCCGTGTAGATTTTCGGCTGTCCAGCAGCTTCCAGCTTGCTTACCGCCAGATCGCCGCTGAGCGGAAAACTCCATGTCGAGCCAGCGTTGATCTGCTCTGGATGGTACGGAAGCTGCTGATAGAACGCGAGTTTGAGACGATTGCCGAGGCCCGGTGAGGTGAAGTAGTTTTTTGTATCGGAGATGCGTTGCTTCATCCCATTCCAGGCTCGCATGAGAAGCGCATGTCGCTTGTTTCCAGTCGTAGCACGAAGATTGACCATGGGCAGGCCGGCTTGCGCTGCATCGGCACGGATCGCAACCGGACCACCGCTGGTCTCTACCGCGTCGAAGCGCACCATGGGGTGATGGATGGGGGTAAAGTCGCCGTTGAGCTTTGCCCAGCGACGGGCAACTTTGTCCGGAGTCAGAGCGTCGACGCGCCCGTGCAGCAGCGTGCCACTGGGCAGTACGAGTGCATTGTTGACATAAATGGGTGCAAGCAGACGCGCCTCAATTGGCGTGCCCTGCTTCATGGGGTAGACGCGCGTGGAGGCGACGCTCAGATAGGACCCCTTGGCGAGCACAGCGGGTGGAGCAGAAGAAGCGACGGGCGGAGGAGCAATCACAGGCGGTGGAGCGGGAGGTGGTTGAATGGGGCGCGTGTGCAGCGTTTGCGCGGAGGCTGCTCCGGCGATTCCTGCCAGTGTCAGCGCGATTCCCGCCAGGGTCAGTTCCCGATGTTTTTCGTTCAGTCGCAATCCATCTCCGGCAAAATGAACTCTCACGGTATCAGACTGCACGCATGCGGCAAAGAAAGCAACCAGAGAGACAAGGAAAGTAAGAGCGGAGAAATGGAGAGCATAGGGAGCACAGGAACGTTTAAACTAGACTCGTGACTACCCCTGTGAAAGCTGTGCGCGGTACACGTGACTTATTGCCGCCGGAGACCGCGCTTTGGAGCCGGATTGAGGCGACGGCGCGCGAGATCTTTGCGCGTTATAATTTTGGCGAAATTCGTACGCCGATCTTCGAGGAAACAGCCTTGTTTGCACGGGGCGTGGGTGAAGAAACCGACATCGTTTCCAAGGAAATGTACACGTGGGAGGATCGCGCGCGTGCGCAGTCGGAAAAGACCCTGAGTCTGACGCTGCGACCGGAGAATACGGCTGGTGTTGTGCGCGCATACATCGAGCACAAGCTCGGTGAATCGGGCCAGTTGCAGAAGCTGTTTTACATCGGACCGCAGTTTCGGCGTGAGCGTCCGCAGAAAGGCCGCTATCGGCAGTTTTTTCAAATTGGCGCGGAGGTGATTGGGCCAACCCATGCTGGCTCTGAATCTCCGCTGCGCGATGCCGAAGTGCTGGAGATGCTGGCGTCTCTGCTGGATGCGTTGGGTATTGAAGGATGGACGCTGCGGCTGAATTCGGTTGGCTCAGCCGCGGACCGACCAGTGTACCTCGCAAAACTGCGGGAGGCGCTTGCTCCGGTGGCGAGCCGAATGTGCGCCGATTGCCAGCGACGCGCGGAGACCAACCCGCTTCGCGTGCTGGACTGCAAGGTGCCGGAGGACCAGCCCATCATCGAGAGCCTGCCCCGCATTGCCGATTCGCTGGACCAGGCCAGTCGCGAGCACTTTGCCGCTGTTTGTGCTGCATTGGATGCGGCGGGAGTTCCCTATACGTTGGAGCATCGGTTGGTGCGTGGACTGGACTACTACACGCGTACGACCTTTGAGTTTACGCATGGCGGCCTGGGTGCACAGAATGCGCTGCTAGGCGGCGGCCGCTACGATGGGTTGAGCGAAGCGATTGGTGGAGCGAAGGCTCCTGGGATTGGCTTTGCGATCGGCGAGGATCGCCTGGTACTGACTTTGCAGGCGCAGGAGCAATCGACCGCCGAGCGGGCCGATGCCTGCGTTGCACCGGTGGGAGAAACGCAGAATCCCGCAGCGTTGGCACTGGCGCGCGAACTGCGCCGTGCTGGGCTGCGCATCGAACTGGGCGACGGCAGCTTCCGCGTGCGCAAGTCCATGGAGATTGCTGACAAACAGTCCGATCACATCGTTCTGCTGGGCGAGGATGAACTGGCTACTGGTGTGCTGACGGTGAAGAATTTTTCCACTGGAATGCAGACAAAAGTTCCGCGCGCAGAGTTGGCTGCGTATCTGCTGGCTGCTCGCTCCGAAGCAAAGCAAGGCGCAAGAGTAAATACGAAAACCGAAGAGAAATAGACGAGGGAAACAACGTGCTGGATTTTCTGGGAGAGCTGAAACGAACGCATCGCTGCGGAGAACTGCGCGCCGCTCATGCCGGTGAAGATGTCGTGCTGATGGGCTGGGTGAATCGGCGGCGCGATCACGGCAACCTGATCTTTCTCGATCTGCGCGACCGTAGTGGAATCGCACAGATTGTGCTTGACCGCGACCTGACGCCGGAGGGCCACGCGAAGGGCGAGGCGATTCGTCCGGAGTACGTCGTAGCGGCTGTGGGCAAGTTGCGATTGCGCGACGCGGCCGCCATCAACCCGAAGATGCCTACCGGCGAGATTGAGATGGTCGCTTCAGAGATTCTGGTGCTGAATGATGCGAAGCTGGCGCCATTTTCTCCCGCTGAGGAAGCGATTGCAAATGAGGAAGTGCGCCTCAAATATCGCTACGTCGATCTGCGCCGCGCCGAGATGCAGCGCAACTTCTGGCTGCGTCATCGCATTACGCTGGCGATTCGCCAGAGCTTGTCGGACCTGGGCTTTCTGGAGATTGAGACGCCGATTCTGACCAAATCGACGCCAGAGGGAGCGCGAGATTTTCTGGTTCCCAGCCGTGTGCATCCGGGTGAGTTTTACGCGCTGCCACAGTCGCCGCAGATTTTCAAACAGATTCTGATGATCTCCGGCTTTGATCGCTATTTTCAGGTTGCGCGCTGCTTCCGTGATGAGGATCTGCGCGCGGATCGGCAGCTTGAGTTCACGCAGATTGACCTGGAGATGAGCTTTCCGCGCGAAGAGGATATCTTTGCCGTGGTGGAGCGTTTCCTGGCTGATGGTTTCGCGGCTGCCGGCGTGCAGTTGCCGGTGCCGTTTCCGCGCATCACCTGGGATGAGTCGATGCGGCGTTTTGGCGTGGACAAGCCGGATATGCGCCTGCCGGGATTGACGGAGATGCGCGATGCGTTCAGCGATGCGGACGTTGCCGCGTTGCAGCTTGATTCGGACTTGCCGATTGTCGCACTGTGCATTCCGCGTGTAGGCCAGCTTAGCCGCAAGGAGCGCGAGGACAATCACCCGCTCTTTGATGCGAAGAAGGGCGCAAAGTTTATCGACGATCTGAAGCGTCTGGAGAAAGGCTTTCCGCATATCGTGGCCGCGCTACGCGAGCGTACGGGCGCTGCGGAAGACGATTTTGTGGTGCTGGTTGCGGGCGATCCGGCTCATCCGATCAAGGCTTCAGACACGAAGATTCAGGGCAGACTTTCAGAGCGCGAAATCGCAATCTATTCCGCCGCGGGAGCGTTTCGCGTGGAGCTTGCGAAGAAGTACGCCGAGCGTCACGGAGCTTTTGCAGTGACGCAGACGGTGGTGGCCGAGGCTGACCCGCTCAGCGACAAATTGATCGATGGTGCTGCTGCGTTTCAGCCCATCTGGGTGACAGATTTTCCGATGTTCGAGCATGATGCTGAGACGGGAAAATGGATGCCGGCTCACCATCCCTTTACCTCGCCGCATGATGCGGATATCGATCGGCTTTTTACTGATCCGGCGACGGTGCGCGCGCGCTGCTATGACCTGGCGATGAATGGTCTGGAGCTTGGCTCAGGCTCGATTCGTATTCATCGGCAAGACGTGCAGCGACAGATCTTCGACTCGCTGGGCATAACTCCGGATGAAGCACGATTGCGCTTTGGATTCTTCCTCGATGCGCTGGAATATGGCACGCCCCCGCATGGTGGCATTGCGCTGGGTCTGGATCGCATTGCGATGCTGCTGGCCGGTGCGCCGAGTCTGCGCGAGGTGATTGCGTTTCCGAAGACGGCGCGCGCCATCGATGTGATGGTGGACGCGCCGACTGCAGTGAGCGAGCAGCAACTGAAGGAGCTTCACCTGCGCGTCGCACTGAAAAGTTGAACAGGCAGGGAGTGTCGGTGGCTCAGTGTGCGCTGAGCCATCCGGTAAGATTCGCCTGCTGATCATCCCGCAACGTGATGCAGTCTCCGATCTGATCGGTGGCCCTCCCCAATGCATGGGCCGAAGACGGAACGATGTGCGTGGCGAAGAATGCCTTCACCTGCCGTTGCATCTCTGCCGAGCAGAAGTGTCCCGTCGCGCCGACCATTGAAGCGCCGGAGCTGGCCGTCAACTGCGCCAGCACGGCCGGAAAGTGATCCTGAATGAACTGCCAGGCCACTGCCTGCGTGTTGCGATTCATCAGTTCAATCACCAACATTGCGGCGACATCCTGGTTGCGTACGCGACCGGAGACCGCATACGCCAGCGCCTGTGTCTCCAGCGTGGGATTCTCAAAACGCGCCAGCGCTCGCAGAGCGCTTTCACGCGTCTGCGGATTGGCTGCGTGCTCGCTTTGCTGCTGAAGCCGACTGAAGAGCGCAGCATCGCCAAAGCGTGCGGCCACTTCCTGTGCGACCGGAGCCAGTGTCGCGTCCACAGAGGCTGGATTTTTCAGCGCGGCGTCGGTGATCATTTTTGCCTGAGCGATTACTTGTGGATCGTGCCCGGTGGCTGCGACGAAACGCAGGAGTTCCGCTCGCATCTCCAGCGTCTCCGGAGAATCCTTCGCTGAGGGTGCGCCGAGTTTGGCATACGCCGGCTTGAAAGTCTGGCGCACCCATGCGGCAAGCTGCGTACGCTGCGCCTCGTTTGCGGCAACGCGCTCGGCAATCGCATTTACATCTACGATGATCGTTCCCATCACCTGAGAGTTTGTGTCGTTGGCCATTTGCGTGGCCAGGCTCAGAAAGTCGCCGACTTTCACATGATTGGCCTGCGCCAGCGCCCAGGTATCACCCAGCAGGCTGATGCGCTCTTCGGGCGTGAGCGAGGACTCCGCGTGCGCGGCAAGCGCACTGAAGGTGGTAGCGGGGTATTCTGTGCGATAGTAGCCTTTGCCGCCTGCGTTCAGGAAGCTGGCCGCGGTTGCGTGTAGTGCTGCGTGCAGCGTTGCGTCGGGTGTGTCTGCGATCTGGCAGTTTTGTTTGCCGGCTGTGGCAATGCAGACAGGAATCGACCATGTCTGCGGCTTGGATGCGACGCCAGGGTTGAGGAAGAACCGCTGCTGGGTCACATGGATTGTGTTCTGGGCCACATCGCCTGCTTTGAGCAGCGGCACCCCAGGCTGGACGACAAAGCTGGCCATGATTTTGTCGATGGGCTTGTGGCTTGCCGCGGTCTGAGCGTTCCAGAAGTCCTCCGCAGTTGCGTTGCCGTAAAGGTGCGCGGCCAGGTAGTTGTGTACACCCTGGCGGAAGACTTCCTTGCCCTCGTAGTTTTCCATCATCAGCAGCACGGCCCCGGCCTTGCCATAAGTGATGCCGTCGAACATCTCATTGATCTCATCCGGTGTATCGGCTTCGGCACGAATAGTGCGCGTGACGCGGCGCGCGTCCAGATTGAGTGTGGTTTGCGTATCGGCGGCGACGGACTGGCTGATCTTCCACTCCGGTTTCCATGCTTCAACGGGCTTGTTTTCCATCCATGTGGCAAAGCCTTCGTTGAGCCAGATATTGTTCCACCACTGCATGGTGACCATGTCGCCAAACCATTGATGCGCCATCTCGTGAGCGACGACGTCGGCGACGCGCTTGAGTGCATCGACCGAGGCGTGATGCTCATCGACGAGCAGATCGGTTTCGCGATAGGTAATGGCTCCGAAGTTTTCCATTGCGCCAGCCTCGAAATCCGGCAGCGCGATCATGTCCAGCTTGGGCATCGGATAGGGAATGCCGAAGTAGGTGTTGTAGTAGTGCAGGACAAACTCAGCAGCTTTCAGCGCAAAGGTTCCATACTGCACCTGATCCGGTGTGGCGCAGGCACGGATGGGCACACCGTCACTGGAGCCGGATACGCACTGAAAGTCGCCGACGAGAAATGCAACCAGATACGTGGACATACGCGGCGTGACGGCGAAGTGTAGCGCGTGGTGAATGCCGCCGTCCACGGGTGTGTCGCTGACGATATTCGTGTTGGAGATGGCAGTGTCGCCCCTGTTCACGAGCAGCGTTATGTCGAATGTCGCCTTCATCGCAGGCTCGTCGAAGCAGGGGAAGGCGCGCCGCGCGTCGGTGGATTCAAACTGCGTGACGGCATAGTTGCGTCGCGCGGTCTTCGAGAGATAAAAACCGCGCAACTCGCCGTTGAGGGTGCCGGTGAAGGCAATGTGCAGCGTGTGTTCGCCGACGCTGAGCGCGTGACCGAAGTGCAGCGTGGCCTGCTGTTTCGCTTCGTCGAGCGTAACGGCGCCGGGCATCTGCCGTCCGTTGTCGTCGATGCTCACCGGGCCAAAGTGAATCTCAATGGCGTTGAGCGTGATGGCATCGGTTGCCGTGGCCAGCTTGACCGTGATCGACTCATCACCCGAGTAAGCGGCATGTTCCAGGTCTGGAGTGAGGCGCAACGTATAGTGCAGCGGTGCGACGGTCTTTGGCAGGCGCTGCGCGTGAGCCGCTCCAGCCAGCGCGAGTGCGGCTGCGGCCAAAGCGATGGCCCGTTTCCGACCGCATAGCCAGCGGCAGTTCAACCAATGATTGTGCATGAAGTCTCCTCGGATTTTCAGCAAAATGGCGCAAAGCGCGGACGGCAGGCTCAAGGCTTTTCAGATGCTCCGCCGGACCGTGCATGAAGTTCGCTTCGCAAGCATCTTTACACGTCAGGGGCAGGGCGCGCACCCCGCCTCGACTGCTGTTGACGGCATCGATTGGCTCGATCAGTCATACCCTGTTCTGCATCGCACCGGCTCTGATAGGCTGAGTCGTTAGCGCGTGTGTCATGGCAGGCCTCTTGCATGGACATACGCTCGACGGATCTGCATCGGGAGCTGAATCGGGATGAACCAAGCTGCGCCAATCACCGTCCTCAACGAAGAAGAACAACTGCTGCAAAATACAGTGCGCCGCTTTGCCGCCGAGACGGTTGCACCGCTGGTGCGACCGATGGAAGAAGCTGCGCAATATGCGCCCGGACTTATCGACAAGCTGGCCGAACTTGGCCTGCTGGCGATTGAAGTGCCGGAAGAGTACGGCGGCGCGGGAGGCAGCTTTTTTGAATCGATTCTCGCCGTGGAAGCACTGGCTGAGGTGGATCCGGCAGTCGCGCTGATTGTCGATATCCAGAACACGCTGAGCGTGAATGCGCTGCTGCGCTGGGGCACGGAGGCGCAGCACCAGCGCTGGCTGCCGCAGCTTGCGGGCGGAATGCTTTGCAGCTATGCGTTGAGCGAGGCCGGCTCGGGGTCGGACGCGTTTGCTCTGGAGACGCGAGCCGAGCGCACAGAGACAGGCTATCGGTTGCGTGGACGCAAACTGTGGATCAGCAATGCGCGCGAGGCCGGATTGTTCCTGGTCTTTGCGAATCTTGATCCAGCCGCAGGATATCGTGGCATCACGGCCTTTCTGATTCCTGCGGGAACGCCGGGGCTGACGGTTGGTCGAGTGGAACACAAGCTGGGCATCTGCGCCTCCAGCACCTGTGAGGTGCTCTTCGATGACTGCGAGGTTCCCGTTGATCACCTGCTGGGCGAAGAAGGCAAAGGCTATCGCATCGCAATTGAAGTGCTGAACGAAGGCCGCATCGGCATCGGCGCGCAGTTGCTGGGGCTGGCCGCTGGAGCCTGGAAGCATGCCGCCCGCTACGCGCAGCAGCGCAGACAATTTGGTCGAGCGATTGCCGATTTTCAGGCGGTGCAGTTTGATCTGGCAGAGATGGCGACGCAGATTGAAGCGGCACGGCTGATGGTCTACAACGCAGCGCGGCGCAAGGACGCGAGGCTGCCGTTTGTGACCGAGGCGGCGATGACCAAATACTTCGTCTCGCAGGTGGCGGAGAACGTGGCCAGCCGCTGTGTGGAGATTTTTGGCGGAAACGGATTCGTGCGCGATTATCCGGCGGAGAAATACTTCCGCGACTCGAAGATCGGCAAGATTTACGAGGGTACGTCGAATATGCAGCTTGCCACGATTGCCCGCCAGTTGCTGGCCGACCCGATCACGGTTTGATTGCGCCAGCGTCGAGGTCCAGTTGCGCTGCCGTGGCAATCTGGCGAATGTGCTCCGGACGCGTGCGGCAGCAGCCGCCGACGATCTGTGCGCCTGCCTGGTACCACTCTGCGGCGAACGCGCCAAAATCGTGCGGTTCCGTGGTTCCGGTCCAGCGGCGCGCGGTGGCGTCCCAGGCTTCGCCGGAGTTGGGATAGACCAGGATAGGCAGCTCACAGCCAGCGCGCATTGCTCGGATGAGTGAGGAAACGTGGCGCGGCGCCAGGCAGTTGACGCCGATGCCGACGATCTGCGGCGAAGCTGCGAGAGCGGTGGCGCAATCGCGCAGCCGCTCGCCGTGCGCAACGCGTTCGCCATCGCGGCAGGTGAAGCTGATCCAGGCGGGCAGATTGGGGCATTGTGCCAGAGATGTGAGAATCGCCTGCGCTTCGGTGAGCGAAGGAATCGTCTCGAAGGCAAGCAGGTCGGCCTGCGCAGCCGCTCCCTTGTCCTTCGAGCCTGCTGCGTTCGCAGCGAGGACGGCAATCCGTTCGTGGTGAAACCGGACGAGATCGTCGAAGGAGCAGTCGTAGTTGCCGTGATACTCGGCTCCATTGTGTAGCGCAGCGCCGAACGGGCCAAGCGAAGCCGCCACAAGCGCGCGCTGGCCTGAAGCGCCTGAATCGACGTAGGCATTGCGGACACGCACGGAAATCTCCACAGCGCGCAGGAGGGCTGTATCGGCGCGCTCCGGCGGCAGGCTGAGTTCGGCGTAGCCAACGCGGGAGACTTGATAGCTGGCCGTGGCGATGCACTGGGCACCGGCGTCCAGATACGCCCGATGCACAGAGGCGACCAACTCTGGCTGCCGCTCCAGAACCCGAGCGGACCATAATGGGCCACTCAGATCGGCGCCGAGGAACTCCAGTTCGGTGGCCAGTCCGCCATCGAGGACTCGGATGCCGTGCAGGGGATTTCCTCCACTCGTGCCCATTGCTGGATTGTACCCGCGCCGCAAACAGATGTTTTGTGCCGTAGCCGAGCAGGGCGGAGTTGCTATGGGAAGCAGTTTTCAGAGATACTAGTGTTCAGTGTGCGTGGAAGCGGCTACATGGCCTGCTGGACCTCCGCACCGCAAAGAGCGTACGCCGAAGATTTCCCGTATTTTCTTGCATTTGCGACGGGAATACTATTCGGTTGTCGCCCTGTTTGAAAGGAAAAGAAACCCGTGGTTATGATTCGTCTGGCGCGTGTGGGTGCCACCAAGAAGCCGTTTTATCGTATCGTCGTCATTGAGAAGGATCGCGCCCGCAATGGTCGCTCGATCGAAGTTGTGGGCACTTATGACCCTCGCACCAACCCGGCTTCGGTCAAGCTGCAGCAGGAGCGTATCCAGTACTGGATCGGCGTTGGAGCGCAGATGTCGGATCGTGTGGCGAAGCTGGTGGCGAAGTTTTCTGCTCCTGTCGCGGCCTGATTCCCCCGGAAATTGTTCATGTCAGTCCACGAAAATAGGAAATAAATTTCCCGAATTTCGCGGTCACTGGCGCAACTTCGCTGCGATTGATACTATCGTGCGAACGGTTGAAGAGACTCCAGGTCAGGCGTGCATCTGCTCTCCGGTTCAATGTGCGCCGAGCAATCAAGACAAACCATCGCAAAAGCACCGGAGCCGTGCAACCGATTAGACTGCAAGACCTGGAAAATGGGGCACGTGCATGACCCAGATCGATACAACTGAAGTGGTGGATCTGGTGCTTGAGATGGCTCGAGCACTGGTGGATGCGCCGGACGCGGTGGAAGTGGAATGCGTGGACCACGAGGAGAGCACGGTGGTCCGATTGCGCGTGGCGCCGACGGATGTAGGCAAGGTGATCGGCAAGCAGGGCCGCACAGCGCGGTCAATGCGCACGATCCTGAGCGCTGTCAGCATGAAGCTGCATCATCGCTATACGCTGGACATTCTGGAAGAAGGCGACGACTGAGGTCGGCTTCTGCTTCCGATGCATTCAATTTGATACTCTGTCCTCGGGACTGTCCGTCGCAGGCAATCGACCTGAAGCGGCAGATGAGAGTGCATGACTGAGCGCGAAGCATGGGTGTGGCTGGCTCAGATACGCCGTACGCAGGGGCGCAAAGGCGAAGTGCTGGCTACGGTTCTGACGGATTTTCCGGAAAAATTTGGAGAACGACGCCAGCTTTGGTTACTGGATAAGGCCGGAACAGCCGCTGAGTCTGCGCGAGCTGTTACACTGGCCCATTTCTGGATGCACAAAGGTTCGGTGGTGCTGCATTTTGAAGGCGTGGCCTCGATGAATGAGGCCGAGGCGCTGCGCGACCAGGTCGTAGCGATCCCGCGCGCGGAGCGAGCACAACTGGAGCCGGATGCCTACTACGTGGGCGACCTGATGGGCTGTGCGCTCTTCGATGAACAGCCGAATGGAGCGATGGAGGTCGGCGTGGTGGAGGATGTAGATCGCCAGGCGGGGCCTGTGGCGCTGCTGGTGGTGCGCGGAGCGCGCAATGCCGAGTTGCTGATCCCGCTGGCCAAGAGCTACCTCCGTACCGTGGACCTGGACGCAAAACGGATCGTGATGGCGCTGCCCGAGGGGCTGCTGGAGTTGAATGCGCCGGGCACGACGGAGTCGGGCGATGCACGCTGACCCTGCAAGGGAAGTGACCGTGAGCGGAAACCGGCTGCGTGTGGATATTCTGACGATCTTTCCTACGTTTTTCGATGGATTTCTAGGTCATGGGGTGGTTGCGCGCGCGGTAGAGCGTGGTTTGGTCTCGGTTGCCGTGCATGATCTGCGCCAATACACACACGATGCGCATCGGACAGTTGACGACAGGCCGTTTGGCGGCGGCGAAGGCATGGTGTTGAAGCCAGAGCCGATGGCCGAGGCGCTGGACGCTTTTGGCGTGAAGCTACGGGCGGAGCGCAGTAGCGCAAGCCGCGAGACAGTGATCCTGCTGGCGGCGCAGGGGCGTCCGTTCACGCAGGAAGCCGCGCGCGAACTGGCGAAGCTGGATCGCATTGTTCTGCTCTGCGGGCGCTATGAAGGAATCGATGAGCGCATCCGGCAGATGTATTGTGACCGGGAGGTTTCGATTGGCGACTATGTGTTGAGCGGCGGAGAACTGGCCGCTGCGGTGGTGGCCGACGCGACGTTGCGGTTGGTGCCTGGAGTGCTGGGCAACGCGGCTTCAGCGGCCTTTGAAAGCTTTGGCGTGGCGGATGGCGCGATCGACGTTGACGAGGACGGTGTGCCACGTTCGCAGCACGGCTCCGGCGGGCTGCTCGATTATCCTCATTACACGCGCCCGGCGGAGTTTCGCGGGATACGCGTGCCGGAAGCACTGATGAGCGGCGATCACAAGGCTGTGCGTCGCTGGCGCCGTGAACAGCAACTGGCAACCACGCTGCGCAATCGCCCGGAACTGTTGGAGTCGGTTGCGCTTTCGTCGGAGGACAGGCGCATCCTCGCTGTGTTGCAGGCCGGGCAGCAGGAATAAAAAACAGGAAAACAGAAGTGGCTCTGAAAAATCGGACAGGGGTTTAAGTGGAGGATCAGTTCTTTTGCAGCCTACGATGGCTGAGAAGAAGAGACCCAATGAGCCGACGTCCACGCAGGAACCATTCAGCGGCTTTCAAGGCGAAGGTGGCCCTGGCCGCAGTCAAGGGTGAGAAGACGCTGGCCGAGCAGTTCGACCTTCATCCGAACCAGATCGCGCAGTGGAAGAGCCAGTTGCAGGAG
>JAJZHE010000069.1 GCA_021804655.1 Acidobacteriota bacterium
CGGCACCTTCACCGACGTCAGCGAAAAGGCGGGCATGAATACCGCTATCGGCACCTACGCACTCTCGGTCGCCGTCGGCGACCTGGACGGCGACGGCTGGCCGGATATTTACGTCGCCAATGATTCCACCGCAGCTACTTTTTACCAGAACCAGAAGGACGGCACATTCAAGGATGTGGCTATCGAGGCGGGCATCGCGTATTCGCCTGACGGCAAGCCACAAGCCGGAATGGGCGTCTCCATTGGAGATTTCAATCGGGACGGTCAGATGGATATCGTGAAGACGAACTTTGCCGGCGATACGGATTCACTCTATGAGAATTTAGGCGACGGCACCTTTGAGGATCACACGTATCTCTCCGGACTGGGCGTGAACACGCGCTATCTGGGCTGGGGTGTCGGTTTTTTTGATATGGACAACGATGGCTGGCTCGACATTCTCATCTCCAACGGCCACGTCTATCCGGAGGTCGATGGGACGGCCATCGACGCACCCTACGCCGAGCACAAATATCTCTATCGCAACCTGCGCAACGGCCAGTTTGAAGAAGTGACCAAAGAAGGCGGACCGGGCATCACAACCGCGGCCCCAGCTCGCGGCTGCGCATTTGGCGACTACGACAACGACGGAGATATGGATGTTGTCGTCAACTGCATCAACGCCATGCCGCAACTGCTGCGCTGCGACTCGACCTGGAAGCGCAACTGGATCAAGATTCGCCTGGTCGGCACGAAGAGCAATCGCACCGGCATCGGTGCGCAGCTCAAACTCACCGCGCAGGTCGATCCCAAGGCACTCAAACCCATGCTGCTGATCGACGAAGTGCGCTCCGGAGGCAGCTACTACTCGCAGAACGACTTCCGCCTTCACTTTGGCCTCGACCAGGCAAAGACAGTCGATACGCTGGAGATTCGCTGGCCCTCCGGCACCGTGGATACCTTGAAGTCGCTGGCCGCGAACAAGCTCTATGTCATTCAAGAGGGTGGGAAAATCCTGAAGACGCAGGCGATGGACGGTTTCGAGAAAAAATCCTGAGCGCGACGCTGAATATCCTAAAGGTTGAGGAGATTCCCCGGCTCTGTCGGGGTGGCAGTAGCAGTTTGACATTTACGGGAGTCCATGCAGGAAACTCCAGATGTGAGCCGACCAAAGCACACGCCAAGGAGAAACCGGATGGACCAATTGGAGAGTCTAAGCCACTCCGTATGGGAGTGCAAATACCACGTATCATTCATCCCGAAATGTCGTCGCCGAGTGCTGTATGAAGGGCTGCGACAGCATCTGGGCGAGGTGTTCCGGCGTTTGGCCGAGCAGAAGGAGAGCCGGGTTTTGGAAGGGCATCTGATGGCCGACCATGTACAGATGCTGCTTTCGATTCCGCCCAATGTATGCGGTGTCGGAAGTGGTGGGCTTCATCAAGGGCAAGAGTGCGATTCATCTGGCACGGACGTACGGCGAACACAAGCAGAATTTCACTGGTCAGCATTTCTGGGCGCGCGGCTATTTTGTGTCAACCGTGGGACGCGACGAAACGGCGATCCGCGAATATATCCGCAATCAGGAAGTGGAGGACAAGCGGCTGACCAACTGAAGATGTGGAAGTAGCCGCCGAAAGGCGGTCCCAATCACATCGGGGCCGCGTTAGCGACCCCGCTCAAGCCGCTTTGAGCGGCTCACACCGTATATCCCCCGGCGTTGCCGGGGGATATTTACAGTCCTGACAAGGCTGAGGATGGTTGATCGGCTCCCTCCGCGCGCAAACGCAGGGATTACGTTCAACAAAGTCAGCGCTGACGAAACTCAGCGACGATCTCCAGATATTTGCGGGCGTTTGCGGTGATCGTTTCCGGTTGACCGTCGCGAATGGCGTTGGAATCGACGAGTTCGCCGCCAACTCCCAGTGCGAAGGCTCCGGCTTCGAAAAAATCCGACGCATTCTTGAGCGATACGCCGCCGGTGGGGATCATGTTGATCTGCGGAAATGGGGCTTTGAGGGCTTTGAGATATTGCGCTCCGCCCATTGCGCTTGCTGGAAACACTTTGACCGCGTCCGCTCCTGCTTGCCAGGCAGCAAGTACTTCCGTTGGTGTAAGCGCTCCGGGAAAGACGGCTACGCTGTAACGGCGGCAGATTTCGATGGTTGCGCGATCGAGCGCGGGACTGACGACAAACTGCGCGCCGGCAAGCATGGATGCACGCGCGGTTTCAGCATCCAGGACGGTGCCGGCTCCGATGAGGATGCGGTCGCCTGAGCTTTTGGCAAGCTGCTCGATCAGCCCGAGAGCACCTGGGACGGTCATGGTGATCTCCAGAATCGTGACGCCACCGGCCTCCAGCGCATTGGCAATGGCCAGCGCCTGCTCAGCGGAGTGAGCACGGAGGACTGGTATCAGGCCTTCGCGGGCGATACGGCTGAGGACTTCCGTCTTGCGCATGAGTTGATCCTCCAAGTGTATTAATAAATTGAAGTTAACGCTGTACTCGCGCGGACCCGCCCTGCATGACGCGTTCAACTTCGCTGAGAGTGACCATCGTGGTATCGCCTGGCGTGGTCATGGCCAAGGCTCCGTGCACGCAGCCGCAATCGACGGCCCACTGCGCGCCTTTGTCTGCAAGAAAACCATAGATCAACCCGGAGGCAAAGGAGTCACCGCCACCGACGCGATCAAAGATTTCCAGAGCAGGCAGAGTTATCGCGTTGTAAAAGGCACCGTTGTGCCAGGCGATAGCGCTCCAGTCGTTGATGGTGGCGGTGCGCGCATTGCGCAGCGTGGTGGCGACCACCTGGAAGTTCGGATAGGTGGCAACTGCGCGCTGAATCATGGCGCGGAAGGCAGATGAATCCAGAGCAAAACTTGCGTGTTCGAGATTCTCTGCGCCCTCCACCTCCAGACCAAGCGCTGCTGTGAAGTCCTCTTCATTGCCCAGCATGACATCGACCAGCGGAGCCAGTTCGCTGTTGACTTCACGCGCGCGCTGCTTGCCTCCGATTGCCTTCCAGAGTGAGTCGCGATAGTTGAGATCATAGGAGACGATCACGCCGTGGCGCCGGGCTGCCTGCATCGCTTCCCGAGCGACTTGATGCGTGGATTCGGAGAGCGCTGCGAAGATGCCGCCGGTGTGGAACCAACGTGCTCCTCCGCCCTGAGCCGGATCGAAGATTGCGTCCCAGTCAATCTGCCCGGGGTGAAGTTGCGAAACTGCCGTATGTCCGCGATCCGAACAGCCCAGAGCGGCGCGCACTCCAAAGCCGCGCTCGGTGAAGTTGAGACCGTTGCGCACGGAGCGACCAACGCCGTCGTACGGAACCCAGCGAAGGTGATCGAGCGCGACCCCGCCCTGCAACATCAGGTCTTCGATGAGACGCCCGACAGGATTATCCGCCAGCGCGGTGACAATGGCCGTTCGCAGACCGAAGCAGCGGCGCAGACCGCGTGCAACGTTGTATTCGCCACCTCCTTCCCACGCGCGGAACTCACGCGTGGTGCTGATCCGGCTCTCACCGGGGTCGAGACGCAACATGACTTCACCTAGGGAGATGAGATCGAATCGGACGGAGCGAGCGGGGTGGATATTCATCACGGGAGTTGAATGCCTTCTGGTTGGAAACCTACTGGATCAGCGAGTGGCTGTCTGTCAGGGTTATTGATTCACTCCGCTGGCAAGATAGCCGCCATCGACAACGAGAATCTCTCCTGTAACGAACGAAGCGGCGTCAGAGGCGAGAAAGATTGCGGCACCAACAAGTTCCTCCGTTTTGCCGAAGCGACCGATCGGCGTGCGCAGCAGAATCTCCTGACCACGCGGCGAACTGTCCAGCAGCGAGGCGTTGAGGTCCGTGCGGAAGACGCCTGGAGCGATCGCGTTCACGGTAACGCCCTTGCGCGACCACTCGACCGCGAGAGATTTGGTCAGCGAGCCAACGGCGGCTTTGCTGGCAGAGTAGGCGGCCACCTCATGAAATGCGACAAAGGTCGAGAGTGAGGCGATATTCAGAATGCGTCCGTAGCCGCGCGCAAGCATCGGTTCGCCAAAGACCTGACAGGCTCGCAATGTGCCGGTCAGATTGGTTTCCAGAATGCGATTCCAAGCTGCTTCCGAAAAGTCGAGCGTAGGCGCGCGGCTGGTGATGCCTGCGCAGTTGACGAGAATGTCGAGTTTGCCAAAGGTATGGAGAATCTGCTCCCGGAGAGCCATCAGGGATGAACGATCCGTGACGTCAGAGCAGCACTCAAGTGTTGTCCGGTGCAATGCACGGATCTGCGCCGCAGTCTCCGCCACCTGTGCAGCACGGCGTGATGACGCAATGACATCCGCCCCGGCACTGGCCAGGCCGAGGGAGAGCGCCTGGCCGATGCCGGAGGTGCCGCCGAGCACCAGAGCTGTTTTGCCCGAAAGGTCGAACGTGCTGGCGATCATCCTGCGACTCCATCCCACTTCTTGCTTTGAAAAATCAGTTTACCTCAGTCTTTCAAGTGCGTATGACTTCTATTGGCAAGACGGCTGCGGTTTCCCCGAAGGAATAGTCGCAGCTTTCAGGTGGCGCATTGAATTGAGACCTGTTGGACACATTCAGACTTGCTACTGGTTTGGGTCAGGGGCGGTGAAGGGCGAGCAGCAGGGTTTTTCAACTGCATGGAACTCCATCAGCTCCAGACGAATGCCATCCGGGTCGTAGAGGTTGAACTGCTCCTTGCCATCTCTTCCGATCTGCGTGTGTTTGTCGGTGTGGCCAGTGAGGCGATTCTGGGCGGCAAGCATCTTGTAAGCCGCCGGAACGGAGACGACGCCAATGGACAGATGATCGAGAACGCCAAGCGCCTGCTGCGTCATGGTGGCGGGAATCCCGCTACCTGATGGACCGCTGACGAGCATGTATTCCAGCCAATCGTGGCCGTCAGGCACCTGCTGCGAGACCCAGTCGATCTTGTTGTCGTGCATGCCGCCAAACCAGTAGGGCCGAAAGCCAAGCAGCGCGCGGTAAAACGTATCTTCTTTGGCGCGGGAGTGAACCATAAACCCGACGTGGATGATGTGGTGGCCGATAGCGCGCGGTGCGTGAACGGGCTGTGGGTGAGCCGACGGCTGCACAAATTCGACGAGGTTGCCCTCCGGATCATGAACACGGAAACTGCGGCTGCCGTCGGTGAGCGTGGTGACGTGTGCAGGCGTCTTCCAGCCCTTATGCGAAAGGTAGGTACGCAGGGCTTCTGCATTGGTGGTGTTCCACGCTGTGTGATCGAGGCGGTTGATGCCGGCATTGGCGGGCAGGGGCAGCACTTCAACAAACTGGGTGGGACTGAGCATGTAGCGTACGCCGTGCGGATCTTCCGGGTCAGGTGCGCGGACGGCACCGATGCTGTCCACGTAGTAGTGCTCCGTAGCCTGCATGTCCGCCGCGTAGGTGGCCAGGTGGCTGATGCTGGTGATGGGCGGACGCGCATCCGGCGTTGCGGCCAGAAGCGCGGGGATGGCGCCACCGGCAATGGATGCGATAGCGAGCGTTGCGGCCAGACTGCAGGAGCGCGCGCGTAGCAAAGCAGAGAGTCCGGAGAATGAGAGCATCATCAAACACCTCGGCAAATTTCAGTTGAATACGCAACGGGCGAAGAACAGTCGATTGCGCTGCCCGCAGAGCATGTTGGTGAAAGGTACGATCTTAGGGGTATGGTTGTCCAACCACCGAGTCCTGGGAGGTTTGGACGGGCACCGCAAACGTACTTCTGCCCAGAGACCAGTCAGACCGGCAAAGGCGCTGGCGGGTTGATAGAATCAGGAACAGTATGCGGACAATAGGAAGCAGTATTCAACGATTTACAGTGGCGGCCGTATGTGGCGTGATGGTGGTTGCGAGCGCGGCTCAGACAACAGGCACTTCTGGCAGTCAGCCAACGAGCACCGCGCAGAAGCCAGCCAGTACGCAGGTCGGCGGACAGCCGCCTGTTGGTACAGCTTCGCAGAGCGGAGCGAATGATGGTCAAAGCTCCAGCTTCAAAATCGTGCGCAACGTCAATGAGGTGAACCTCATCTTCACGGTGACGAACAAGCGCGGCGACTTCATTCCGAATCTGCGGCTGAGCGACTTCGCACTGCTCGATGACCAGAAGGCTCCGGAGCGGGTCACGAGCTTTATGCAGCAGACCAATCTGCCGCTGCGCGTCGGTCTGGTGATCGATGCAAGTACCTCGATTCGTCAGCGGTTCGACTTCGAGAAGCAGTCAGCGACGCAATTTCTGCTTCAGGTGCTGCGGTCGCGTGCGGACCGAGCCTTTGTGATGGGCTTTGATGCAACCCCGACCCTGACCCAGGACTGGACAAACAACATCGATGCGCTGGAGACGGGCGTGGACAAACTGCGTCCAGGCGGTAGCACAGCGCTTTATGACGCGGTGTACTCGGCTTGTCGTGACAAACAGTTGTCGCAGACGCGCGGCCAGGAACCGGTGCGGCGCGCAATTGTGGTGATCTCCGACGGAAATGACAATCAGAGCCGTGTGTATATCGATGAGGCGATCAAGATGTGTCAGCGCGCGGAGACGATCATTTACGCGATCAGCACCAACTGGACGCCAAGCCGCGGACGCGGCGACGATTCGCTGAAAAAACTGGCCGAAGCGACAGGTGGTCGCGCGTTTTTCCCGCCTTCGATGGAAGACATGGTGAACGGCTTCAACAGCATCTCAGAGGAACTGAGAAGCCAGTATCTGCTGACTTATACCCCTGCTGACTTCAAGACAGATGGGGCCTTCCGCACCATTTACCTGTACTGTCTCAACCGTCGCTACCAGGTACGCGCAAAGAAGGGCTATTTTGCGCCTCGCGAGTGAAGCACGGAAGGCATCCTCAAGAGCAGGAAACAGGTGTGGCCCGTGCCACGCCTGTTCTGTTTCAGGACAGCAAAGATGAGTGCTTCCCCATCCCGCGTGCATCTCTGAATCCATTCTTATTTTTTCGGCTACCGCGTGCCAATTCAGAGTCGAATGAAAGCAGAATATCGCGGGGTGCAATGCGTCCTGGCCGGAATGAAATTGGGGGAGAAGACAGTGATCCGTCAAACGATCAGTTGCGATATGTGCGGCACAGAGAAACGGGCAACCAATCACTGGTACGTAGCTCTGGAGCGCGATGGCGAATTGCGCCTGGGGACATGGGCAGCGCTGGGCAAACGACGCGCGCGAGCGCGACATCTTTGTGGGCAGAAGTGTCTTCACAAACTGGTGGACGACTTCTTCGTAACGCGCGCGATGGGTGTACGGGCAGTCGTGGAAGAAGAAACGGCTTCCGTGCCGGAGAGCGCAGAGGCGACGAGCATTGCGCATTTTGACGCGGACTTCGGCGAGTACGAATCTTCGGCGCGGTTGATTCCTACGCCCGAGAAACCACCCCGCGTGAATATGGATGCCGTGACAGCGGCAGCAATGACAAAGTCGATGGCAACACGACGAACTCCGGGGGCTGATTTGAAAGAAACACTCTCGCAGCGGATGGTGACGGTTCCTGTCCCTTCTGTGCCGGTGCGCGCCGCAGAAAGAGTCTCCGTAGCGGGTGACAAGGTTGCAAAGGCAAATCGAGTGGAAAACGGCAACAAGCTTGCCAGTGAGCGGCGTCGGTCAGAGGCATGGCGTCGGGAGCAGGCGCGTGAGGCTCAACCAACGCCCCCGATAGGTCGCTCTGCGGAAAACACGCGTTTGACGCCGAACCGGATTGAGGCGCGTCTGCACCCCATTCTGAGGCCGCGGACGATGGAAGCGTAAGCGAAGGCAGCAGACAATCAAGCGGGGAGCAAGGGTGAGCCGGCTCCACGAGTTGCAGGTAGTTTTCTGGCAATCTTGTCTGCACCCTGCCGCACGAGCTAAGGTCGAAAGCGTATAACGAAAGAGATATGGCGGCGGACGCAGCAGGCGAAGCGGTAGGTCCGAAACACACAGGCAGTCAGACGAGAAGTGGGCAGGGACTGGCGGCTTTTTCGTCGGCTAACTTTCGCCGCTATCAGTCGGCGCGGCTGGCTGTGATCATTGGCGCTGAGGCGCAGGCGGTTGCCGTAGCATGGCAGGTTTACGCCATGACGCATCGAGCGCTGGATCTGGGCCTGACCGGGCTGGCGCTGTTTCTGCCGGGTTTGCTGTTTCTGCTACCTTCCGGGCATGTCGCGGACCGGTTCGACCGAAGGAATATCATTCTGATCTGCTATGCGCTTCAAATGCTATGCACGAGCGCGCTGCTCGCGATCGCGCTGTACGGTGTGCGTCGCGTGGAACTGGTGTATGCAGTTCTCGTATTGATCGGAACCGGACGTGCTTTCTCCGGACCAGCCAGCTCAGCACTGGTGCCGCATCTGGTGCCCGAAGATCACTTTGTAAACGCCGTGACATGGGGTGCGGCGATCTTTCAAACAGCCAACATCATAGGACCCGCATTCGGTGGCCTGCTATTCACTTTGCCGGGAGTCGGATTCGAGCGTACTCTAGCTGGCGCAGCGATTGTATACATCTTTACGCTCTCGACTCAGGTGTTTTTTCTGATGCGCGTTGGGCGAATTACCGTACGCCTTGGGCGGATGGAGCATCGGGCGGCATCGATGGATGTCATTCTGGCCGGCTTTCGGTTCGTTCGTCGAACCCAGATGCTGATCGGCTCCCTCTCTCTGGATTTATTTGTGGTATTGCTGGGCGGTGCGGTTGCGCTGATGCCCATCTTTGCTGAAGAAGTGCTGCACACTGGAGCGCGTGGTCTTGGAATGCTGCGAGCGGCACCTGCGCTGGGCGCGCTGTGTATGTCGATGATGCTGGCGCGGTTCCCACTCAGGCGGAAGGCTGGGCCAAAGCTCTTTGCAGGGGTAGCCATTTTCGGCGTGACGACTGTGGTCTTCGGGCTGTCGCGGAATTTAACTCTGAGTCTGATCGCGCTGGCTATCGGTGGCGCTGCCGATATGATCAGCGTTGTGATCCGCAGCAGCTTACTGCAACTGGCAACTCCCCCAGAGATGCGCGGACGCGTGAGCGCGGTGAATGCGCTCTTCCTGGGTGGATCGAATGAGTTGGGCGAGTTTGAAAGCGGCGTGACGGCGCAGTGGATGGGCGCAGTACGTGCAACCGTTCTTGGAGGAATCGGATCACTCATGGTCACAGGGATATGGGCGTGGCTGTTTCCCGACCTGCGTGCGGCCGACGAGTTGAGCGCTGAAGCACTGCGCAGGCAGCAGAAGTAAACAGGCGAGAAACTATACTGTAGGCTATGCTGACGAGTGCTAAGGATTTTGCTCCTGTAGAAGAACAACTTGACCTGCTGCAAAAAGGCACAGCGGAGATCATCCGGACGAGCGATCTGAAAGATCGCCTGGAAGAGAGTCGCCAGGCGCGACGACCGCTGCGCATCAAGGCCGGATTCGATCCGACCGCGCCGGATCTGCATCTTGGACATACCGTGCTGATGCGCAAGCTTCGACACTTCCAGCAACTGGGGCATCAGGTCATCTTCCTCGTGGGGGATTTCACATCGCTGATTGGCGACCCGACGGGCCGCAACGTGACGCGCAAGCCCTTGACGCGGGAGCAGATTGCTGAAAATTCGCGGACCTACCAGGAGCAGGTATTTCGAATACTTGATCGTGAACAAACCGAGGTGCGCTTCAACTCCGAGTGGCTGGACAAGCTGGGATTTGAAGGAACAATTCGTCTGGCAGCGCAGTTTACCGTTTCGCAAATGCTGGAACGCGATGAGTTTCATCGACGCTATGACAAAGAGCAGCCAATTGGATTGCATGAGTTCCTTTATCCGGTCATGCAGGGCTACGACTCCGTTGCACTGGAGTGCGACGTGGAACTGGGCGGAACAGATCAGCGGTTCAATCTGCTCTGTGGTCGTGAGTTGCAGAGGGTGAGCGGACAGAAGCCGCAAATCGTACTGATGACGCCAATTCTGGAGGGCCTGGACGGCGTCCAGAAGATGTCGAAGTCACTTGGCAATGCGATTGGAATTCACGAACCTGCGGGAGAGATGTACGGCAAGCTGATGTCTGTTTCGGACGAGTTGATGTGGAAATACTGGGCGCTGCTGACTGACCTCAAGTCCTCCGAAGTCGAGGCACTGCAAACCGAAGTGGCCACGAGCGCGCTCCACCCGATGGAAGCAAAAAAACGATTGGCGCGCACAATCGTGACCGACTTTCACGGTGCGGTGGAAGCGGAGCGCGCCAACGAAAATTGGGCGAGGATGTTTCAACAGAAAGTGACCAGCGAGGATGTGGAGGAGATGGCCGTGGCCTATGCTGACCTTGTGGGGCCATCTGGCGCTCCGGGTACCCTGGCAATCCGGCTGCCAAAACTGCTGACTGCGCTTGGGTTGGCTGCATCCGGTGCAGAGGCCAGCCGCAAAATTGCGGAAAAGGCAGTGAAACTGGATGGCGAAACAGCAACACAAGCATTGATTCCACTGGAAAAGCTTCCAACACGGATCGTGGTTCGACTGGGCAAGCGAGCACGCGCCGCGGTGATTGGATAACCCCTTCATAGGCCAGACGAACGAATGTGTGTACCTGCGTGCTCACCGGGTTGCTTCGGATGCAGGCTCGCTGTAAACTGTAAGAATTGCAGGAAAGGTATCAGTCACCATGCCCAAACAAGGTATTCATCCCGATTACGCTGCCGTTCAGGTTCATTGTTCGTGCGGCAACACGTTTGAAACGCGCTCCACACACAAAGGCCGGATCAGCGTGGAAATCTGCTCCAACTGCCACCCGTTCTTCACCGGCAAACAGCGTCTGGTGGATACGGCTGGCCGTGTTGAACGCTTCCGCCGCAAGTATGCTGAAAAGGCCGCAGCGAAGTAGCTCACGCATTTTCCTACTTCTGGGGCCTCCGCTGTGGCGGAGGCCTTGTTGCGTCAGTGGCTACGAATGGTCCGTTAGCTAACGAGCAAAAGGGCATCATGGCTGGCAAGGGTTTCACCGTGAAGAAGAGCTGGGACAGTCCGATTGAGCACTCGATGCCCGCCGCTACGTGCGTACCCGCGGCCTTAGCCATTGGACCGGTCACGGTCGCGCCTGCCACGGTGCTTGCGCCTATGGCCGGGGTCACCGACACCGTCTTTCGCCGCTTCATTCGCCACGCCAGCCTCTTCAGCGCGTCGGCGGAAGCAGACGCTTCGGTTGAGGATACGGTCACCAACCAGCAGTCCGGCTGCGGTCTGCTGATGACCGAGTTCACCTCTGCGGATGGTCTTTCGCGCATGCGGGAATCCAAGCGGAAGCGCTATCTTACTTTTTACGAAGATGAGCATCCCATTGCGGCTCAAGTCTTCGGGTCTAACCCTGAGACACTTGCCGAAGCCGCACGCATCATTGAAGCAACTGGTTTCGACACAGTGGACCTGAATCTAGGCTGCCCGGCCAAGCGCGTCGTCGGTTGCAACGGCGGCTCGGGCCTGTTGCGCGATCTGCCGCGGATTGCGGATATCTTCCGCGCCATGCGTTCGGCAGTTACGATTCCTTTCACCGTCAAATTTCGCCTGGGCTGGAACGACTCGAACATCATCTGTGTTGAGTTGGCGCGGATGGCTGAATCGGAAGGGCTGAATGCGGTCGCACTGCACGCACGCACCCGCGAACAAGCTTACACCGGCCAGGCACGCTGGGAGTGGATTGCTGCCATCAAGGACGCTGTACGGATTCCCGTCATCGGCAACGGCGACGTCCGCACCCCCGAGGATGCGGCGGCTATGGTTGACCAGACTGGTTGCGATGCCGTGATGATCGGTCGCGCTGCGCCGTCCAATCCATGGATTTTTCGCCAGATCGTCGAATATACAACAACCGGAATTTACACGCGACCCACAGAAGCGGATCGATGGCAGATGATCCGGACGTATTTTCAGATGCTGCTGGATGAGGCGGAAGCATCGCAAACCCTGCCTCGCGATGCACGCCATGGCGAGACCGCTGGCAGGATGAAGCAGTTCGCTTCGTGGTTCACACATGGCGTCTCCGGAGGAGCCAGGCTACGCCAGCAGGTCTTTGTGTGCCGCACCGGACGAGAGGTGCTGGATGCTGTCGATGACTTTTTCCAGTCTCGACTCGAATCCAAGCAATGCAATTTTGGATCTGGATTCGCTGCGGAGTGCGATGACGCGCTAGACGCGAAGCAAGATGCTGAGCCAAACCCGATTTCGACCTCAGCCATGGCCTGCTCCGGCTGATGCTGCCTCGATATCGCGCTCTACGTTGGCTAAGGAACCGCCTCCACTTTCACGCTGATGTCCACTCGTTCTCCCGGAACGCCAAGAGAACCGAGTGGAATCGTTTTGCCTGCCTCCATCCCGGAGCGCTCATCAAGCGCAACCTGGCGAATTTCCGGATCCGGCAAACCGATCTCCGATTTCTCGTCGGATACGCTGGATTGCTCAATCTTCGTATGCAACCGCAATCCTGTGCCGACACCTTCGAGCGATGCTCGAATCATCAATCCCACATCGATATATTGCACCGCCGACTGCTGTCCGTCAGAGCCTTTGCCTGTTGCGGTCAATAGCGGTACGCGCACTCCGCGTTTCAACACCGTTTCTCCGTGATTCGTCAGCATGACCATGTCATGCTCGGTCTTCACTGCTCCGCCTGAGCTACTCCGAGAGATGATATATGTCAGACGAAAGACTTTCTTGTTCTTGTCGATATCGGCGATGATTTTCTCCGTCCTCTGCATATCCGCAGGTGTTGCCATGACAGCCAAGGCACCCTCAGAAACGACGTAATATACCTTTTCACGCGGGATCATATTGCGAATCGTCGTCTGAATGTCGTTGGCCTCATACGTATCTGTTACGCCCTTGAGAGGGAAGATACGGAAGCTTTCAGGCGCATCATCGACTGCCTGTGCGCCTTGTGCCAGTACTCCTGAAGGGATCACGCACAATAGCGTTGAGCAGATCAAGAATGCCGCTTTCTTTGCGTGCAAGGGACTTCGAGCCGTACTTAACATTGATGTTTGTCGCATTTGGATCCTTTCGCGCCTATGGATTTGCGTTTTGATGCTGACGGCTTGCCACTCCAATCAACAGGACGTCAGACCGTTTGCAAACGCTCGTATGCTCTTTTGCCAACGGGGTTGAAGAAGAAAAGTCAGCTTCGAGTTGCCGAAGACACTGTAACGGCATGAGTAAGCCGCAATTTCGCTTTGCCAAAATTTCCGTGGCTAAATTTCGCGTTCCGTTGCGTTGCTTGCGTTGGATATGACGTCGTCATCTCACCCGGTGCAGCATGTTCGCGCCCGCACGACCTCTCCGGAACCACCGCGTATGTTCTCTGCTGCAAGCAGCTATCCTCGCTCGGCTCG
>JAJZHE010000217.1 GCA_021804655.1 Acidobacteriota bacterium
GACATAACCATTTCATTGTACCGGACGGGCGCAGCGGGATGGGGATCGGATACGGGTGGTTCGGTGAGTGCCTGGCTATTGGTTGTGCCAGGTCAGGGCAGGTTTTGTCAGGGCTGGTTTTGTCAGGGCTGGTTTTGTCAGGGCTGGTTATGTCAGGGCTGGTTATGCCAGGTCATATCGACGCGGACGGGGATTTCATTCTTGATGGGGACGGTGAGGAAGGACGGGCGGTCGATCTTGAAGTCGGAACAGGTGGCGGGAATGGTGCCGGTGATGCGGACCTGTTTGCCGACGGTGACGCGCTGGAAGGGGACGTGAGCGTAGTGAGCGGACTGGCCGGCGAACTGGACGTCGAGATCGGCAAAGATGGTGGAGGTGGTTGCGTCGGGAAAGTGGGTGCGGACGACGACCATGGGAAACTGTCCGCCGCGGGTGGTCTGGATCATGTGGAGATCGCGGTTGCTGTCGCCGGAGTCGAAGGATTTGACCGGGACGGCGATGAGGAAATCACATTGCCCGGCGTGGCAGATTCCTTTGCCTTTGGCGGCATGGCTGACGCCATCGACCTCGTGCATGGGGTGAGACATGTGATAGGTGAGAGTGGATTGATCGAGAATCCACTGCGAGTCGGCTGGCGCGAAGGCGGAAGCGGCGGCGCAGCCAAGGGAAAGCAGGAGCAGCGGGAGCAGGTGCCTGAATTTCATCGATTATCTCCAGAATTTGAGGTGAATGGGCCAGGAGACGGCCACAATGGCGGTGCAGTAAGCGGCGGTGGTGACGTAAGCGACGGGAGCGTGTGCGGAGGCGATGCCGTGGACCTTTTCGCCGGCGTTTTCCTGTTTGTAGGCCATGATGCCGAGGATGGGGGTGAGGATCATGCCGGGGCCGTGGACCCACTCGAGATCGCGGTGGAGGCGGATGGCACCTTTGGGCTTGACGCCGGCGACTTTGGGAGCAAAGGCGGCGAAATAGGCGGTGGAGAAGTAGAGTCCGGTGGTCAAGCCGCCGAGGGCGATATGGGTATCGAGGTTGGCGGTGGTTGGCTCGGTGATGGGCTGACCGTTTTTGCCTTTTGCCTTGGCCTGCGGCCCGGTGATGAGGGTGGCGAGCATGGGAACGGCGGTGATGAGTCCGAGGGTCTGGTGGACCTTGAGCATGTGTGTGCGCTTGTTGAGCAGAGCCTGCTGCTGGGCGCTGCCCTGGGTTTGCGCGGTGGAGAAGCCGAGATCGCCGAGCGAAAGCCCATCCTCGGGTTTGGTGGGGGTGGTCTGGCTGGACGGAGTGTTTGGCGCGCTTCCGTTGGTTTGCGCCGGGCTTTGCGCGTTTTGCGGCTGCGGCGCGGAGGGAAGGCTGGCGTCCTCGTCCGCAGCAGGCGATGGGCGGTCGATGCTGCTGGAGTAAGCCGGTGTCGGTTCGTCCGGTGTCGGGGTTTCGGCGGATGCAGCAGAAGCGAACGGCGCGGCGAGCAGGCAAAAACCGAGAAGTGCGGCAAGCCGGGAAGAATGGGGCATCACGACGAGAGAGACCTCCGATATGCAGGAGCAATGTTTTGGCAGAGGGCCAGAAGTGCAATTCCAGTCGATTGGGGTCGGCTGTGAATATCGGGCTGGATGCCGGGCCACGATTTCCGGTAAGGATGGCTGCGGCGCAGATTCGACGGTCTTGTTCTACTGCATGGTCAGACGACGGTCGCGTGCAAAAGTTATCGAGTTTTCACTATATCAAAACCGAATCGGGGTGCGTGGCTGAGGCTGGCTGAGTGCGCGGAAGGCCAGGGGGTGAGCAGCGGCGCGGAGTCTGGGCCGCTGCTCATCGGCGGAGATAGGCGTCGGAGCCGTTGAGCCAGTCGGCGCGTGGGGGCTGGAAGATGTCGAGATCGACGGTGTCTTCGAGGGCGAAGGCTTCGTGGGGCAGGTTGGGCGGGATGCAGAGGACTTCGCCGGGGCCGACGGTGACTTCGCGATCGTCGAAGACGAAGCGGAGCGCGCCGGAGAGGACGTAGGTGATCTGTTCGTTGGGGTGGCTGTGGCGGGGGACGTGTGCGCCTTTGGCGAGCAGGATGCGGGCGAGCATGGTGTCGGTTCCGACGACGAAGTGGCGTTCGATGCCAGGCTTCATCGGTTCGAGCGGCAGATCGCTCCAGATGTAGTGTTGTGCTTGGTGTTGTGTTTCGTTTTGTGCTTGGGTCATGGGGGGGATTCTCCTTCGCGGGGATGGCTCAGAATTCGATGCCGCGCTGGGCGAGGATGCCTTTCTGGTAGGCGTGTTTGACCTCGCGCATCTCAGTGACGGTGTCGGCGATTTCGACGAGCGAGGGATGGGCGTTGCGTCCGGTGAGGATGACGTGGACCATCTCCGGGCGTTGGGTGAGGGTTTGGACGACGAGCGCGGGATCGAGCATGCCGTAGCCGATGGCGTAGTTGATCTCGTCGAGGATGACGATATCCCATTCGGCGGAGAGGATGGCCTGGCGCGCCTCGTCCCAGGCTTGCTGGACCATGCGGATGTCTTCGGGGTCGGTTTCTGCGCCGCCGACTTTGACGAAGCCGCGGCCAAGCTGTTTGAGGACGAAGTTGTCGCCGAAGGCCTGGACGCCGTCGAGTTCGCCGTAGTGCCAGGAGCCTTTAAGGAACTGGAGCATGAGGACGCGCATGCCGAGTCCGACGGCGCGGAGTCCGACGCCGAGCGCGGCGGTGGTTTTGCCTTTGCCGGGTCCGGTGTTGATGAGGATGAGGCCTTGTCGGGATGCAGGCTGGGAATTGGGCTGGGATGCAGTCATGGGGATTGTTCTTTCGGTTTGCGCTTGCAGGCGGATGTTCAGTGGCCGCCGTGGTAGGGGTGTCCAGCGAGAATTGTACATGCGCGATAGATCTGTTCGGCGGCGACGAGCCGTGCGAGTTCATGGGCGAGTGTGATGGCGCCAAAAGAGAGCAGAAGCTGGGCGTGGGTGCGTGCGGCATCGGACCATCCGTCGGCGGGACCGATGGCGAAGACCAGATGTTGCGCGCCGTTGTCGCGCCGGGCGCCGAGCCAGGCGGCGAACTGCTCGGAGGTGAGGGCGCGACCGCGGCTGTCGGCGAGGATGAGCGTGGCGGGAGCGCGGCCGTGTTGTCGTGCGAACCAGGCGAGGAGGTCGGATTCGGCGGCGAAGAGTTCGGTGCGCGTGGGGTGATAGGGCTGGATGCGCTCGACGTAGATCGCGGTGAGGGTTTCGAAGGCGGATTTTGCGCCGCTGCGCTGGGAGCGCGCGCCGATGTGGACGAGGGTGATCTGCATGGCAGCCTCAGTGTACGCGCGTGCGGC
>JAJZHE010000218.1 GCA_021804655.1 Acidobacteriota bacterium
ATGCGTCCGCCGCGCAGTGCGACAGTCCTGACGGTGCCGGGCTGGTAGGGAACGTCAAAGACAGCCTTGAACTGCTGATCGAGGCCGGTCGGCTTTTCGCCAACCAGCTTGCCGTTGAGATAGAGCCGGACCGTTTCGGCACGAGAGTAGACCTCGACCTGGAGCTTCTGATTTTCATGTCCTGGCCAGGTCCAGCTTGGCACTGTCGGGTAAGTTGCCCAGCCCACGGCGACGATGCTTTGCCCCGCAGGCGCGGGCAGGCGGACGGTGGTGTAGAGCCGGTCGCCGCCGTTCCAGATGATGTCGCGGTAGTAGGATTGCGGCTTGCGGTTGCCGATCAGGTCCAGGTCGCCACAGTCGGCAGCGTGCCAGGGGAAACTGTGGGAAAAGACGGCGGCGAGAGCTTTCTGTTCAGGTGTGGCGTCTTTGGACATGGTTGCGTTCATGTCCTTGCCCGCGGCCATGGCAATGAAAAACTGGTCAAAGAAAGAGGTGTTGCTGGCGAGCATGTTCATCATGTCGGTGATCTGGCGGGCCTGCTGGGGCGTGGCGTAGGACCAGGCACCGATGCCAGATTCGCCGAGGTAATCGATGGCGGTCCAGGTGAGGTCACCGAGGACAAAGGCGTTGTCATGGCTGATCTGCCAGAGGGGGAAGACTTTGGAGGGGTAAGATTCCGTGGTGAGCATGAGCCGCGATGGGAAAGCCTGGTGGTCGCTGGCGTAGGTGGGAATGATGTTGTAGTTGTAGCCAGTGATGTCGAGCTGCGAGAAGACAGCGGCAGCGTTGGGTTTGGTGGTGGTGCCTGGGAAGGCCAGAGTGAGCGGACGCGTAGAGTCGAGCGACCGCACCTCGGCAATCAATTGCCTGGCCAGTGGCGCGCCCTTGGCTGTCTCCAGTTCCGGGATCTCGTTGCCGATGCCCCAGATGACGATGGAGGGGTGATTGCGGTCGCGGCGGATCATGGAGTCGATGTCGCGCTTCCACTCCTGAGCGAAGTCACCAGCGTAGTCGTATTTGACCTTATGCGCTTCCCAGACGTCGAAAGGCTCATCGAGAACGAGCAGGCCAAGCCGGTCGCAGGCAGCCAGAAATACCGGCGAAGGTGGGTTGTGTGCGGTGCGCACGGCGTTCATGCCGTCGGCCTTCAGCATCTCAACGCGACGGACCTCTGCGCGATCAAAGGCCGCAGCTCCAAGCGGGCCGTTGTCGTGGTGAACGCTGCCGCCGTGCAACTTGACAGGTTTGCCGTTGAGCAGAAGCCCCTGCTGCACCGACCAGGCGAGCGAGCGAATGCCAAAAGGAGTTTCGACACGATCAACCGGAACATCTTTGGCACGAAGAACGGAGACCGCGCGATAGAGTGCGGGAGACTCCGGCGACCAGAGCGCGGGATGGGCAACCTGGATCGTCTGCGACTGGAGGAAGTCCTGATGGGCAGCAAGGACGAGGCTGGAGCGGGAGATACCGAAGGATTTTCCTGCGCGGTCGAAGAGCGTGGTTTCGAGCGTAAGGTGAGCGGCACTCCCGGAGTCGTTCACCAGGCGCGTCTGGATGGCGACCTGAGCAGAATTCGATGAAACCTGAGGCGTCGTGATGAAGACGCCCCAATGAGCAACGTGGACGGGCGCGGTAACGACAAGGCGAACGTGACGATAGATGCCGGAGCCAGAGTACCAGCGGCTGTTCGGCTGTGCGGAGTTATCGACGCGGACGGCCAGCAGGTTGGAGCCGCCGAGTGCAAGCGCAGGCGTCAGATCGAAGCGGAAGCTGGTATAGCCGTAGGTGTGGAAGCCAAGTCGATGGCCGTTGAGATAGACGCTTGCATGCTGGTAAACGCCGTCGAACTCAACCCAAACGCGTCGCCCGCGCCAGGCGGAGGGAGCGGTGAAGGTCTTGCGATACCAGCCGATGCCGCCTGGATAAAACCCCTCGCCCGCGCCTCCGGGATTGTTCGGGTTTGGCGCGCTGGCAATGCTCCAGTCATGGGGCAGATTGACAGTGCTCCAGGAGGCATCCGCAAAGGAGGGATTTTCTGCGCCCGACGGGTCACCCAGGAAAAATTTCCAGCCGAGATCGGCGGCAAGAACCTGACGTGAAGAGTTGGCTTGAAAAGCGACAGCATGAGGCTTCGGTTGCGCGGCACAATACGGGAATGCGACCAGAAACAACAGGAACGAAGCGAATTGGTGCCGAATACGCCGGATAGGATGAAGTTGAGAATTCATGCTTTTCTCCGAGTGGCCTCTGGCGCAGAGCGTCGAGTGCGGGTGGATTTTTCAGTCTTGCGCGAGGATGTTTCGGCCTGGACGGGCGCGGCCAGACCCAGCAGCAGGATGCGGAGTGCTTCACGAAAGAGACGCTCCGTGGATTGGCCAAACTCCTGCTCGACTTTGTCATCGAGGACGGCAAATCGGCGTTGCACGCCGATGACTGCGTTGAGCACGGCATGGAGCGTGAAGGCTGGGTGAAGGTCGCTGCGCAGGGAACCATCGGCGATACCCTGACGTATGAGCCGGGTCAGAAAGGTAAAGTTGCGCAGGCCGACCTGTGCTTCGAGCGCGAGGAGTCTTTCGACGGGCCAGTCGCGCGCGTAGAGCGCATCGAACTGTGCCATAAAGCGCACGTTTTCGGGGCGATGGGCCAGCTCGTCGGCAAGATGATCGAAGAGCGCGGCAATCTTTGCAAGCGCACTGCTCTGTTCATGCAAAGTGGAGTGGAGGCGTTCCGTGCCGAGGGTGAAAATCTCACCGACCAGCGCTGCAACAATCTCGTCCTTGCCGGGAAAATACTGGTAGATCGTAGAGGGTTGCACGCCGGAAGCCGCCGTGATGGCGGCCATGGTGACGCGGTCGATGCCATGCGCGTCAAAGAGCACGCGAGCCGCGTCCAGGATGCGACGACGCTGGCGCTGGCGATGCGCGCTGTATGGAGTGGGACGTTTTGTGGCTGCTTTGGCTACGCGCGCCTCCGAGAAGATGCCAGTGGACGAAGCGTAACATGTAAATCGCCATTCGTCTACAAAATCAAAATGATATTTCGTTTTGCAAGCAAGGCAAAGAATACGCTGGAGCGGGCAGGCGTCGGATACATCTTGCCTCCAGCGAATGGAATATCAATTGTGCCCATACCGTCTCTGCTCTATGTCCAACGCGCTTGACAAGTCATAACGATATGGTTATGGTTTGTGCGTGAGATCGACAAGCGCCAATCCAATCTTCCGCGCACTGGCCGACCCGACGCGCAGAGCGATCTTCGAGGAGCTGACTCGTCGAGGAGAGCAGACGGTGC
>JAJZHE010000219.1:0-2773 GCA_021804655.1 Acidobacteriota bacterium
CTTTTTTCGTCTTGCCCTGCACTAGATTGATCGGAAGTGTTTCCGTTGTCTCGCCCGACTTCAGCTTGCTCACCGCGGCGTAAACGTCCGGATGCTCTGTCTTGAGCGGCGTCTCCAGAATGAAGCCCAGATCTCCTCCGTTGCTGCTGGTGGAAGGATCTTCGGAGTAGCTCATGGCAACGGAAGAAAACTCTTCACCGCTGTCGAGGTGATTGCGGATCATCTGCATTTTCTTCTTCGCATCCGTGTCGTTGGTCGCCTTGCTGTTTTGCAGATTGTTCACCTGACCGGTGGGCTGGTTGGTGACGACAATCTCGGCAAGGTGATACTGCGGCTCGATGAGGTTGAACTCGCTTTTGTGCTGGTTGTAATAAGCCGTGATCTCAGCGTCCGTGATGGTGATCTTCGACTCGATTTCCTTGTTGATGAGCTTGTTGCGCGTAAGAGTACGACGAATATCTTCTTTGAACTCGTCGAGGGTGAGTCCTTTTTCTTTGAGCTTGTGATTAAACTCTTCTTCCGTGAAGGGCGCTTTGTAGTCGGTGAGTTTGGCGTTGACTTCTTCATCGGTCGCCACCAGGTTGAGTTTAGCGGCGCGCTGCTGGAGGATTTCGTCGTCAATGAGGCTGTGGAGAATGTTGAGACGGACGATCTGCACCTGCTCGTTGGATGGCGTCTGTGATGTATCGCCGACCGTCTGCTTATAGACGCGCTGGACATCGGCAGCCATGATGCGCTTACCGTTCACGGTGGCAAGTACGTCCGGAGAATGGGTCTGGTTGCATCCGGCCAGCGCCAGCGCCAGAGCGGCTGCTGCTGCTGTCAAAGCAATTTCAGCAAAGGATCGAAGTTTCATCACCGGCAAATCTATTCTCCCCGGCTGCAAGAACAGCAGCTACGCTCGTGGCAGAAGCTTCCCTGCCCACGGACGCCTGTATTTTCAGGATAAACCCGCGTGCCGCCTCAGAATAAATCCAGGCGTGCACGCGGATGGAGCTACTGGCCGGAGGGCGCCTGCTGACCGGGCTGAGACGGTTGCGAAGTTGGCATCGGCGGCGGCGTGACTCCTGCCGAGCGTAGCGCGCGGTCGATGACGACCCAGACCTGCTGCTCCGGCACGGCTCCGTTGATGTGTTCGCCGTCGATGAAGAGCGACGGTGTGCCATCGACGCCAAGCGCGTCGGCCTCATGCATCGAGATCCGGATTGTGGTCTCATCCTGCTTGGCAACGCAGGCGTCGAGTTTTGTCTGGTCGAGCGCGAAGGGTTTGACCTGGTCGTTGGCGATGCGATCCAGCGCGGCATAGCTTTTCTGGAGGCTGTGCTCGGTTCCGGTGACTTCGTCGCCATGCGCATGGAGGTAATCGACATAGCTCCAATAGGCTTTGCCGTTCTGCGCTGCGAGACAGTTGGCATCGACGGCTGCGTGCATCGCCCACGGGTGAATCTCGACCAGCGGATCGTCCTTGTAGACGAAGCGTACAAGGTTGCCGTAGCGATTCATCGTTGCGGGAAAGAGTTCGCGGTGCATGGCCGCACAGAATGGGCATTCGAGATCGTCGAAGCTGATGACGGTGACCTTGGCGTCGGGATTGCCGCGGATGGGCCGACCGTCGATGGGTATGTGTCGAGTTGGCATTCCGGCAAGGTCAAAGGTTTCCAGGCGGGCGAGCGTCTTGTTGTCTTTGGAGATGAGGAAGCTGGTGGAGGTTGTGCGCCCATTGTGGCTGAGAGTGACCTTGAGCGTGTCATAACCCGGCAGGTCGCTGGGCGTGCGCTGCCCCAGTGTGACGTCGTAATCGGGTGGAACGCTGAACTGCGACCGCACCATCACTTCAATACTTCGGGCAAGCGCAGTATCCTGAATCGTATTGCCTGGCGCGTTCTGAGCTTTGCAGCCTACCGATGCCACAGCCAGTGCGGCCACAGCAAGAATTGCGAGTCGAGTCGAAATCAAGCGCAAAAGTACCTGCCTTCCTGCATTCAGTCTACGATATCCACGCTCATGGCGGGCTTTCGCCGTGATTTTTCGGTTTGCAAATCCGACATGCCGGTGTAGGCTTGGCCCATGTTTGCGCATCGTTGTTTTCGTCTGTTTCTGCGCGGCGGTCTTGTGCCGCTTGCCTGTGCCGCTTGCCTGGTTCTGCCTGCGCGCGGCGCTGCTCCCCGGCCGATTACGCTGGACGACCTGGCTCGGATTGG
Organism: Acidobacteriota bacterium; assembly: GCA_021804655.1. Lineage (GTDB taxonomy): Bacteria > Acidobacteriota > Terriglobia > Terriglobales > Acidobacteriaceae > Acidicapsa. Next base: position 2,202 of record JAJZHE010000219.1, read on the forward strand.
CCGAGTGGGCAATCCAGTGATTGCGCCGGATGGACAGTGGGTTCTCTATTCGGTGACCCGCATGGACCTGAAGGAAGACAAGAACCATACAGAGCTGTGGATGGCTCCCTGGTCGGGTGGCGCGCCGGTGCAGTTGACCACCGGGATGCTCCCAGCCGGGCATCCTGCGTTCAGCCCGGACGGGAAGTACATCAGCTTTCTGTCTTCCAGGCCCGGCAAGACGAAGGGCGCGCAGGTGTGGGTGATGAACCGCATGGGTGGCGAGCCGGAGCAGTTGACGGCAATCACCGACCAGCAACTGGACAGCTATGCGTGGGCGCCGGACAGCAAGCGCCTGCTGCTGACGCTGGAGCCGAAGGAACGTCCGGACGCGAAGCCGGAGGCCAAAGCTGACACGCCGCAAAAACCGCTGCCGATCGTCATCGATCGCTACCACTTCAAGGAGGATGTCGAAGGCTATCTGCGCGACGATGAGCATCAGGCGCTCTATCTGGACGATCTGGCGACGGGCAAGGTGGCCAAGCTGACGACCGACCACGGCGTGGACGAACGCAGCGCCTCGTGGTCGCCGG
>JAJZHE010000219.1:2783-3263 GCA_021804655.1 Acidobacteriota bacterium
CGGATGGGAAGATGATCGCCTTCACCAGCAATCACGATCCCGATCCGGATCGCACGTACAACACAGATGTTTTTGTGGTGAACGCAAAGGCCGGATCGGCGGCGAAGAAACTGACGACATGGCCGGGACCGGATGGCGGATACGGCGGGCTGGCCTGGTCGCCGGATGGGAAGTCGATTGCGTATACCCAGGGAGCTGAGCCGAGGCTGGCGCTTTATAGTCAGGCGCGTCCGGCCGTAGTGACGCTGGATGGGAAGGTGACATATCCGGCAGCGAAGCTGGACCGCGCGGCGCGACAACCCTGCTATACGAACGATGGGAAGCTGATCTATCTGATGACCGATGATCGCTTGGAGTATCCGGCCGTGGTGGAGCAGAATGGACCCGGCGCGGAGCGGCTGCTGGCAGGCGAAAGCGTGACGATGAGCATGACCTGCAAGGCAGGCAAAATCGCCGTCATCCACACGGACGACGCGCATC
>JAJZHE010000070.1 GCA_021804655.1 Acidobacteriota bacterium
CGCCAACAGATACGGCCTCAGATCGTAGCCACGCCGCCGCTGAAACTCCTCCAGCAGGCGCGGTGTCCAGTCCGAGGCATACACCTCCAGACTGTCGCTGAAGACCGCATCCGGTGGATGCGCGCCAAAGGCCCCGATCAACCGCTCGCCTACCGTATTCAGGTGCTCGTTCAGCGCTGCGCGATCGTAGTGATCCAGCACAAATCCTTCCGCGCCCACCGATGGCCGCTTCACCATCATTCCCGTCCGGCTGGAGATGAACGCGATCAGCTCGCGATCCTTCTGCGCAGCAGGGAAGTGGTAGCGCCCCGCCAACGGCGCCGCAAGTGACTGCGCGCCGGCTCGTTCCGCCTCCGTTGCCGTCGAATTCACAAGAAACGTCTCAATCGGTTGCTCGCCTGCACCCACTGCCGGAGCCATGATCTCCGTCGTCCCAGCCCGAACGGCAATTCGCTCCACACGCAGTCCGCCCGCTGCCAGATTCACTGGAATCTCCGGACCGCCGTAAGGCCAGCCGCTTCCCAGCGTCAGGTCCACGCGCAATCCCAGCGCGCGGGCCTTCGTCACGGCATAGCGCAGCGCTGCCACATGCTGCGGCGACGCATAGGCTGCGTTCTGAAAGCCCGTCGCCGAGTCATCCAGCGCCTGCGCATACAGGCTCGTCAACTCCACTCCACCCACGCCCGCGCGCTTCATCTCCTCCAACTCGCGGTCAATCTCCTCATGCGTCACCGCCGGGCCAAACCACCACCAGCGCATCATGATTCTGCTCTCTGCCGGAGGATGCAGGAAGCTCGCTCGCAGAGCATCCGTCGCTCCGATCGCCGGGTCGGGTTTCAGATCGGGTTGCCGTGCCGCTCGCTGTGCCTCTCCCGCTGTCACCAGACCCAGTCCGATCAACAACGTCGCTGCCGCTTTCCATGCGGCTCCGCCGCGGCTGTTTGCGCGCTGCGTCGCAGCTTCCGGAGTTTCCTCGTGACTGCGCACGGTTCGTCGATCCGCTGCCGCGCTTTCGCACTTCATCTCGCTCATTCTGCACCCTCGCAAGTTGCTTCATTCTATCCATCTCGCTCAATCCAGGTAAATTCAATGGCGGAATTTTTCTTCTTTCGGATTTATATCTTTTCGTGATACCTTTGCTGGCGCACTGGAAAACAGCTCTCGGCACACCGGGAAATCTGCGCTGCTGCGCCGCAATCTCTGCCGATGCTGAAACCGAAATACTCTACTCAGGTGAGACCTTCAATGAAACGTATCTCTCTGCTCCACGCTCTCCTGTCCGCCGCGCTGTTCTCCTGCGCTGCGCCGCTTTGCTTCGCTCAAGCTCCGGTCGGCAGCGCCACACTCGCCGCCGGATTCACACACCCTCCCCAAAGCGCGCGGCCACTCGTCTGGTGGCACTGGATGAACGGCAACATTACCCAGCAGGGCATCCAGCTTGATCTCGACTGGATGCACAGCGTCGGCCTCGGCGGTTTCCAGACCTTCGACGCCGCGCTCAATACGCCCCAGGTCGTCAAGGAGCGGCTCATTTACATGACCCCGCCGTGGAAAGCCGCCTTCGTCGATGCCACAAAGATCGCCAATCAATATGGCATGGAGGAGGCCATCGCCGGCTCGCCCGGCTGGAGCGAATCCGGCGGACCCTGGGTGCCCGCTTCGCACGGCATGAAGAAATATGTCTGGAGCGAAACTCGAATCGACGGAGGCCAGCCCTTCACCGGCAAGCTCGCCGCGCCGCCGTCCAGCACCGGTGCCTTTCAGGACGAACCCATCCACGATTCGCTCGGCAGCCCCCAGGGCGCAAAGACGCCGCCCACGTACTACGCGGACTCCGTCGTTATCGCCTATCGCCAGCCCAGCGGTGATCTCGACCTTGACGCTCTGCATCCAACTGTAACCACCAGCGGCGGCTCACCGGACCTCGACCTGCTCACGGACGGCGACCTCGTCCACACCACCGGCATTGCCATTCCTGCTGCCGGTCACAGCGCCTGGATCCAGTACGCCTTTGACCAGCCCGTCACACTGCGCGCCATCACGCTCGTCACCGAAGACCCCAATCGCATCGTCTCCATGATTACCGGCATCTCCGCGCCCAGCAAGAGCCTCGAAGCCAGCGACGACGGGCAGACCTTCCATGACGTGGCCAAACTCGACAGCGACAGCGCGCCGGAGACGACAGTAACCTTCCCGGCAACGACAGCGCGCTACTTCCGCGTACGCTTCATGCGTGTGCCGCCGCCCAAGCCGCCAGCCTGGGCCTCCGGCATTGACCCGAAATCCTTCGGCTTTGCCCTGCCGCCTGCTCCCACTGAATACAAGATCGCCGAACTCGTCCTTCATCCCGGCGCGCGCGTCAATCATTTCGTTGAAAAAGCGGCGTTTGTGGCCGTGCCTGATCTCTACAAATACGCAACGCCGAAGCAGGATGCCGATCAGGCTATCGCCAAATCCGACGTCATCGACTTGACTGCAAAAATGCAGCCCGACGGAACGCTCAACTGGACTCCGCCGCCGGGTAAATGGGTCGTCGTGCGCTTTGGCTATTCACTGCTGGGCATCACCAATCACCCCGCCACCGCCGAGGCCACCGGACTTGAAGTGGACAAGCTCAACCACGTCTACGTTCAGGACTACATGGAGAAGTATCTCGACAGCTACAAGAACACCGTCGGCGCCGACTGGATGGGCAAAAAAGGCATCCGCTACATCATCAACGATAGCTGGGAGGCAGGCTCGCAAAACTGGACCGACGACATGATCCAGCAGTTCCGCACCCGGCGCGGCTACGATCCCACCCCCTGGATGCCCGTGCTCACCGGGCACATCGTCCAGAGCGCCGCCGCCAGCGACCAGTTTCTCTGGGACTTCCGCAAAACCATCGCCGACCTCATCGCCGACGAGCACTACGGCCAGTTGGAGAAAACCATCCATCAGTGGGGTATGGGCCACTACGGAGAATCCCACGAATCCGGCCGCGCCTTCGTCGCCGACGGCATGGAGGTGAAGAAGTTCAACGAGGTTCCCATGGGCGCCATGTGGACGCAGACGCCCGGCGTCAACGCCGTGCAGTATGGTTACAACGCCGACGATCGCGAATCCGCTTCCGTCGCGCACATCTACGGCCAGAACCTTGCCGCCGCCGAGTCCATGACCGCCGCCGCCGCTCCGTTTGCTTGGTATCCAGCCGCGCTCAAGCCCACAGCCGATCAGGAGTTCCTCAACGGCATCAACCGCATTGTCGTGCATGAGTCGGCTCACCAGCCGCTGCTCGATAAAAAGCCCGGCCTCACGCTCGGGCCATTCGGCCAGTGGTTCAACCGCAATGAAACCTGGGCCAGCCAGGCCGGCGCCTGGGTCACCTATCTGGCGCGCACCAGTTACATGCTCCAGCAAGGCCATTTTGGCGCAGACCTCATCTATTTCTATGGCGAAGACTCCAACCTCACCGCCATCTTCGCCCACTCGTCCCCGAATGTACCCGCCGGCTACGGCTTCGATTACGTCAACGCCGACGCGCTCATTCACGTCCTCGGCGTTCGCAACGGACGCATCACCACCCCCGGCGGCGTCACCTACAGCCTCCTGGGACTCGACCCCTACAGCCGACACATGTCGCTACCCGTCCTCCGCGCCATCCACAAACTCGTCGAACAGGGTGCAACCGTCGCCGGACCGAAGCCCATCGACGACCCCAGCCTCGCCGACGATCATGCTGAATTCCGCCGCCTCAGCGACGAACTCTTCGGCGATGGCACCGGCGTACACACCGTTGGTCAAGGCAAGGTCTACGCTGGTTCCACACCCGCTCAGGCTTTCCAGGCGATCGCCCTCACGCCGGACTTCGACTATACGGGCGACAAGTCCACGACACATCTCGAATTCCTTCATCGCAAGCTGAGCGGTGCCGACATCTACTTCGTCGACAATCGCAGCGACAATCCGGCCGACGTGACGACGAGCTTCCGCATCGTCGGTCGCCAGCCCGAGCTGTGGCGCGCCGACTCCGGCTCGGTTCAGCGCGCATCCTTCACCACGGCCAATGGCCAAATCTCCGTCCCGCTGCATCTGGAAGCCTGGGGAACGGTCTTTGTCGTCTTCCGTACGCCCACCACAGCCACCCGCTACACTGCGCCTGTCAGCAGGGAAGCGGTTCTGGAGACGCTCAGCGGCCCCTGGACCGTCAGCTTCCCGCCCAACTGGGGTGCGCCATCCACCATCACGCTGCCGTCGCTCACCTCCTGGAGCGACAGCACAGAAGCCGGTGTCAAGTATTTCTCCGGCACCGGAACCTACACCCGCACGGTGCCGATTCCAGCCTCCGCGCTTGGCTCCGGCTCGCACATCTTCCTCGATCTGGGTGATGTCAGGAACCTGGCCACGATCACCGTCAATGGAACCGCGCTCGGCGTCGCCTGGCACGCGCCCTATCGCATGGACATCACCCGCGCCCTCAAACCCGGCAGCAACTCCATTGCCATCGCCGTCACCAACGCCTGGGTCAATCGCATGATCGGCGACCTTCAGCCTGGCGCCGCGCAATACACCTTCACCGATGTCAAACCCTATCGCGCGAACTCGCCCCTGCTGCCCTCCGGTCTGCTTGGTCCCGTTCGTCTCCTCACGGAAACTCGACAATGACGTACCACGCTGTGACCGGCTTCGCGCTCCAACACGCATCCCATCAGGCATAATTTAAGACAAGATGCCGAGTTTATGGACTCCCGAAAGCTGGTCACAGCGCCTCGCAGAACTGGAAGCGACACAAAGTGAAATCAAGGAAGCCCCGCTGCGCCGCGACGTGCGCTCGCTTGGCATTCTTCTCGGCGATGTGCTCCGCGAGCAGGTCGGCGAAGATTTCTTTGAGCAGGTCGAGTCGCTTCGCCAATCCACCATTCGCCGCCGCGAAGCCACCGACCGCGGAGCCAAAGCTGCCGAAGCCATTCACACGGATCAGGCGATGCAGCGTGTTCATCAGTTGCCCGTCGAGCGCGCTCTGCTGCTCACGCGCGCCTTTGGCTTTTACTTCGAGCTGATCAACCTTGCCGAGACCAACCATCGCAAGCGTCGTCGGCTTGCCGTCCAGTTGCGCGGCGAATCCGACAAGCAGCGTGGCTCCCTCACTGGAACCCTGCGCGCCATGTGCCGCGTCGGCATTCCCGCCGAGGAAGCTCTCGCCTGGATCCAGCGCGTTCATGTTGTTCCCGTCTTCACCGCGCACCCCACGGAGGTCGCGCGACGCTCCGTCATGTTCAAGCGGCGGCGCATCGGCGAACTGCTTCACAACCTCGACCAGATTCCGCTTTCGCAGCAGACGCTCGAACAGCTTGAGCGGCAGCTTCGCGCCGAGATCACTTCGCTCTGGCAAACCGATGAAATTCGCAGCCGCCGACCCACCGTTTACGACGAAATCAAGATGGGCCTCGACTACTACGACGTCTCCATCTTCGCTTCGCTGCCCAGTCTTTACCGCGAGATCGCCGAGGCCTTTCGCTCCGTCTACGGTCACTCCATGGAGACGCCTCATCTGCCCGCCGTCCTCAGCTTCGGCTCCTGGATCGGCGGCGATCGTGACGGCAATCCCTTCGTTACGCCCCAGGTCACGCGCGACGCCGTCACCCTTGCGCGCGCTCATCTTCTCCGACACTACGAAGAACTCCTCCAGCAGCTCATTGACCTGCTCACCAGCTCCGCGCTTCAGGTTCCGGTCAGCCTGGCTCTCCGCGAGCGCATGGCCGAGTACCAATCCCGCATCCAACAGGTACGCGACCCCGCCGACAATCCCCAGTTCGAGCACGAAATCTATCGGCGTTTTCTGCTTTGCGTCCGCGCGCGACTTCAGGCCGCGCTCGTTTTCAGCCGTCGCCGCCGCGGCATCTCTTCGGCCACCGTCGCGCCTTCCTCGACTATTGAAAATCAGGAGTCGCTCGCTCAGATTCTGCCTCCATACAAGGACGCAGCGGAGTTCGCAGAAGATCTCCGCCTGGTCCGAGACTCCCTCGCCGAACATCGTGGTCTCCGCATCGCGCAGAATCTGCTCGACCCGATTCTGCTCGCCGTGCGCACCTTCGGGCTGCACCTCCACACGCTCGACATTCGCCAGCACGCGCGTCTGCACGCTCAGGCGTTGCGCGAGTCCATCGCAGACTCGCTTGCGCCCACGCTCTCCGGTCCGCTTTCCGCGGAGACAGCCAACGTTCTGGATACCTTCCGCGTCGTTGCCGAAATCAAATCCGGCCTCACTCCGGAAACGGTGCGTCACTACGTCATCAGCGGCGCTTCCAGCGTAGACGACGTGCTTGCCGTGCTTCGCCTGGCCCGCCTGTGTGGCGTTCACCCCGAAGCCGCAGCCGAGGGTCGCGCCGCCGATCCCGGTCTCATGCCCGTCCCGCTCTTCGAGTCGATCGAAGACCTCCGCAATGCGCCCGCCGTCTGTGCCGATCTCTGGGCGCGCGAAGACTATCGCCGTCTGCTTGCCTCCTGGGGCAACACTCAGGAGATCATGCTCGGCTACTCCGACTCCAACAAAGACGGCGGCATGCTCACCAGCACCTGGGAGATATTCAAGGCCCATCGTGGGCTGCACCAGGTCGCGCACGCCGCCGGCCTGCAACTCCGGCTCTTCCACGGTCGCGGCGGAACCGTCGGACGCGGCGGCGGTCCCACCCATCGCGCCATCTTCGCCCAGCCTCTGGACGCCTTCGACGGCACGCTGCGCCTCACCGAACAGGGCGAAGTCCTCAACTTCAAATACGCCGACGAAATTCTTGCCGAGCGCAATCTGGAACTCATGGTCGCCGCATCGCTCGACGCTCTCGCGCGCCCCAACGCGCGCGATCCCGAGGGGCATTTCACCGGACGCCTGCTGCCGGATTGGGAGGCTGCCTTCGAGCAGCTTTCTGCTCTTGCCTTCAGCTTTTATCGCAAACACATCCTTCGCGATCCCGGTGTTCTGGAGTATTTTTCCCACTCCACCCCGATGGGTGAACTCGAACACGCCAAGATCGGCTCACGACCCTCCAAGCGCAAAGGCCAGCTCAGTCTGGATACCCTCCGCGCCATCCCCTGGGTCTTCGGCTGGACGCAATCCCGCTTGCTCATCCCCGCCTGGTTCGGCGTCGGTCACGCCATTCAGGAGTTCCTCGCAAAGGGCGGCTCTGCCGCTACCCTGCGCGCCATGGCCACGGAGTTCCCGCTCTTCATCGATCTCATCCGCAACGTTGAAATGGCCCTCGGAAAAGTCGATCTCGCCACCGCGCGGCTTTACTCCACGCTGGTCACCGATGAGGCTCTCCGCGCGCGCATCTTCACGCTCTTCGAGCAGGAGTATGAGCGCACTGTCGCCGCCGTCCTCACCGTCACCGGCCAATCCGAGCTTCTGGAGTCCAATCCCGTCCTCGCTCGTTCCATTCGCCTGCGCAACCCTTACGTCGATCCCATGCACCTCATTCAGGTGGACATGCTGCGCCGCAAGCGTGCCGGTGAAGACACGCCGGAGGTCAACCGCGCCATTGCCGCCACCATCAGCGGCATCGCCGCCGGACTCCGCAACACTGGATGAGGCCCGGGTATTCTCGGCAAAAAGCACTGAGGGCGACCATTGCGGGTCGCCCTCAGTGCTTTTTGTTCTCTGCGATTGTCTTGTCCTGGGTTCTGCTGATCTGAATTCTGTCCGGACTCAGCTCAGAACGGATTCAGCTTCGACAATCCCTTCTTCTTTTTCTTTTTGCTGCTGGAGACGCTGCTCAGGTCAGCCTTCGGCGCTTTCACCTTCTTCTTGCCCTTGGCTACCGTCGTCGCCGGCTGTGCAGGAACCTGCCCGGGCTGGATGTCGTTCACCTGGCTCGGTGCTGAAGTGGGAGCCTCAGAAGCAGGCAGGGAAGTCGTTGTCGATCCCACCGCTTTCACCACTGCGTTCGGATCTGCCGGTGTCGATCGTGGTGGAGCCGTCGCTCCCGGCGTCTCAGAGGCCGCGCCATTCGGAGCGCTTACAATCGCCGCTCCGATGCCCGTGCCGCCGCCATTGTCGCCCGACGGAACCTTCTCAAACTCCAGCGGCGCTGTCGCACCCTGATCAGTACCCGGCTCCCCGCTCTGGCCCGCTGCCCCTGCCGGAGCCGCCGACTTCGCCGTCTGCGTTGCAGCGGCTGCGCCCGGCTGCTCCGCTTTGAAAGCCTGCATAAAGATCTGCTGGTTCTCCCGCGTTACGTCCGGTGCAATCACGCGATCCGGAGAATCCAGCGTCGGATCGCCCACATGCGCCGCTTCCACCACCGTCGGGCCATGCTTCAGGATGCCCAGCGTCTTGTCCGTAAACCGCATCGGCTGCCGACTGCGCTCTTCCGCATCGTTGGCTGCAATCTCAGCCTGTGTCGGCTCGGGAATCGGGCGATTCATCCCGATCAGCCGATCGCGCGCATCCTCCACGTGCTGCGCCATCGGATAGCGCGTAATCACATGATCGTAGGCCGCCGCTGCTTTATCCAGATACACCTGCGTCAGTCGCTCGCGCACCGCCGCAGGCAGCGCCGCAGAGGCACGCACCTGCTGCGCCTCACCGGCATACGAATCCCCAATCAGAATCCACAACTGATCGCTCTTGCTATACAGCGGATACGTATCGGCCACCGTTTGCAAACGCGCCAGTCCACCGGCCCAGTTCTCGCGGCTCTCGTAGTACTGTCCGATCAGAAACTCGCGCTCCGCCAGCACCTCCTGCACCTCGCGCAGCTTCTGCTTGGCGCGCGGAACCAGCGGAGAATCCGGAAACTGGCTGATCATCGCACGATACTCGCGTTCCGCGTTCTGCGCATTCGTAAAGTCGCGATCCGGCTTCTCCATCTGCATGTAGTAAATGTCGCCCACCTTCATCTGCGCCTCAGCCGCCTCCGGCGTCTGCGGGAAAAACGTGATGAAGTCCTTGTACTCCGCCTCGGCCTGCGTCAGCGCAGCCGTACCGCCCTCTTTGAACCAGCTATCGCCCACAGCCAGCTTCGCGCGCATCTGATACTCGGAGTCCGGATAGGTGTTCAGCAGCGTCTGCAAATCCAGACGCGCCTGATCGAAGCGGCCCTTCTTGATCGCCAGCATCGCCTTGTCATACAACTCTTTGTCCGGCTGTTTGCTGTTCACATCTGCCAGTGGATTCGCGCTCAGGTCCACCTGTTTCTTCTTCTTGTCCTTCGCCGCAGCATGGGTCGGCGCCAGAAGCACCATCAGCGCTACCGCGCCAACAGCCACCATCCGCGCGCCCCGTCCCTTGCCCATCTCACACATCCGCTGAAAACTCATAACACCTCAACTTCTTCTGCGCATTCGGGCATCGACAACCCGATTGCCGCCATCGATTTGCGTCATCAATCCTTGCCGGATGCAGCAGCCGCACGCGCTGCCTGCAACAGACTGGCGGCGTTTCGCTCGGCCCTGCCATTGCCAAAAACGGCATTGCCCGCCACCAGCAGCTCTGCACCTGCTTGGACCGCTTCGGCAACCGTATCGTGAGCGATCCCACCGTCCACTTCAATTCTAAACGGCAGTTTGCGCTCTGCGCGGATTTTCCCCAGCCAACGCACCTTGTCCAGCGTGAAGGACAGGAACCGCTGCCCGCCAAATCCAGGATTCACCGTCATCACCAGCACGTGATGCAACATCGGTAAAACCTCTTCGATCAGGTCTACGCGCGTCGCCGGATTCACCACCACCCCCGGCTTCATCCCGTGCCCCAGAATCATCTCCAGCGTTCGGTGCAGATGCGGGCAGGCCTCGTAGTGAACGCTCACCCAGTCGGCTCCCGCTTCGGCAAACGCAGGAATATACTCATTCGGGTTCTCGATCATCAGGTGACAGTCCAGCGGCAACCGTGTGACTTTGCGCAGGCTCTTCACCACCGGAGGCCCCAGCGTAATATTGGGCACAAAGTGACCATCCATCACGTCCACATGGATCACCGTGCCCCCGCCGCGCTCGGCGGCCTGCACCTCGCGCTCCAGGTTGGCAAAATCCGCAGACAAAATCGACGGCAGCAACTCCACCATGATCGGCTGACACTCCCCTTTCGAGTGCATTCAGTGTACCAGCCGATCGCTTCCGCCCGTCGTTCCGCCGACAGTCCTTCTCTACTGCTGTGCAGCGTGCCCGATCCACTTGTCCGCCCATGCGATGAAGTACTTCATATTCGGCGCGTCCGTATGTCCGCCATCATGCTGTCGCCACGCCAGTTGCCCGCCCAGAATGCCCTCGTTGATCGGCGGCATCGGTCCCGTGTACGGCTTCCCATCCATCGTCAGCCCCTTCGCTCCCAGCAGCGTAAACACCCGATTGGCATCCATCGTCGCCATAAAGCTGCCTTCATGGTCCAGCCACTTCGCATCGCCCTTCGCCGGGCTGCCATAGCTGATCAACGTCAGTCGCGGCGCACACAGCGCAATCAGCTCATTTGAGTCCACCGGAATATCGCCCGGATTCATGCTCCCGAACTTCGCCTTCGACGCGCCATATTTCATAAAGTTCCCCGCCATCCAGTAGTATTCGCCGCCCGTCAGGCTCTCCACCGCCTCGCCAAAGTTTCGCCGCAGCAGCGTCGCGCCGCCTTTGCCCGAAGACCCCACCAGCACCATCGCAAATCGCTGGTCAAATGCCATCGTCACCAACGCCGCCTTCCCATAGCGCGACACGCCCTCGATGCCCACATGTTTTGCGTCCACGGCCGGATCGGTCTCCAGATAATCCAAACCGCGACCGGCTCCCCACGCCCAGGCGCGCAGCGCGCCCCAGTCGTCCGGCTTGCGCGGCTGCCCGTGGTTCACCAGCCCGATGATCCCCTGCGTCAGGCCCGCGCCGTTGTCGGCCTGCACGCTCGCCGGGTCGATCAGTGCAAATCCCCAGCCATCCGCAATCAACTGCCAGGTATTCGGCATTCCTCCATCGGCGTTCAACTGCGGAAATCGGAACGGCGTCGCATGAAACGGCTCCCACGCCGGATGGTCCGTAAAAACCTGGCCAAGCGTCGCATCCTGCGCCGTCATCATCTTTTTCCACGCCGCGTTGATCCGCGCGAACTCCTCCGCCGACGGCTCATGCGGGCTGGGAAATCCCGCCGGCCCAAACATCATCAGCACCGGCACCGGACCCTTCGCATCCACCGGCGTCACCAGCGTCATGTGAATCCTCACCGTAATCGCCGGATCACTGCCGTTGTCCACCTCGCCGATCAAATCCTTGGCAACCACCGCGCGGAATCCGATCCGCTCATGATCCACCGCCGTCACCGTCCAGTGCACCGCAGGCACATGCTCCGGCACCTTGCCATACACATACTCGGAAAACTCTTTCACCAGTTGCGGCCTGCGCTCATGCCACCACTCTGCCGCCGTCGTCACCTTCTGCCCGTCGTCCAGCGTCAGCGGATCGGGCATCTTCGGATACGGATTCGCCTTCGACTCATCGTAGTTGGCGTGGTTCGGCGCATTCTCGTCGCCGCTCGGCCCCGGACGCAGCGCTTCTATGCCCAACTGCTTCATCATGTTGTCGTGGTCCTGCTCCGCCGTCATCGGCGCGCTGCCGGATTGCGCTCGCTCCGCTCCGCCCCACAGCAGCATCCCCGCAACCACCACGCACAAACTCATCCATCCAGAAATCCGTTTCATCCTTGTCACGTTCAACCTCATTTCTGCTATCGTGTTTCGGGCTTGAGAAAACCGAATTACTTTGCGCCCAAATGGTACATCATGACGAATTCAATCCGGAATTGGTTTCGCGCCTTTACGTTTTTTTCTCTGTTTGCCACTCTGTTTGCCGCTCTGCCCGTCGCGCAACTCTTCGCCCAGACGGCCGCCCCCTCAGCCGACTCGGCCCACTGGGTCGCTTCCTGGGGATCGGCGCAACAAATCCCCGAGCCGCAGAATGCGCTCACCCCGGACGACCTCGACCACGCCGTCCTCCGCCAGCTTGTCCATCTTTCGCTTGGCGGGCCGTCGCTGCGCATCTGCCTCTCCAACGCCTTCGGAGTTGCTCCGCTTCGCATTGAATCCGTTCACGTCGCACGCGCCATCTCTCCATCCACCTCCGCCATTGACCCCGCAACCGACCACGCCGTGCTCTTTGCCGGTCAGGATGCCGTCACCATCCCCGCCGGTGCCGAGTACGTCTCCGACCCTGTGGACATGACCGCCGCGCCGCTTTCCACGCTTGCCATCACTCTCTCCATCCCCGCCGCGCCCAGTCAGCAAACGGGCCATCCCGGTTCTCGCGCCACCACCTATATCGCGCACCTTGTCCCCACCTCCGCGCCGGAGATGCCACGCGCCCACACCGTCGAGCACTGGTACTTCCTCGCCGGCGTCGATGTCGCCGCGCCTGCTGCCGCCCCATCGACTCCACCCGCCTCCATCGTCGCCTTTGGAGACTCCATCACCGATGGCCACGCCGCCACCACCAACGGCAACGATCGCTGGCCCGATGATCTCGCAGCGCGTCTACAGGCCAATCCGGCCACGCGCTCGCTTGCCGTCGTCAACGTCGGCATCGGCGGCAACCATCTGCTCACCGACGGCCTCGGGCCAAATGCTCTGGCGCGCTTTGACCGCGATGTCCTCGCGCGTCCCGCTGCAAAATATCTCATCGTGCTGGAGGCCATCAACGACCTCGGCGCGCTCAGCCGCATGCCGGATGCGACCGCCGCGCAGCACGCCGATCTCGTCGCCCGCCTCATCGCCGCTTACCAGCAGATCATTCTCCGCGCCCACGCCGCCGGACTCACCGTCTACGGCGCGACGATCACCCCCTACGTTGGCTCCGGCTACTACCACCCCGACGCCGCCGACGAAGCCGACCGCCAGGCGCTCAACGCCTGGATCCGCGCGACCGGGATCCGCGCGACCGGCCACTTCGACGCCGTCGTCGATTTTGACCGCGCCGTCCGCGATCCCGCACATCCCGACCGCATGCTCCCGGCCTTCGACTCCGGCGATCATCTCCATCCCTCGCCCGCCGGTTACAAAGCCATCGCCGACTCCATCCCACTCGATCTGTTCACACGATAGGCAACCGTCGCCTTTGCTTTTGCCGTAGAGCGTGTTTCATAAATCAACAAAAGCCTG
>JAJZHE010000071.1 GCA_021804655.1 Acidobacteriota bacterium
GTTTCCACTGGCGCCGACAATTCCTGCTTGCCACGCGGGCTGCGCATACACTGTACTGACTCCGCCGCCGGAGGCCCACAACTGCGATCCGCCATTTGTGCCGCTCTCGTTCCATACTTCTTCGGGGATGTATCCAAGCGCCGACTCGCTGCCTGGTCCGTTGTAGGGATTCCAGTAGGTATAGTCGCCTTCATTGAACTCGGTTCCGCCGACGCATGTCGCCCAGATGGGAGAGCACATTCCATTCACTGCGCGACCGGTTCCCGATGCATCGCTGCCAGCGTTGCATCCGGCTGCGCCGGCATCGCCCGCGGCCACAAAGACGCTGATTCCTTCACTCGCAGCCTGTGTCCACAGGTCGTTGTAGAAGGCCAACTCCGTGGCGCCCATCGTCTGTTCGCAGCTTGCATAGCTCACGCTCATGACGGACGCGAGGCGATGGTTGACCGCATACGCCGCTGCCAGATCGACTCCGTCCGTGGTCGAAGTGGAGGCTGCTTCCACATAGTTCACCTGTGCCTGCGGAGCCACCGCATTCGCCCACTCGATATCCAGCGTTGCCTCGTCCTGATCGCCGGGAACCAGGCCTGGATCTGGCCCATCGACAGTGACGGCCACCGTGGACCCGCCTGCCAGATTGGCAAAACTGCGAAACTCGGTAAAGTCCGCTTGCGCAATATCGCTTCGGCCCACAATTGCGATGGATGTTCCGGCACCGCTGATGCCTTGCGCATAGACCGGATTGGCATCGTAGATGGTCGCAAAGTCCGCGGGAAAGAGGTAGTGCGTCGTTCCCTGCGTATAAAGCGGGTGCAGACGTGGCACACGCGCGATACCCGATCCGCCGGTGCCGGATCCTTTCAAGCCCGGCAGAGTGACCGGCTTTTGCTGCGCGATCTGGGATTGGTGCTGGAAATCATTGAGTGACAGCACGCCAGTGACGACCGCGGCCAGAGCGCGGGGAATCTGCGGGTCTTCGCTATTGGCCAGATGCTCGCCGCTCTCTGTCTGATAGCGCCGCAATGCCACGTGAAACGCATCCTCGACAGCGCCTTCGGTGCCAGAGAAGACAATCATGCGCCGCCCAGCGTTCACCGGCTCCACGGTAAATCCATGCTCGTGCAGCCAGGCCGTCACCTGAGCCAGTTGTGCGTCGGTTGCGCCATACTGTTGCCCGAACTCCTCTGGAGTGAGCCAGTGATGAAACTCTGCTGTGCCTGGCTCGTGTTGCGCTTCCACAAGATTCTCCAGCGCCTGTTGGCGGGTGGCATCCGCTTTGAGTACCAGAACCATGCGTCGCAGTTGAACCATTGCCGGCAGGCTTCCCACCACGCGTCCCGGCTCAGCCCATCGCGGCGTATTGCCCAAAAGCGTCACCACATCGCTCTCGACAATTTGGGAATGCTGTGTGGGAAGTTCCGCATCTCCCTGTGACTGCATCGACAGAATCATCACAGCATGCAGCACCAGCAGCGCAAGCGGTCCAGTCAAGGCGCGCTTCCATGCCTCCATTTTTCTCCCTGCTGTGACGAAGCGCACATCCATCTGCCATCGGACTCCTGTAGAACAAACTCACGGGAGCAAGCGCCCCAGTCTTCATCGTGAGCGTTTTTCACCCTGCTGCGACGACATCGATGAACTCAATGCAGGACGCAGTTGCGAAACGAAATTCCACATTCGCTTGAGTGCAGATTTGGAATTTCCCAATCTTTCCTCGGTGAGTCGCGCCGACGCGATTCACTGCCTCACTTCCCCGGAGGAAAATGATGACGACTCCATCGCTGACACCGTACCTTCCCACACACTCCACGATCCCCGGCGCACCGCTCGATCCGAGCGAGTTGCGTCAGATCGACGCCTGGTGGCGTGCCTGCAACTACCTCAGCCTCGGCATGATCTATCTGCATGACAATCCGCTGCTGGCTGAGCCGCTGCGCCCGGAACACATCAAGAACCGCCTGCTCGGCCACTGGGGATCAAGCCCGGGGCTGGCTTTTCTGTACACCCATCTCAATCGGGTGCTTCGTGCCACGGATCGTTTTCCGGAGATGGAGATGATCTTCCTGGCCGGTCCGGGACACGGCGCACCCGGCGTTCTGGGACCGCTTTTTCTGGAGGGTAGCTACAGCGCAATTTATCCGGAGAAGAGTCAGGATACGGAGGGGTTGCTCGCGTTTTTCCGTCAGTTTTCCTTCCCCGGCGGCATTGGCAGCCACTGCACGCCGGAGACGCCAGGCTCGATTCATGAAGGCGGCGAACTCGGCTATGTGCTCTCCCATGCCTGCGGAGCCGCCTTCGATCATCCCAACCTTGTGGTTGCCGCGGTTGTAGGCGATGGAGAGGCCGAAACGGCTGCGCTGGCCACCTCCTGGCACATCAACAAATTTCTCAATCCAGGGCGCGACGGGGCTGTGCTGCCCATCCTTCATCTCAACGGCTACAAGATCAACAATCCCACGCTGCTCTCGCGCATCCCGCACGAAGAGCTGGCGAGTTTGCTGCGTGGCTATGGCTGGTCGCCCTGTTTCGTTGAGGGCAGCGATCCGGACTCCATGCACCAGGCGATGGCTGCTACGCTTGACCACTGCGTCGCAAAGATTCGTTCCCTGCAGATGGACGCCCGCACCGGCAAGGGAACCGAGCGTCCGCTGTGGCCGATGATCGTGTTGCGCTCACCCAAGGGATGGACTGCGCCACGCCAGATCGATGGCCATTTTCTGGAAGGTTTCTGGCGCGCACATCAGGTGCCTATCGGCGATGTGAAGACCAACCCGGAACACCTGCGTCTGCTGGAAGAGTGGATGCGTTCTCTTCAGCCGAAGGAGTTCTTCAACTCAGAAGGTCAGCTTGCTTCCTGGTTTGCCGATCTTGCGCCGCGCGGTGCGCGACGGATGGGAGTTCATCCCGCCTCCAACGGCGGTTCAGGACTGCCGCTGCGCATGCCGGCGTTTGCCGATTACGCACTTGCTGTCGAAAGACCGGCTACTCTGCGCGCGGAAAACACGCGTCCTCTGGGAGCGATGCTGCGCGATATTCTGCGCAGGAACCCCACCAGCTTTCGCCTTTTCGGCCCCGACGAAACCACGTCCAACAAACTTGACGCCGCGTATGAGGTCACGGGCAAATTCTGGAATGAAGCTCGCCTGCCCGAGGATGAAGATGGCGGACTGCTTGCACCCGACGGTCGCGTTCTGGAGATGCTCAGCGAGCACACCCTCGAAGGCATGTTGGAGGGCTACCTGCTCACGGGCCGTCATGGTTTTTTCGCCACCTATGAATCCTTTGTCCACGTCATCGATTCCATGTTCAACCAGCATGCGAAATGGCTGGAGATTGCAAGTCATCTTTCCTGGCGCCGTCCCGTTGCTTCGCTCAATTTGCTGATTACCTCGACGGTCTGGCGTCAGGACCACAACGGATTCACTCACCAGGACCCGGGATTTCTCGACCTTGTCGTGAACAAAAGCGCGCGTGTGACGCGCATCTATCTTCCGCCAGATGTCAACTCGCTGCTCTCGGTTGCGGACCACTGTCTGCGCAGCAGCAACTACATCAACGTGATCGTCTGTGACAAACAGAATCACCTGCAATACATGGACATGGAGACAGCCATCCGCCACTGTACCAAGGGAATTGGCGTCTGGGATTGGGCCAGCAATGACGACGGCGCAGAACCTGACCTGGTGATGGCCTCAGCCGGGGACGTGCCCACTCTGGAGGCGCTTGCCGCCACTGCCATGCTGCGCGACGCTTTTCCGGATCTCCGCATCCGCTTCGTGAATGTCGTCGATCTCTTCCGTCTCCAGCCGGACACCGAACATCCGCATGGACTTTCCGACGCCGAGTTCGATTCGCTGTTCACCGCGAACCGGCCCATCATCTTTAACTTTCATGGCTATCCGTGGCTCATTCACCGACTCGCATATCGCCGCCACAACCACGTCAATCTCCACGTCCGCGGCTACAAAGAGCAGGGAAGCATCAACACTCCGCTGGAGTTGGCGATCCGCAACAATATCGACCGCTTCAGCCTGGCCATGGACGCTATCGACCGCGTGCCACGCCTGCGTCTGGTCGGAGCACACGCTCGCGACCGCTTCCGTGATCGACAGATTGCCTGCCAACAGTACGCCTTTCAGCACGGCATCGACGATCCGGCGGAGTGCAACTGGAGCTGGCCGCTTTAGACATGCAAGCGCAGCGCGGTATAGGATCGCTTCCAGACTGCCGCCCGGTAAAATAAAATCATGCAACTGCCTGAAAGTTCTTCTGCTGCACCTTTGGCGACGATCGCCGATATTGCCCGCTTTGACGGCCAGACCGTCACGTTGCGCGGCTGGCTTTATAACCTCCGCGAAAGCGGCAAGCTGCTTTTCCCCATTTTTCGTGATGGCAGCGGATTGATTCAGGGGGTTGCCCACAAATCCAGTGTCTCCGCCGAGGTCTTCGAAGCATTGAAAGGTCTTACGCAGGAGTCCAGTGTCGAGGTCACCGGGCGTGTCCGTGCCGACCAGCGCGCCGTTGGCGGCTTTGAACTGGATGTCGTAAAGATCGCTATTCTCCAGCGTGTTCCCGAGTCAGACCCCTACCCCATTTCGCCCAAGGAGCACGGTGTTGATTTCCTGATGGAGCATCGCCACCTCTGGGTTCGCTCCACGCGCCAGGCCGCTATCCTCCGCATCCGTGCTGAGATCATGCGCGCAGCCCAGGAGTACTTTGACTCCAACGGTTTTACCCGCACCGATCCGCCTATCCTGACGCCCGCAGCCTGCGAAGGGACTTCCACGCTTTTTCCCGTTGACTACTTTGGCGACGAAGCCTATCTGACCCAAAGCGGCCAGCTTTATATTGAGGCCACAGCGCTGGCTCTCGGCAAGGTCTACAGCTTTGGCCCAACTTTTCGCGCCGAGAAATCCAAAACCCGCCGTCACCTGACCGAGTTCTGGATGATCGAGCCGGAAGTCGCCTTCTGCGATCTTGACGGCTTGATGGAACTGGCCGAGAACTTCATCGCACATATCGTGCAAAGCGTTCTCACACGTCGCGCCGCCGATCTGGCGGCCATCGGCCGCGATGCGGAAAAACTCCGCGCCATTCAGGCGCCATTCCCGCGCCTCAGCTACGACGAAGCCGCAGCCATGCTGCAACAGGCTCATAAGGACGGTCACCTGGAGCAGCCTTTTACGTATGGCGACGACTTCGGCTCACCCGACGAGACCTGGCTCAGCAGTCAGTTTGACCGGCCCGTCATGGTCCACCGCTACCCGGCCGCAGTCAAGGCCTTTTACATGCAGCCCGACGCGGCCAATCCAAGCCTCGCCCTTTGTGTCGATGTTCTTGCGCCGGAGGGTTACGGCGAAATCATCGGCGGCTCCCAGCGCGTTGATAGCTACGAGCTGCTCAAAAGCCGTATCGAGGCGCATAACCTGCCCATCGAAGCCTTCCAGTGGTATCTCGACCTGCGCCGCTTCGGCTCCGTGCCGCACTCCGGCTTCGGCATGGGAATCGAGCGCGTTGTCGCATGGCTTTGCGGTCTCGATCACGTCCGCGAGACCATCCCCTTTGCACGCACCCTCAACCGCATCTTCCCATGACGAGCCAGTGTTTTTCCGCTTCCGATGTGAAACGCGTCGGCCAAAAATTATCAGCGAGTGTTACCTTCCATGTACGGATGTTTTCTTCATCGCACCATCTCGTCGTGTGCTGTTAGTCTGACAGGCATCCGAAGAATATTCATGGAAATGAAGTGATTTCCATGAGTGATATTGCTTGATTTTCGATCTCCATCCTGCGGTTTGAAGGACGATGAGTGGCATTGACGCGTCAGAAATCGTTGCATGTCACGGGCATCCTGTTGCTGGGTCTGGCACTGGGTTCCGGAGTTGGATTCCTCGGCGGTCTTTACGCTGCGCAACAAGCGGCTCAGTTTGTCCTGCGAGATTTTGCTACTCATCTGGTTCACCAGGCCGACGATGCCGACAGCCAGTTCATGACCGTCGTCCACACCTTCGATCACATTGGCCCGGACTTCTGTTCTGATGCGGAACTGACCGCCATGCGTACTCTCATGTACCGCTCCAGTGCGGTCAAGGACATTGGGCGCATCCTCGATGGCAAGCTGGCATGTTCGGCTGTTGGCGGTCGCCAGAAGGACTTGCCCGCCATGAAGCCTCCAGCGATGGTCTCCACGCTGGGCACCTCGGTATACACGCCGATCCATTTGCTGATAGCACCTGGCGAAACCGGGACCATCGTCGGCATGCGCTCGGTCGACATCGTGCTTTCACCGACCCTCTTTGAAGGATTGCGCCGCGAGGGCATGGATTTCATGGTGCTGATGGTGAACACGCGAACACGCCAAATGGTTCGTATCGCCGGCGATAACATTCCCGTTCAGCCTGAGTGGGTCTTTGGACAGCAGCACCTGCGCACCGGGAATGCGCTCCTGTTTGTTCGCTGTTCCGTCAGGAATAGCGTCTGCATCGTGACACGAGAATCGGATTCGCTGATCCGTGAGCACAGCCAGGCTCTGGTTACCAGCCTTACGCTTCTGGGTGCTCTGCTCGGTTCCGGTGTCGCACTTGCGGTCATCTTTGCCGTTACCCTGCGCCGCAGTTTGCCGCAGCAGTTACGGCGTGCCATCCGCAAAGGACAGCTTACGCTTGTCTATCAGCCGATCGTGGATCTGGCGACGAGCCGTTGTGTGGGTTTTGAGACCCTGGTACGCTGGCGCGATCGGGACGGTCTTCCTGTTGCGCCGACTATCTTTGTTGCGATCGCTGAAGAGCGCGGCTTCATCCATGAACTCACCCATTGGGTGATCCGGCAAGCATTCAGCGAGATGGGCGCGATTCTCCGTCAAAGGTCCGAATTGGAGATTAGTATCAATGTCTCTCCCAGTGACCTGACCGGTTCTGTATTGCTCGAACGACTCGATATGTGCGCAGTACTGGAGGAGGTCCGTCCCGAACAGATTGCTCTGGAAATTACCGAGCGCTCTACCGCTGATCTTGCTTCGGCCAGTCGCGCCATCCACGAACTCCACGCGCGAGGCTACCGGGTTCACATCGACGATTTTGGCACCGGTTTTTCCAGCCTTTCCTATCTGCATGAACTCACCGTCGATGCCATCAAGATCGACCGCAGCTTTACCCGCACCGCGGGCACAGACTCCATCACGGCTACCATCCTGCCGCAGATTCTCTTCATTGCCAACTCGCTCAATCTTCAAGTTATCGTCGAGGGCGTTGAAACCGAGGCTCAGGTCGAGTTCCTTCGCGCCCGCGGCCATGCCATGCGCGTTCAGGGCTGGCGTTTGGGGCGTCCGCTGCCGGCGCACCTCGCCATTCGTTATCTTGACCAGCAGGACGAAGAGTTTTTTGGAGCACCGCGCCCACGACTGGTGCAGTAGCGGGAATCTGTCAACTTCGATTGAAGCCGGGTCGTGTGAACATATCCTTGGCTGCTCAAAGGAAAACGGCTGCGTCGCACGCAGCCGTTTTCTATTTTTTCCGCAGTTGTCTTCACACCTGCATGATCTCGACTTCTTTTTTCCTGGCCAGCTCTTCCATCCGCCGGATCTCATCGTTCAGCATCGCCTGGACTTCGTCCTGAGCGCGTTTTTCCTCATCCTCGCCGAGCTTCTTGTCCTTGGCCATCTTCTTCAAGGTTTCGTTGCCGTCCCGCCGCACATTGCGCAGTGCCGTTCGGTGGTCTTCCAGCTCCTTGTTCAGTTGCTTCACCACGTCCCGTCGTCGCTCTTCGGTCATCGGCGGAATGGGCACGCGTACCTGCTTGCCATCGCTTTGCGGATTGAACCCGTGCTCCGGGGCACGTAGCGCCTTTTCAATTTCTTTCACCAGGCTCGCGTCCCACGGAGCCACCAGGATCATGTTTGGCTCCGGTGCGCTCACCTGCGCCACCTGAGTCAGTGGGGTCGGAGTTCCATAGTAATCCACGCGTACATTCTCCAGCAGCGCCGCCGTCGCGCGCCCTGTCCGCAGCGAAACCAGATGGTGCTGAAAGTCCGCCACCGCCTTGTCCATACGCCGTTTCAGGTCCGCATGCACGTCCTTCAGCGCTGCGCTTGATGCCATAAACGATGCCGCCATCTTCGTCTTCCTCTCTCAATCAACAAATCTCTCTCATTCTATCCAATTCCATCCGTGCCCGCGTCCACACCGCAAGCCTCTGTTGCCGTATAGTGTTCTTGCATACCATACCGATTGGAACGGATTGCTCTACAGAAGGGAAGACCCTGCACCGCATGTCCACTCAGCCCGAAGCACCCTCCGCGCAGCCCAGCTATCTCGGTCCGTTCATCACCGTCACAGCGCTGTTTTTCATCTTTGGCTTCATCACCAACCTGAACATGGCGCTTGTTCCCCATCTGCGCTCCATCTTCAGCCTGCCTTACGCGCTTGCCATGCTGGCTGAATCGGCATTTTTTCTCGCCTACTTCGTCTTTTCCTCGCCCACCTCTCGTCTCATTGAGGCCATCGGCTATAAGCGCACCATGATCGCCTCACTTTTCATTCAGGTCATCGGGTGTCTGCTTTTTGTGCCTGCCGCACGTCTGGTCAGCTTTCCGCTTTTCCTGGTTGCGGTCTTCGTTGTTGGAGCAGGCGTTACGGCTCTGCAAACCTCCGTGAATCCCTACGTTGCCATCCTCGGTCCGGAACACAGCGCGCCTGTTCGTCTTACGCTTGCGCAGGCGCTGAACTCACTTGGCGGCAGCATCGCTCCGCTGGTTGCCGGCGCTTACATCCTCACGGATCCCTCGAAGATGGCTACGCCCGCCGCCATCGCCAACACGGTGCGCGGCCCATACATTGCCATCGCCGCCGGTCTGCTCATCCTGGGCTTCGCGGTCATGTTCATGCACCTGCCCGCCATCCAGCAGACGCAGGCCTTTCGCCCTGCTAAAGCTGGTGATCCGATCCTCACGCGCAGCATCTGGAGCTATAGCCACACCGTTCTCGGCGCAGTGGGTATCTTTCTTTACGTCGGCGTTGAAGTCGGTCTTGCTTCGATTGCCGTCAACTACTTCCACCAGCAGGGTGTTCCCAGCGAAAAAACCGCATCTTTCCTCGTCTCGCTTTACTGGCTCGGCGCGCTTATCGGTCGCCTGCTTGGTTCCTGGATGCTGACGCGCTTCAAGTCAGGGAAACTGCTCGGCCTCTTCGGCGTTCTTGGCACGGCAATGGTGCTTACCTCCATGTTGACCACCGGCTCGGTGGCCATCTGGACACTGGTACTCTGCGGCTTCTTCAACTCCATCATGTTCCCGAACATCTTTGCTCTTGGCATCGCCGGACTCGGCCCGCTCACCAGTAAAGGCTCCGGCCTCATTATGACCGCTGTCGTCGGCGGCGCCATCATTCCCGCGCTCATCGGCTGGGTTGCGGACCACCACGGAATTCAGAATTCCTTCGCGATTCCTGCTCTCTGCTATCTGTTTATCGCCTGGTACGGACTCGTCGGCTCCAAACCGCGCCGTACCCTCACCACCTGAACTTCGTAAGAAGGAGATCGAGAATCTGTGGCTTCCGACCCCGTGACTCCCGACGCAAGCTCCGTCGAAACCACCATCGACCTCCAGCAGCAGGTCGCTCGACTCCAGGCGCTGCTGGAGGTCTCCCGTCAGGTTCACGCCACCACCAGTGAACCCGAAGTTCTGCGCGCTGTCCTGCGCATCGTCGTGCTTGAACTCGAAATGAACGGTGCGGCGTTTCTGGCGCAGGATGCTGCTCCGGTCAGCTTTGGCGAACTGCCTGCATCGGACGCCGATCTCGCTTCGGTCGCCATCCCTGGCGGCTGCTCCTTTCCGCTTTGCGACCGCGACGAACATCCCATTACTACGCTTGTCGTCTTTCCGCCGGATCAACGCGCACTCACTTTTTATGAACTTGATTTCCTTCAGGGATTGACTCTTCAGGCGGCTGTTGCTCTGGAGAACGCTCGCAACTTCGAGCGCAATCTGCAATGGGCGCGCGTGCAGAAGGACCTCGAAGCAGCGCGCGACATTCAGCGTTCGCTCGTCCCGCGCGACCTGCCCGACCTGCCCGGATTCTCACTCGCGGTCCGTTCGGAGACATGCTATGAGGTGGGTGGCGACTACGTCGATGTTCTCGCTCACCCCGGCGGAGAAATCCTGCTCGCCGTCGCCGATGTCGCCGGCAAAGGACTCGCTTCCGCTCTGATCGCTTCCAGCTTCCGCTCTGCCTTTCGCGCCATGGCCTTCAGCGGCATTCCTCTCGATGCTCTTGCGCGTCAGGTCAGCCAGCATCACTGGCAGGAGGGTGAGGAAGCGCGCCGTCGCTACGTCACTGCGATTCTCGCACGCCTCGATCCTGCGGCAGGGAAGATCGAGCTGCTCAATGCCGGCCACAATCCAGGCTTTATCCTCACCCCCGATGGTGCAACTCACAAGATCAACGCCTCCGGAACGCCGCTTGGCATGCTGCCCGGCATGACCTATTCCAGCCAGACCCTGCCGTTTCCGCCCGGCAGCCGTCTTCTGCTCTATACCGACGGCCTCACCGAGGTTTTCCACGACGAAGAAGAGTTTGGAGAAGAGCGCCTTCTGCATGAATTTTGTTGCAGCCACGCCGATAACTCTAGTGGTATGCTCGATACACTGTGGGCTAACCTGCGCAGCTTTGCTGCTGGCTCGCCTCAGGCCGATGACATGACGGCGCTTGCCATCATCCATCTGCCGAAGACGTAATCGATGGGGAAATGCACATTCGTCACTTTGATGGCCCAGCAAGAGGCTCAGATGGAAGCGATGTCGTCCAGCACGGTTGAGGTGAAGATGCCGTCCCGGCTCGGCTTTGAAAAAGTTGCCATGAGTACCGCTGCATCGGTTGCCAAACTGATGGGCTTTGAAGACGACCGCATCGAAGACCTCAAGACCGCTATCGCCGAAGCCTGCATCAATGCCATCGAACACGGCAACCACCTCGACGAAAATCTCAATGTTGGTGTCATTCTCTCCGCTGGAAAAGACGCACTGGAAATCAAGGTTATCGATGACGGCACAGGGCTGCATGTGCAGCCGCCGAAACCCGATATTGATCGCAAGATGCACGGAGAGGAAGATCCACGCGGCATGGGCATGTTTCTCATTCAGGCGCTTGTCGATGAGGTGGAGTGGGTCGCCGACAGTCGCGGGAGCAGTTACGTCCGCCTTGTTATCCGTCTTCACAAACACTGATTTTCGCCGTAGCTTTGAGCCGCGGCTGCTTTTCCACCGTATTTATCGCAAGGGAGAACTCGCAGTGCAGACAGAAACCCGTTCCCGTACCGACCAGCTTACATCCCCTGCCGGCCATCCGGTTTCCGTCATTCGCTTTGAAGGCGACATCTCCAGCACCTCGCGCGACGCCGTGGTCGGCGCTTACCAGAGCCTCTCCAAGGAGAGAGTCCAGATCATTCTGCTTGATTTTACGAAGGTTGATTACATCAACTCCAGCGGCATCGCGCTTGTCATCCAGACGATGATCGAGGCATCCAACTCCGGCCAGAAGGTCCACGCTTTTGGCCTTTCGGCTCATTTTCAGAAGGTCTTCACCATGGTCGGCATCACGAAGTACGCGCATCTTTTTCCGGATCAGCAGGCGGCGCTCGCCGCGCTCTGACCGGGTAAAGGTTAAGGCGTTTTCCGGAATACTATAAACTTTCCGAAGTTCGTGAGGGTGGATTTTTCTTGAGGAAAAATCCAATCCGCAGAATGTTTTTGGTTTACACCTTTCCGGAAAATGCTTTAGCCGTTGGTCTCCGGGTTCTCCTGCATGTGGCGTGTGAAGACCTTGTCAACGACCTTTTCCACGTCAGCCAGGAAGAAGCTGTGCTGCGGCTCCGGCATGGCCACCTGCGTCTTCGTTCCCAGTGAAGCGGCGATCTGGCTCCAGCGATAGACGGGCGAATCCGCTGGAACGGTGACGGGACGAGGCAACGGCTCGGGCAGGAAGGCGTAACCGATCCAAACTGCTAAGGTCAGGTAGCAGGAGCCAACAACAATTGCAGACAAAATCGGGTTCGACTGGATATGGAGTTGGTATTGAACTGCTTGGATAATGGTTCCGGTGCTTCCGACCATGAATCCACCCATGATTCCAAACACTTTGCTTCGCAGCGAAAGTCCCATTGAGCGTATGAGATAGCAGATAAATGCTGCAAGGCATACATTCACAGTTTCAACCGCTCTCATCATGTTTATGCCAGCTCTAGCAAGAAAGTCTGTTCCAGCGTTGGAGTTTCCCATTGTCATTAGAGTCATCACAATCATGACTACGACAATCCAAGCGAAGATGGACAGCCCCCAACGCGAAAAGCCTACTAAAGGAACTGTCGCTTTGCGATATACTTCGTAAAAGAGCTTCAGTGTCAGCGCAACGCTGCCAAGATAAAATAAATAGAACGAAACGAAGTATGCCGTACGCATCTGCGATATTGGATGGATCGACAAAACATACAAAAGACAAGACATTACGGAAACTGCCGTAAAACGGAGAATTGCCAAGTCGGAGACGGTCTTCCACAAATATTTTCGCTCGCCAGTACGATAAAGTACAGCCACGCATGCAGACATCAGTGCATCTAAAAGCAGTGCAATAATTTGCGCGTTGGTTAAATCCATGACCCACTCCTACCGTAAACCAATTGACGGTAGAAGTAGCATACACCTGGCTTGATTAAAAAAAACAAAATACCAAACAACAAATAGGTACCACTTTCGTGGTACCTCGTACATGGCTCGAAAATGTATGCTTTTACTTGGACTGCATTGGAATCAGGGGTGACGGAAAAGGCGGAATGTTCTGTGGGGTAGTCTTGTTTTGCGGGAGGGAGTAGCTAAGGACGGCGGTTCCGACAACGGCGGCGAGGGCGATGAGGCGGAAAATTTTGTTCATAAAGTAGTTACTCCCACGAATTTGGTATTGACAGAAATCGAATTCCGTCGCAAAGTCAGATTATGCGGGAGTGCGCGCTAAGTCTATGGAATTTCTTGTATTTAGAAGATATGCAATCTTTTGAATGACTTTTGTCAGTTACCAGCTTGTATATAAAAGTAATCAG
>JAJZHE010000220.1 GCA_021804655.1 Acidobacteriota bacterium
TCCTGATCTCGCAGAACAGCTCCATCCAACAGCAAAGCGGTTTGCAACTGGCCGTTCGCATCAAAGTGAAGCTGCGTGCGCGGCGCGCTTCCACTCAGCAAGCGGTTATTGCTGTTCATCTGAAAACTTGTGCCGCCCGACATCACGCCCGCAGCGGGCTGACTCTTTGTATTGAACTGAAAGACGGCCTGAGGCGCTTGTCCGTCGGCATTCGCGTTGGTGTGTAGGGTGACTCCATTCGAGGCCTCCAACGTGGCGATCGAGCCGTCGCTGCGGAAGAGAATGTGCGCCAGACCGCTGGTTGCGGTTCCGCCGCTGTAATCGGTGCGCATATCGCGCAGGATTGCAGTTTGTTGTGCGCGTTGCATCTCCGCGTGGGAGGCGTGAATGGTGACGGGAGAGGCATTCTGCTGAACGTGAAGCTCGACCGCGGAGTTGAGAGTGAGCTGTCCGTGCGCAGCGTCGTAGACGGCACCGATGGCGGTGCCGTTGCCCTGCGGCAGGATAAAATCCAGTTTTTTGCTGGTGGTGGCAACTTCATTTTTCTGGTCAAAGGTCAAGCCGCTGGTACGAATACGAATGGAAGATTTTTCAGGGTCGGTTGAATGTGCTGTCTGCGATGGATTACGCACGGCAATCTCAACCTCGCCCTGCGCAACGGCGATGCCGGCAGACTGGTTGTATTGAAACTCATCGCCGCGGATAGTGTCTTCATGCTCGCCCTGCGGATTGAAAAACTCGATGCGAACATCGTGGAGCATGGTTTCACTGCTTTTCCGTGTCTGTTCTGCGCGCGCCGCATGAATGCGGAAGAGGGTTTTTCCGCGTCTTGTCTGGGTGTAGTCAAATTGATTGGCCTGAATCTGAATATCCGCACCGAGCCTGTGGGGCAGGTCCTGCAGAAGAAAATGACGCTTCCACTGGCCGGAGAGCAGAAACGCTGCGACCGCAAAAAACAGTACCGACCCGACAGCCAGAATGAAATTGCGCGTGCGCTCGATGCTGAAGAAAAATTTCATGCGCGGACAGTGCCTGCTCAATGCACCCGGTTGAGACGCGCCTGAAGACGAGCGGCAAGGGACTCGCCCATTTCCGACCAAAGCAGGCGCGAGGAAGGTTCTGTTTCATGCTGCACTGCCTCAACGAAAGCAATCAACTGTCGGATGTTTTCCTCGATGCAGCGCAGGGCATGGGGATCGAGGTTCACACCCTCCTGCAGAAAAGCTTCGTCGCTGCCAAAGTCGATGCGCATGTGTCCGTCCTGCGCCCATACTCCTTCATCAAACTCCGGTCCATAGGCCAGCACCCGCACAAGTCTGCGCCGCTTTGCCCAGCCCGACTCTGAATCTGCATCCGGCTCCCAGAGATTCCAGCCGATCTGAAACTCGCAGGCATCATCGGGATGAAAGAGTTCCAGTGCCTGGGTGACGGCGTAGTCGATCTTTGCAGCGTGCTCACCCGCGCCGTAGATTTCCTGAAAGAGTGCGGTCTCGCGCCAGTTGATGGGCCAGACAGTAACGGAAAAAACGCCAGGCTCCCCCCCGTGCGCGGCGAACTGCGCCAGCACCTGCTGGAGTTTTTCCTCCAGTCCCTCCATGCGCATCTGCGGATACCAGAGACTCAGCGAGATCGAATCGGACATAGCATCTTCATTTTATCCGCATGGGCAGCGGGAGTTGCGGCAGAAATGTTGCGCGATTCAGTTGATATACTTCGGCCCATGCAAACCTCTCGAATGTTTTTCAGGGCGATCATCGCTTTCCTGCTTCTTTCGTTGCTTCCTTTGCCCGGCACAGCACAAAAGTCCATCGGGAGCGGTACGGATGGTCAGCAGCAGTTTGCCGACCTGGGCACTTGCCCGTTGGAAAGCGGAGCAACAGTGCTGAGTTGCCGGATTGGCTATCGCACCTGGGGCCGCAAAAATGCAGACGCAAGCAACGTCATCCTGGTTCCGCTTTGGTTCACCGGGACAACGGCGCAGCTTGCCTCGTGGGTTGGCCCCGGCAAAGTGCTGGACTCTTCGCACTTCTTCATCGTGGGCATCGATCCGCTGGCAAATGGCGTTTCCAGTTCGCCATCAAACAGCAAGATGCAGCCGCGCATGACGTTCCCGGCAATCACGATTCACGATATGGTCGAGGCCGAGTACGCGCTGGCGACGAAGACCCTCGGATTGAAGCATGTCCACGCTGTGTTGGGCATGTCGATGGGAGGGATGCAGACCTTTGAGTGGATGGTCGCGCATCCGCAGTTCATGGACGATGCGGTGCCGATTGTCGGTTCGCCGCGGCTGACCGCCTACGACCTGCTGCTGTGGCAGTCCGAGGAAGATGCGATCCGCTCCAGTGCTGCCTGGATGATGGGCAACTACAAGGAAAATCCGCCGATTCCGATGGTGCAGATTCTGCACTCGATGAACATCACGACGCCACATCACTACGCTGCGACGGTGAGCCGCGAGGCGTTTCCGGCTACCTACTCCGGCTATGGGAACTGGAATGCGGACGGGTTCGACGCGAACGACCGCATCTATCAACTGGAGGCGATGATTCATCAGGACGTGGCGCACGGCGGCAGCCTGGAGGAAGCTGCGCAACGCGTGCATGCAAAGGTGCTGGCCGTGGTCTCCGAGCAGGATCACATGGTGAATCCCGGGCCTGCGCTGGCGTTTGCGCCGAAGATTCACGCGCAGGTACTGATGCTGCACTCCGACTGTGGCCACCTGGCGCCAAACTGCGAAGCGCAAACGGTGAGCACAGCGGTGAATCAGTTCCTGAGTGCGAAGTGAGCGACGGACGATGAAGATGCGCGCGGCATTCGGCTCACGCGCATCCGGCGGCAATCAGGCGATAACGATCTCGGCAAAGTCGGCAATGCCGGAGATGCTGGTCAGTACGGATGCAATCAAGCCGAGCCGTGCGGCACGAAGCTCCTGTTGCGGAGCCATGATCATAATCTTTGCGAAGAAGGCATCGACCGCTGGAGCAAGGTCAGCTATCGCCTCCAGCGCCTGCCGATACTCGTGCCGGAGACGCAGTGAACGCACCTGCTCGGCAAGTTGCACGGAGGCAGCAAGCAGCGCCTGCTCTTCTGGCTCAACAAGCAAAGCATTGTGAGCAGCGGACCATTCATCTCCGGACTGCTTTGCCTGATCGAGAATGTTCCGAATGCGTTTGTAGGCGGCAGCGACTGCCATAAAATTCTGTGAGCCACGTACGGCAGAGAGCGC
>JAJZHE010000072.1 GCA_021804655.1 Acidobacteriota bacterium
GATCTGCGCAGTCCATGCACATTGTCGATGGTCAGGAATGTGTGTTCGTCCACCGTGTAGCGGTGATAGCTGTCGCGAATCACTAGCGCGTCGATGCCGTGAAACTCCGGCAACAGCATCTCCAGAATGCCCAGCGCATGCATGGTGCGCAGTGCGTGCGCGGCGTGCGGTCCCAGCAACACCTCGCGCAGGCAGTTCCACAGATATGGCCCTTCTGGCAGGTGAATCGCCAGCACCGGCAGCGCGTCCGTAATGCGATCTTCCGCCGCCTGACTGAGCGCGTAGCCATGGTTGGCCATAAGGGCAAAGATGCGCAGCAGCCCGTCGGTATCCTGCATCTGCGATTGCATCGCAGCCACATCCACGCGTCCCTGGTCGAGGAAAAAATCCGTTCCGGCAATCGGCTGTCGTCGTCGCCGAAATTGTTTATAGAAGCTGACCGGCGCAGGCACCTGTTCCATCAAAAGGACGGCGCGCCGATAGACCGTGCGCGCATGGCGGTAATAAGTCCGCATCCAGTAGGCCGGATCAGCCGAACCACGCGTCTCCAGTCCAACCGAATTAGCCGCAGCTTCGTCCTGCGATTGCCAGTCCAGCGTATTGTCATCGCGGCCATGACGGAAGTGCAGAAAGCATCGTGTCGCGGCCAGGAAGTCAAATGCTGTACTTGCCTCGGCCTCCACTCCATACGTGTTGCCGCGTTCGCTGCGCACCTTGGGCCACTGCTTTGTTTCCTTCAGGTGAAAAAGCAGCGCAAACCAGGGCGCAAGGTGAAAATCCCGCAAACCACCTGGACCATCCTTCAGATTCGGTTCCAGGTGAAAGATTGTGTTTCCAAACCGTGCGTGCCGCGCGCGCGCGATCTCACCCAGTTTCTGCGTAATCGGATTCCAATCGCTCAGCAGAACGCCCGGAAACGTCTCCTGTCGCAGTTTGAGAAACAGCGGAAAATCGCCAACCAGAAAGCGATGGTCAAAGGTGGAAAGCGTGAACTCCAGATTGTCGCGATCAAACCGACCGCACTCTTTCACTGTTCGATACGCCGGGCTGGCGCGCAGGCCGATATCCCACATTGCCTGATGCACGGCTCGCGCCGTTTCCTTTGCGCGTTTTTCCATCTCTTCGTTTGCAAAAGCAAAGAGCAGATCTACATCGGAGTGGGGAAACAGGTCTTTTCTTCCATATCCGCCCAGCGCCAGCAGGCACACGCCATTCAACGGCTCGCGCCTTGTGGCGCGCTGCCAAAGTTCCGTCACAATGCGATCGACCAGCATGGTTCGGCGACGAACCGTTGCAGTGCCATCCCCAGTCCGTTCATAGGCCTGGTGGAGATGTTCGGTATCGCGCTGATACTGTTCCTGAATATCTTCAAATGCCAGCAGAGTCGAGTCCATCAGGCTATGTGCCGTTTCCTGCCAGTGGGATGATGAGAGATGCCGTCTTCAGAATAAGCGATTCTGCACGGCTGCGCGGGAGTAATGACCGCAACGAGAGCAGGAAGTGTTCATCCCGCGCGTTGCAGAGGATGCGTGAGTCCGAAGATCCAACCCTCCACCGTGCGAATTTCTTGATCGTTCGGTTCAAACTGCGGACCGTATTCCTTGAGAGTAGCCAGCATGCCAAACAAACCAATCGTCGCATCCAGCGGGTCGTCTTGCTCGTCCCGGGCGCGAGTCTGCTGCTCACCCGAGATGGTTTCGACAAATCCACTCAGGATTTGTCGCTTGAGCTTTCGATCCATCCGAATGCCGAGCCGATGTGCAGACTCCAGCCACGCCGGGGCCAGGTCGATGCGTTGCGCGGCGTAGCGTTTTCCACGCAAAGCATGGCCAAAGATTCGACCATGATATTCCGTCGGATAGGTCTCCATTGCCACCATCACCCCTGGCCGGAGCAGTGCCTCCAGCGTGCCGTGGAATGGCCACAAGCGAAACGATTTTGATTTCTGGGCAAGCTGCGGCCCAAGGACATTCAACCAGCCGAGCAAGGCGCTTTTTCCGACTTGATTGCCGCCCAGCGTCCAAAACAGGGAACTGGCGCTGGTGCGCGCAGCATGGCGCAGCTCGCACTCCCGATAAAGCTGGTTCCGGTCGGCAAATCCCAGCGCTTCATGAATTGCATCGCGTCGCGCGCCGCCGGGGCGCAAGGGATAAAACGGTCGCTCCAGCGTAATCTCCTCTTCTGTGGAGCACACTTCATGAAAACGGCTCCAGCGTGAAGGGCTGGAGCCGGATGTGCTGGAGTCGGATGTGTCGGATGCGATGGATGCGTCGGAAGTGAGTTGCTGCAGGAAATCTGGGTAGGAACCGATGCCACATCGTTCAGCGTAGGCTGAAGGCAATCCGATCGGAAAATCAAATCCGATCACAATGCAGGCATTTCGCCCGGATTGCCGTCTCAGTCTCGCGATCAGCGTACTCATCTCGCCGACGGGCTGGGGCGCATACGCCAGGTAGCTTCCGCTTTGCAGCGTTGCAATGGCAATCCAACGCTTGGACGGCTGCGATCCCCAGTCACAATGCGCGACGATCTCGGGTAACTTGTTCACCGGATGCGCACGCGCTACAGTGCGGATTCGCCGTGCTCGTCGTTACGGATCCGGATGGCCTCGTCGATGCGTGTCACAAAGATTTTGCCATCGCCGATCTTGCCTGTTCGAGCCGCACCGATGATCGCCTGGATTGCTTTTTCCTTGAGTGCATCGACGACCACAATCTCCAGTTTGATCTTCGGTAAAAGATCAACGGTATACTCGCGTCCGCGATAGAACTCCGTGTGTCCCTTCTGGCGGCCATGTCCGCGCGCTTCCAGAATCGTCATGCCCTCGATGCCCGCTTCCAGCAGCGCATCTTTCACGGCATCCAGCTTCGAAGGCTGGAGAATTGCTTCAATCTTGTGCATAAATCAGAAACCTCGCCTCAAAGAATATAACCTCGACGGCCCATCTGTTGTCGTACCGCATCGCGTTTAACGACTACGGGTATCCACTTCGGTATAGCCGCGCCGGGTGCCGCAAACATGGCAGCCGACGCGTTCCAGCCTTGTAAAATGCCTATGTTTACTGGCCAAAGTCGTAGGCTTCTTCGCCATGCTGCGTCAGGTCCAGTCCCGTGGACTCATCCTCTTCGCTCACGCGCATGCCGATCAGCTTATCCACAACCACCAACAGAATCAGCGTGCCCACGATGGAGATGCCCCAGGCAATGGCGATGCCCACCGCCTGATTCAACAACTGGTGCCAGTTCCCGTCCAGCCCGCCCACGGGAAGCGGATTTCCATGTGCATCCTTGCCGAAGATGGGGTTGATGACCGCGACGGCAAAGACGCCCGTCAGCAGCGCTCCCAGCGTGCCGCCCGCGCCGTGGACGCCAAAGGCATCCAGCGAATCGTCGTAGCCAAAGAAGTTCTTCACGCGCGTCACCATCTGGAAGCAGAAGACGCCCGCAATCAAGCCGATGATGAGCGCTGGAATCGGAGCAACAAAGCCCGACGCAGGAGTGATTGCCACCAGTCCCGCCACCGCGCCGGAGATTGCGCCCAGTGCCGTCGGCTTGCCGTTGTGAATCCACTCCGCGATCGTCCAGGAAGCCGCCGCCGCAGCAGCGGCAAAGTGCGTGGCGACAAAGGCGGAAGTGGCCAGCGCACTGGCCGCCAGCGCCGAGCCTGCATTGAAGCCGAACCAGCCCACCCACAGCATGCACGCGCCCACTACACTCAGCACCATCGAGTGCGGAGGCATCGCCGTCTTCGGGTAACCGACGCGCTTGCCCAGATAAAGCGCCGTCACCAGCGCGGAGACACCCGAGGTGATATGCACGACGGTGCCACCGGCAAAATCCAGACATGGAAAGCGTCCGCCGGCTGCGTTCAACAGTCCGCCCACGCCCCACACCATGTGCGCCATCGGGCTGTAGACCAGCAGCGACCAGAGCGACAGAAAAACCGCCAGCGCGCTGAATCGCACACGCTCGGCGAAGGCTCCGGTGATAAGCGCCGGCGTGATGATCGCAAACATGAGCTGGTAAATCATGTATGTCTGGTGCGGAATCGTGGCTGCGTAATTCGGATTCGGGTCAAGCCCGACGCCGTGCAGCAGGAAATAGTGCAGTCCACCGATGAAGCTGTTACCAGAGCTGAAGGCCAGCGAATACTCAACGACCGCCCACAGAATCGTCACGATGCCCATCATGGCAAAGCTCTGCATCATGGTGCCCAGCATGTTTTTGCGCCGCACCAGTCCGCCATAAAACAGCGCCAGTCCCGGGCCGGTCATCATCAGCACCAGCGCCGCGGAGACCAGCATCCACGCGTTATCCCCAGCAGACTGCGCGTTGGCGACGGCACTCTGCAATGCTGCGATCTGCGCCTGGGTCGCTGGAGCCTGGCTCGCACCGGCAGGTGCCTGCGCCAGCGCACTGCCGCCAAACAGCATCGCGAGTGGAAGGAAACTAAGGGCTTGCGACAGGCGGATCGCCCGCGCACGGAGACTATAAGATTTCTGTAACATTTGGTTGCATTCTAACCGCGTTCCCGTCGCGCAGCTAGTTTTTTTTCACGGGCAGCCAGTTTTTTTTCAATGGGCAGGATTTTCTTGCGCCGGGTCGCACCTCTGCCTGCCTGCGACCTGCGTCGCAACTCGGTGCGCTTCTGCCTCAGACAACCAAATGGCACGGAAATACGTCGTATACTTGCGATATGGACGCTCATAAACAAGCGCCGCCGGTCCGCTTCGGGGCGCATCTGCCGGAAAAAGATGTCTATCTCTTTGGTTCGCTGGAAAGCCACGGGCTGAACCGAGCCAAGGTTCGCGAAGCCACCTACGGGTATGACCAGACCGAAGGCGTCTTCATGACCTCGGTCGATTTCGCTTTGAACTGGGTGCGCAAAAACTCCGTCTGGCCGATGACCTTTGGTCTGGCCTGCTGCGCCATTGAGATGATGTCGGCAGGAGCAGCTCGGTTTGATATTGCGCGCTTCGGTGCCGAGGTTTTTCGCCCCTCGCCGCGCCAGTCGGACCTGATGGTGATCGCTGGCCGCGTCTCCAACAAAATGGCACCGGTCATCCAGCGGCTTTATGAGCAGATGCCGGAACCCAGATGGGTGATTTCGATGGGTGCCTGCGCGACTTCAGGCGGAGTTTTCAATAATTATGCCCTCGTGCAGGGCGTCAATCAGGTGATCCCCGTCGATGTTTACGTGCCGGGCTGTCCGCCTCGCCCGGAGCAGTTGATTTATGCGATCACCCTTCTTCAGGAAAAAATTCAGCGCGAGAAAGGGACGTTGCGCAAGACTTTAAATCTGGAGTAGCCCTGCATAGCCGCCCTTTCCGTTATGCAGCGGATGTTGATGGATAAGGTGACTGCTCAGCAAAAAAATCTCAGCGGAATCATGCTCATGTGGTAAGTTTTAAGTTGCAAATTGTGTTTTTTCAGGCAGTGACGGAGAGTAACCTTGGTGTGATCGGGCCATTCTCCGCAAGATAACCCAAAACGATTCGTACGATCTTCAAAACAATTGGTTGCGGAGGAACAGATGAAATTGAAAACGATTCAATCGACCGCGCTTATGGTTGCGCTGGCTGCTTCACTCGCCGGTGCGCCCGCCATCGCGCAGACAAAGGCCGCCAGTGCCGACCAAAAGGGTCCGTCCCGCTGGGATATCTTCGCCGGTTACAGCTATCTGGCCCCTCACGGGACTGTCTCGGTATTGCAGCCGAACGGCACAACTCAGGATTTTGTCTATCACGCCGTCAACTATGGCGTGCTGGCCAGCGGAGCCTACTACTTCAACCGCTACCTCGGAGCGCAGGTTGAGGTCGGCGTCCATCCTGACACAAGCAGCGGCAACAGCAACAATTTCCAGACCTACTCGGGCGGCGTCATCAGCCGTTTCCCGATGGGCGACATCACGCCCTTTGTCCACGCACTGGTGGGCGCGGCGGACGTCAGTGGCCCTGACCACGAACCGGGCAAGCTCGGCCCGGCGCTGACAGCCGGCGGCGGCATGGACTATGAGACGCCGCTCTTCAACCATCGTCTGGCGATTCGTCTCTTCCAGGCAGACTTCATGTACATGCACGCCAACTGGGGTCCGGTCACCTACGGCGGACGCGCCAACATCGACGCGGCTCGGCTGAGCGCGGGCCTTGTCTATCACGTCGGCTCCATCTACACCCCGCCGGTGACACTGGCCTGTTCGGTCAGCGGTCCCAGCACGGTCTTTCCGGGTGAACCGATCAGCCTGGTCGCCACGCCGACCAACCTGAATCCCAAGAAGAAGGCAGCCTATACCTGGAGCGGCGATGGCGTGACCGGCATGGACGGAAATGGCAAGGTCGCCACGGCGAATCTGGCTCCGGGAACCTATACAGCCAAGGCCAGCGTCTCGGAAGGCTCGAAGCCGGGTCAGTCTGCTGATTGCAGCGCGCAGTACACCATCAAGCAGTTTGAACCGCCGACAGTGAGTTGCTCTGCCAACCCGACGAGCATTCAGACCGACGGCACCAGCACGATCACGGCGACCGGCGTCAGCCCGCAGAATCGTCCCCTGACCTACAGCTACACGGCCTCCGCAGGCACAGTGAGCGGCTCGGGTTCTTCGGCCACTTACTCGGCTGCCGGTGCGCCCAGCGGCTCTTCGACGATCACCTGTACGGTGACCGACGACAAGGGACAGACGGCGACGGCGAACACGTCGGTGAATATCGAGGCCCCTGTGGTTGCGGCGCCGAAGATTTCCTCACTCTGCTCGCTCAGCTTCGACAAGGACAAGAAGCGCCCAACTCGCGTGGACAACGAAGCCAAGGCCTGCCTGGATGACATCGCGCTCACCCTGCAACAGCAGTCCGACGCCAAGGCGGCCATTGTGGGCAACTCGACGGCAGACGAAAAGATGCCGCCGAAGCACATGAAGAAGCACGCCACAATGGTGGATGACGCCGCACAGCGCGCCGTCAACGCCAAGGACTATCTGGTCACCGAGAAGGGCATCGATGCCTCCCGCATCAGCACCTACACGGGATCGGACAGCTCGCAGACGGCTCAGGATTACCTGATCCCGGCTGGCGCCAACTTCGACGTGAACGGTGTGACCCCGGTCAGCGGCGACGTTAAGCCCGAAGCCCGCAAGGCGCTTCCGATGCGTCACCACAGCAGCAAGAAGAAGTCCACGATGTAATCTCGACCGCCGGGCTTCGCTGGCATCTGATGGGACGCGAAGCACGGCTTCGAGCCGCAACCTAACCGGGACTGACCCAACGAAGGTCAGTCCCGGTTTCTTTTGAAGATTCTTTTCGCCGCTCTTGTCAGCCTGTTTTCATCGATGCAAGCCGCTTTCGCGATTCTCTGTGATTGCTTCAGGAAGAATCACATGCGAGGTGTTTTCAAGCTTTCTCCGGAGGATGAAACACGCTTCCAAGCTGGAGTCATACATTCATCATGGATCGAAAGTTAAGGGTCAGTAGATTCGCCGGATGGTCCTGTTTTCTCTTGTTTTTCTTTGGACTTTCAGCAGCGTTGAAAGCAGAGAACTCGCGTTGGCTCACTGTTGGCCCGGATGGTGGGGATGCGCGCGCCTTTGCTGCCGATCCTGCCAATCCGGAGCATCTTTATCTGGGTGGCACAACAAGCTGGGTCTATGAGTCGCGCGACGGCGGTGCAACCTGGCATCGTTTGAGCCGGATTGTTCCGAATCCTCGCACGCTCGACAACTTCATCGTCGATCACCTGATTGTCGATCCGGAGATTCCGCAACGGATTTATGCAGCCGTCTGGCGCGTGGATCAGCCGGATGGCGGCTTTTTCATCAGCGAGGATGCTGGACATACATGGCATGCGATTGCCGATCTTGCCGGGCAGTCGATCCGCTCCCTTGCGCAGTCCAAGGCTGACCCACGTGTCCTGGTTGCAGGCACGTTGCAAGGGGTTTTTCGCAGTGAGGATCGCGGTGAGCACTGGCAACCGATCAGCCCCGCTGGAAGCCGTGAAATCCACGAGGTGGAATCGCTGGCCATCGATCCGCGTGACCCGGATGTGGTCTACGCTGGAACCTGGCACTTGCCGTGGAAGACAAGCGACGGCGGAAAAAGCTGGAAAAACATCAAGCGCGGCGTCATCGACGACTCGGATGTCTTTTCGATCATCATTGATCCGAAGCAGGCGAAGACGGTCTACATCAGCGCGTGTTCGGGTATCTACAAAAGCGAAACAGCCGGTGAACTGTTCCACAAAGTACAGGGCATTCCTTCAACGGCGCGCCGTACACGCGTGCTGAGCCAGGATCCGCATAACCGCGCGGTCATCTATGCGGGAACGACGGAAGGACTCTATCGAACTGAAGATGCAGGTCGCACCTGGCATCTTTTGACCGGCCCTGACCTGATCATCAACGATGTTTATCTCGATCCTGCGCGGGCAGGGCGTGTGCTGCTGGCGACCGATCGTGGAGGAGTGCTGGCCAGCGACGACAATGGACGCACATTTGTAGCATCGAACGCCGGGTTTTCTTCACGCAAAATAGGCGCTTTGCTGGCGACGCAAGGCGCAAAGCCGGAGTTGATGGCGGGCATTGTGAACGACAAGCAGCACGGTGGCGTCTTTGTCAGCGGCGATGAAGGCGAGCATTGGAGGCAGATGGCCGACGGCCTGGACGGACGCGATATTTTTGCGCTGGGCCAGGCGAGCGACGGCGCTGTGCTCGCAGGCACCAGCCACGGAATCTTCCAGCTTGTGACGCAGCAGGACGGAAGCCAGCACTGGCAGATCGAAAGCGACATTGTGAATCACGGAACGCGCATCGTGACCACGCGCGTGAATGGCAAGCCGGTGGGCCGCATGCAGGAGTACACGTTGCCGGCGCGGGAACTGAGCGCGCGCGTGACCGCGCTGGATGTGCACACAGATGCCTGGTTGGCCGCTACCGACGATGGGTTGTTCACGAGCGTCGATCATGGGAAGAGCTGGCAGGGCGGCATCGGCTATGGCGCGGAGGCCTATGAGTCGGTGGCTGTGATGGATGGGTGGATGGTGGCCGTGCGACGCGAGGGCGCAGTCTTTTCCACTGACCGCGGCGCGCACTGGGACCCGATGGCGCTTCCGGAGCGCATCCGGACGATTCATGTAGCGATGATTGCGCCGAATGGCGATCTGTGGATT
The DNA here is from genome assembly GCA_021804655.1 of Acidobacteriota bacterium. GTDB lineage: Bacteria > Acidobacteriota > Terriglobia > Terriglobales > Acidobacteriaceae > Acidicapsa. The sequence goes on from JAJZHE010000072.1 coordinate 9,153, forward strand.
GGCGCAGGCGACGGAGTGTATGTTTCTCGCAATCGCGGCAAAAGCTGGTTCTGGCTGGATCGGCTGCCGTTCCACTTCATGGACGACCTGAGTATGGACCCGGCGACAGGCAAGGTGCTGGCCGGTTCGCGGCTGGACACGCGCATGCTGGTGATCGACGAGCAGACCTTTGCGCACTCCACAGTCGAAACCGGATATCCGCTGTATCGAGTGCGTGCGCTGGCCGGCAAATGGTTCGCAGCCACGATGCAGAACGGTGTGATCGAGCAGCCGGGCAAGTGAGATGTCTGCTTTTCAGCGTGTGCATCGAAGGTCTCCGATGGCTTGCGATTTCCAGTATCATCATGGCAGGAGTGAGGCGATGGAGACCACGTTAGGGCAACACTCGTTTCGGACCCACGATGCGGCGCTGGAGCCGATTGCAGCAAAGGTTCTGGCCGGTGAGCGGCTGGACTTTGCGGAGGGCTTGGCGCTTTATCGATCGACGGACGTGCTGGCCGTGGGTTGGCTGGCGAATCATGTGCGTGAGCGCATGCACGGCGACGTGACCTACTTCAACGTGAACCGGCACATTAACCCGACGAATGTCTGCGTGGCCAGTTGCAGGCTGTGCGCCTTTGGCCGCAAAAAAGGAGACGCTGCCGGATATACGATGGCCCTCGAAGAGGCGTGGGAGACGGCGGCTTCCGGCTATTCAGAAGCAGTGACGGAGTTTCACATCGTTGGCGGGCTGCATCCCGACTTGCCCTTCGAGTACTTTCTGGACCTGGTGCGCGGCTTGAAGGAGCGTTTCCCGAAGGTTCACATCAAAGCCTTCACGATGGTCGAGGTCGCCTATCTGGCGCGGCGAGCGAAGCTCACGATCGAGCAGACGCTGCTGCGGATGCGCGAAGCCGGCGTGGACTCGATGCCCGGCGGCGGCGCGGAGATCTTTGCCTCCCATGTGCGGAGCGTGATCTGCGACCACAAGATCGATGGACAGGAGTGGCTGGACACGGCTCGACTGGCGCACCAGATGGGCTTCCGCTCGAACGCGACGATGCTCTATGGACACATTGAAAGCGACGCCGATCGCGTGGACCACATACTGCGACTGCGCGAGGTGCAGGACGAGACCGGCGGCTTCCAGACCTTCATTCCGCTGGCGTTTCATCCGGAGAATACGGCGCTCGATCATCTGCCGGTGACGACGGGACTGACGGATATTCGACAGGTGGCCGTGAGTCGGCTGCTGCTGGACAACTTCGCGCACATCAAGGCGTACTGGCAGATGATGACGCCGAAGATTGCGCAGATTTCCTTGCGCTTTGGAGCCGACGATCTGGACGGCACGGTGGTCGAGGAAAAGATTTATCACGATGCCGGAGCGAAGACGCCGCAAGGCATGACGCGCAAGGAGCTTTGTCGGCTGATTACCGAAGCTGGCCGCGTCCCGGTGGAGCGCGATACGCTGTATCACGCGGTGACGCGTACGGAAGACAGCTTTCTGATTGCGGTGTAGCGGCGATGGAGGTCTTCGGCTTTTCCGCGCTCTTTGGCCTGCTGCTGGGCTTTCTGTTTGGCGTGGGTTGCGCGGCTGCGGTTCTTTTTACCCTCTACAAAGGTGGCTATCGGAAAGCCGTTGAAGATTCGCTGCGCGATCCTTTGCCGGAAAACTTTGTGCAGGCGCGTGAAGCTGCGAAGCGGCAAAAAACGCGCTGAAAAGCAGGTTTGCGGAAGATGCAGACGAGCTTTCATTGACCGATCATTGCCAGCCTATTTTCTTAAGTAAATCATAATAAGGTATTTACCTTGTTTTACCTATTGACTAATTCGTTATGAATGGATTGGTGAGGGGGGATGGGGGGGATATTGATTTCTCATTTTCTTCGCTGCTGAAAAAAGTTGATCTGCGAGTCACGATTGGCACTCTGCTTGCGTGGATGCAGACTCCCTGTGGCAATGACCCCATGAAAAGCAAAGTCAGAACGAGGGTCAGGCCAGGCCCGGTGAATGACAGTATGCCACAAAAGCAGGAAATACGATGCAGCGTGTCTGCGAGACGCTGGTCCATTGTTCTTGAGCGTGTTTTATATATATACCTCGGTGGCTTCGTTGCGGTTCGGCTCCCCCGCTTTGATCGCGGCTCTGATACGGGCGGCTTCAGGCTTTCGTTTATTGATGAAACTTCACATCTAATGCGAGAGTGCGACCTCAGCGCTGCCGTCGGTTGGTGTATCCAGCGTGACGCGCAGCAGGTGGGATGTGGCGTCGTAATGGCTTGCAGCGAGATGGCCGAGTACGGTGTGGAGATGCGGCGGCTGTGCGGAGTAGATGAGCAACGTGTGCGCTGTTTCCGCGGCGGCAAAGCGAAGTCGCAGATGCAGCGCGCCGGTGGCATCGGTGCTTGCGGTGAGGCGTTGTTTGCCGGCGGTGGCGATCATCTGCGGGTCGCCGATGAGGGCGAATCCGCTGGAAAGGATGGGGGAGACGACGTCGTAACCCCATCCGTCGCGGAAGGCGAGAGCGGCGGAGTCGTTGGCGGCGACGGCCTGGCCGTTGCCACTGCGCCAGTCGTAGACGAAGACGGCTTGTGTGTAACCGAGATCGGCGGGCGTGAATGGAGCTGAAGTCATGGTCGGGGACTGAGCTGGGCGCGGATAGGCGAAGAGATAGGAGATGCGCGCGGCAGGCTGGTTGGAGTGAGCGACGGCGAGCATGGCTGCGCCCAGGTGGGAGATGCCGGGGCTGGCCGCATAAGGATTGGAGGTGTTGGCCAGCGCATCGGCAAGATAGATGCGATCCAGCGGGCGGATGCCATGATCGGGTTTGACGAGGACGCCATCGGCGCGCGCGGCGCGAAGGAGGTTGGCGCTGTTGATTTTTTCGATGGCGTCGCCGACGCCAACCGGGCCAGAGGAGAGCGTGGAGAGGATGAGATTGGGCAGCTCATCGCTCATGAAGACGTCGGTCCAGGGCCAGATGCCGAGTGCGTAGGCGATCTGAGAATCGTAGAGGAAGGAATCCCATTTTTTCTGTTCGAAACGGTCGTCGCTGGTGCGGATGGTGGTGAGGTTGGAGTAGCGCGTGCCTTGCAGATAGTCAGCGGGAGCGGGCATGCAGTATTGCATGGTGATGCTGTGCTGGCGCATGGACTGCGCCATCAGATTGTGGAAGCGCTCAGGGCTGGTGAGGTCGGGCGCGGCCTGTGCGAAGGTGCCGAGCCAGTCCTGTTCATAGACGGCGACGTGTGCGGCCTGCATCCAGGATGCGGTGGCCTCCCAGTAGCGCGGGTCGATGGCGACGTTGCCGGAGATTTTGTAGATCGAGCGATAGGGGCTGTCCCGGTCGATCCATCGTCCGTGAACGGCGAGGGGAAGGTGCAACTGCTGGGCAAAGGCACCCATGCCGTTGGGAAAAAGACGCTTGTCGGGCTGGTAAAGATAAGCGCCTCCGGCACCGTTTTTCCAGTTGAAGACGCGCCAGTCTTTCTGTGGGCCTTTGGGGTAGAACCAGCTATCGATCTGCATGAGTCCAAGCGAGACGCCGAGGCTCTTGTATTTGTCGGCAACGGCAAGCAGAGTGCCGGTGTAACCGAGCTGGGGGTTGAATTTGTAGTAGTAGGTAGCGCCGTTGTCGGTCCAGTAGCTGAGGCTGCGGAGCAAGGGGTCGGCCTGGTCGGAGACGGGAGGCCGTCGGACCCAGGATTGCATGGCGCGTCCCCAGGCGGCGAGCGTTGCGTGGATGCCGGTGCCGGAGACGAGAACGGTGGTGTGCGTGAATCCGGCGGGAAGGCTGCGAATGGAAGAGACGAGCGAAGAGCGCAGGGTATGCTGGGGCATCTCCATGTCGCTGATGAAGAAGTGATCGGCAGGCGAGAGAACGAGTGCGTTGGAATGGTTGTCGAAGAGCAG
>JAJZHE010000221.1 GCA_021804655.1 Acidobacteriota bacterium
GTTGACTGCCAATGTGCAGGAGGATTCCGGAGAACGGATTGTCACCTATCGCGGACGCCAGCGCAGAACGACGCACAGCGCCGATCCAGGAGCCAGCCTCTGGGTCTACGGGCGGCGCGGTGAACCGTGCCGACGATGTGGAGCGCCGATCGAGCGCGTACTACAGGGGGAAGGCGCGCGCGTTACGTACTGGTGTCCTGCATGCCAGCCTGCGAGCAGCGACTAAAAAAACTTTCTCTACTGTTTTTTATTTCCCAGGCCGAAGATCTTTTGCAGGAAGTTGCGATGATCGGCATTGGGATGGCTGCAAGTGGCCTGCGGAACGGTGCCATCGAGGAAAGCAGCCGTGTATGTATCCGCCGAGCAACTGTTGTCAGCCGGCAGGTTGGTGGCTGAATCAATGGAAACGAGCTGGACACCCTCCGGCGGAGTGAACTCCGCAGTGTCGGAGTACTGCGGCAGGGCGACGGCCTGCTTCATGAAATCGGCCCAGATGGGAGCCGCCGCGCGCGCACCTTCAATCTTGAGGTCGGTGTAATCATCGTTGCCCACCCAGACGATGCACAGCAGGTTTGTGGTGTATCCGGCAAACCATGCGTCGTGTTCGGTGCCGGTCTTGCCAGCGGCAGGCGCGGTGAAGCCCATGTTGCGGACTCCTGCTCCCGTGCCTTTCCCTTGCAGAACCGCTTCCATCATGTTGGTGGTCAGGTACGCAACGCGCGGGTCCAGCAACTGCTTGCTGGTTGGTGTGAAATCGGTGAGCACATCGCCGGATGGTGAGCGAACGCTGGCCACCATCCACGGATCGATCTTCAGGCCGCCGTTGGCAAAGGCCGTGTAGACGCCAGCCATCTCCAGCGGAGTTGCATCATAGGCACCAATCGCAACTGCGGGAGTTGCGCGTGCACTGGCGATGCCGAGTTGCTGGGCCAGTGTGGCGACGGCATCAAAGCCGACAAGAGAAGCCAGGCTGATGGTGGCGTTGTTGAGCGAGCGCATCAGGGCAAAGCGAGCATTCACCTGGCCATGATATTCACCTTCAAAGTTGCGCGGTTTGTAGTCCTGGCCATTCACCTCATAGGTCGTCTGCTCATCGCTGAGCTGCGTCAGCGGAGAGAACAGAGCGTCCTGTCCGGGAAGCGTGGTGCCGGCGACCGCCGTGTTGAAGGCGGAGGCGTAGACGATCGGCTTGAAGATCGATCCAGTCGGACGCGCGGCGACGGCATGGTTCAACTGACTGAGACCATAGCTGCGCCCTCCCACCAGCGCAAGCACCTGGCCCGTATGCGGATTCAGTGCGATGAGCGCAACCTGCGGATAATTGATTGGTCCCGTGCGGTGAAGGTGCGCGGCGCGTTGCTCCACTTGTTTGTCGATCGCGGGAATCGCTTCTTCCACCGCTGTCGTAGCCGCAGATTGCAGGTCGGGATCGAGCGAGGTGTAAATGCGCAGTCCTTCGCGGTTGAAGTCATGTTCGCCAAGTTTTTGATTCAGTTGTTCGCGCACAAGATCGACGAAGTATGGAGCGTCACTCGCATCCACGCTTGCTTTGGAAAGATGCAGCGGCTCCAGCTTGGTCTCCTCGGCAATCTGTTTGGTGATCGCTCCGGTTTCCACCATCGAATCGAGCACCAGATTACGCCGTTCCAGCGCGCGATCCGGATGACGGTAAGGTGAAAAATAATTGGGCCGCTGGATCATGCCCGCGAGCAGCGCACACTCGGCCAGATTCAGTTGACGAACATCCTTGCCGAAGTAAACCTGCGAAGCTTCGCCGAAGCCGTCGATGGAAAAGCTGCCGCGCTGACCGAGGTTGATCTCGTTGGCGTACATCTCGAAGATCTGCTGCTTGGTGAAGCGATGCTCAAGCTGGAAGGTAATGACAATCTCAATGATCTTGCGCTTGAATTTTTTCTCTGGCGTAAGAAAAAAACCGCGCGCGAGCTGCATTGTCAGCGTGGAGCCGCCCTGCATCTTCCGGCCAGTGGCGATGTCGCGCAAAGCAGCGGAGAACAAGCGTGTGAAGTTGACGCCGTCGTGCTCGAAAAAACGACGATCCTCAATCGCCATCACGGCCTGAACCAGATTGGGTGGCAACTCGCTATACGTCACCAGGCGGCGCTTGGTGCGGCTGGCGTCTTCACTCAGCCCGGTGATGAGCAGCGGTTCCAGCTCATAGCTGGAAAGCGGTTGGCCATGATCGTCCGTGAGCGCGGTGACGACGCCGCCGGAAAAGTGAATGAGCGCGCCGTCCTGGGAGTGATAGCTTTGCGGCCCGGGATGAATATCGATGCTTTGATCGGTCGCGGCAAAGGTGCCGAGTGGCGACGCGGTTGTGGCGGACGGATCGGTGTATCCGGCGGCGCGCAGCTCACGAACAACCTGAGCCAGCATCAGATGCTGGCCGGTTCGAACTTCACGCGGCGCCGCATAAATCTTAGCCGTTGTGGCGAAAAGCGGCTGTTGCAGCCGCGCATCCACAATGCCGCGATAGCGCAGGTAGTAGTAACCGCCGGTTGCGAGCAACGCAAGCCCGGCAAACGCACAGCAGACGAGCGCCACAATGGCCAGGCGAAAGCCCAGGCTGTGCTGCGAGCGGCTGCGGGGAATGCGGATGCGCAATGTCATCGGTCAACCTGCGTTGGGAACGCCGTTTTCTGTGAAGACAAGCGGACGAAGCGTGGAGACCAGGTCCGCAAGTGCAACGACGGTGTTGGTGGAGGTGGAGCGCGTGAAAAGCTCCACCTGCTGCTCAGCGATCTTTTTGCCGACTGTGACGCGGAAGGGAATTCCGATCAGTTCAGCGTCCTTGAATTTGACTCCGGCGCGCTCGTCGCGGTCGTCCAGCAGCACGTCGAAGCCTGCGCGATCCAGTTCGGCTGCGAGAGCTTCACCAGCGCTCATCAGCGCCGTATCGCTCGTGTTGGTGATGGTGATGACCACATGAAACGGAGCGATGGCAGGCGTGAGCCAGAAGCCGATGCTGTCGTGCGATTGCTCGATAGCCGCGGTCAGAATGCGCTCGACACCGATTCCATAGCTGCCCATGATGGGCGTGACTTCCTTGCCGTTGAGGTCCAGAACGGTGGCACCCATGGACTGGGTGTATTTGTAGCCGAGCTTGAAGATGTGTCCTATCTCGACGGCCTTGCCGACGACGAGTTTTCCTGCGCAGTTTTCGAGGGGGCAGGATTCGCCTTCGAGGACGGTGCGAATAT
>JAJZHE010000222.1 GCA_021804655.1 Acidobacteriota bacterium
GGAGCGGCCACCGCGCGTCCGCCCCATGCAACGGTGCGAGTCAAAGTGAGGGATAGTTGCAACTCAGTAAACATTTTCGCCAGATTTTTGTTGAATAGAAAATAAATACCACCCCCTGGGTATGATTCTTCTGCTTATAACCGATAAGTAAACAACGGAAACGCGCAATTGATTGTAAATCTACAACTTTCATCCCGAAGCAACGCTTCAGGTTAACTGGCGCGGACGGCCACTGAAGCCCGCTGAGCCACGCGTCGAACGGTTCTGGGCGCGGCTGATCGCAAGGACGATGTCTTCTGTGGTGTAAGGATCAGGGAAAGCGGCTGCATCGTCTCTTCGCTGAGTGCCGGAACGGTCGCTTCCGTCAGCACGGCTTTGCACTTTTCGATGTGATAGACGCCCTCGAAGAGGTCCGATACCTCCATCGCATCGGCAGGCTTCAGTTTGCCGCTGTGGACGCGCGCGCGCAGCCAACTGCTCAGCCGCGGATCGCGTAGCTCGAAGGTTTCGGGTCGGGGATGCTCCGGCAGCGCGCACAGAATACGCAAACCGTCCAGATCCAGCTCGATATGGGTCCAGTCAACCGGCAATCCGCCGCCATCGCCGGTGACAAGCGGAAAGAGCAGCGTAAAGTGCCCGTTCGATTTGCGAAGAATCTGTGCCTGCATGATGCCTCTCATCTGTTGATCGGCGGCGCAGAGCTTTTCAAGAGCCGAAATCGCGAACCGGGGGATTCCGCGCAGAATCTTCCCGGGAGCTTCGGAGATCGTCTGAGCCGGACCGAATATGCCCTATTCATAGGACGCGCAACCTGGACGAAGGGATGTATGAAATTCCTTTGACAGTCCAGCGAAGGCTCAACGGCAGCATTCCAGAAGCTTGTTAAAACATCCTCATATCGCCTTCGGGCAGCGGTGCATCGCGCAGCAGGCCCAGCTCGCCGGCCAGCCGCTCCAGGCGCACCTGCGTTCCCCGCGCCGGTTCCACCAGCGGCAGTCGCACCGTCGGTCCGCAGCGGCCCATCAGGCTCAGGATCGTCTTCACCGGGCCGGGATTGGTCTCCCAGAAGTTGGCCTCGAAGAGCCGCGCATATTTGCGGTCAATTGCGCGCGCGGTGTGCCAGTCTCCGCGCAGGGCAGCGCGAACCATCTGGGCCATCTCTGCCGGAATCAGGTTGGAAGCCACGCTGGCCAGCCCATGCGCTCCGGCTCCAATGGCTGCCAGTGCCAGATTGTCGTCGCCCACAAAGATGCGAAAGTGCTGCGGAAGGGAGTGTACGAGTGCGGAGATCTGCGTCAGGCGACCGCTGGCTTCCTTGATCGCTTCAATATTCTCCGCTGCCTCGGCCAGGCGCAGAACGGTCTCCGGCTCCAGATTCACCGCCGTCCGCCCCGGCACGTTATAGAGCACAATCGGCATCGGCGCGACCTGCTGCGCCAGCGCCTCAAAGTGGCGAAAAAGCCCTTCCTGCGTCGGGCGGTTGTAATAGGGAGTTGCCGAAAGAATCGCGTCCAGCCCGCGAATGCGCGCCAGCTTTTCTGCCCGGCGCAGCAGCGTGCGCGTGGCGTTGTGCGTGCATCCGGCCCACACGGGAACGCGCCCCGCAGTCACCTCCACGGTGGTGCGAATCACGTCGATCCACTCTTCCTCGTCGAGCGTGGCTGCTTCGCCCGTCGAGCCGCAGACCATCAGAAAGTCGATGCCAGAGTCAATCTGTCCGTTGACCAGCGCGTAGAGAGCGTTCTGATCGACGCGGCCATCCGTTTTGAACGGCGTCACAATTGCAGTGCCGCAACCTGTCGTTTCCATCACAATGCAGTGTACAACGGCGCACGCTGTTCTTCAGGCAAGCCTGCTGCGTGCGCCGCTGGATTTTCGTTCGAGCGTGTTGCATCCATCAACGAAAGCCTGAAACCGCCCGTATCAGACCGCGATCCAAGCGGGGCTGACGAACCACGATGAAGCCACCGAGGTAGAGATGAAACAAGCTCTCAGTAGTTTCCTGTGAAGTTACTTGCCTGGCTGGTCATAGTAGCCGACACGCGTATAGGTCTTTGCTCCCGGCGCGTCCACCTTGACCACGGTACTGTGGAAGGTGTCCGGCTGTGTGGTCGGCGGCATCGGGAAATTGAACTCATACCACGAAGCCGTCGTGTCCATCAGTTGGGCCACGGAGCTTGAGATGTCGTTGTCTGCCTCGATCACTTTGCCACCGCTTTGCTCCGCCAGAACTTGCAGGCCCAGATCGCCCAGGTAAACATCGCTCAGCTTGCTGACGCCTTTGGTGAATTCCTGGTAGTAGTAGTCGCGCAACAGTGACGAGTTCAGCCCGCGCGGATTCACGTCGTCGATCGTCACACGCGCGTAACGCATATAGCTGGACTCGGCGACGATCTGCTTGAAGACCTCTTTTTCCTGCGTTCCGTCCAGCTCCGTGCGCACGCCGGACATCAGCGGCCATCCCGAAGAAACCCAGATCAGGACCTTGCGTCCCGGCAGTTGGGTGCAATAGGTAATGAGCTGGTCGAGCGCCTTGAAGGATGTGGAATAGCGCTCGTCATTGCCCCAGTACCCGGTGTTGCGCGTGATGAAGCGCAGTCCGGTCGAAATTTTCAGCAGCGCCTGATTGAGCTGTGTGGGGTCCTGCGTAAAACCTTTCTGGATTTCTGCGCCCTTGTCCGTGATGTAGGCCAGAGACGTTGGATTGGGCAGCTTCACCCCAGGCTTCTTCAAGTATTTTTCCAACTGCTGCTGTTCATAAGAGACGGTCTGGAAGCTGGAGTTGACCGCATCCATCACAAGAATCACTTCAAGCTTTCCCTGGCCCGGTCCCACAGCTTTGAATTGCAGTCCGGCGGGTTTTTCATTGTTGTCCAGCACGGTGAAGTTCGACTGCGTCAGCCCAGTGACAGGAGCGCCGGATTTGTCATCGACATCTACGTCGAGGTGCATCACGTGGACAGTCGGCGCGGTCGTCGTGGGAGCTGCCTTGGGCAAGGTGGGTGAGTGCATGGTCTGGGCCAGCGCAAAAGTGGTGAACGGCAACAGGCCGCAGGCAAAAATTCGGATTGCAGTACGCATAAAGCTCCTTGGGCGTTGCGAGTTTGCGTGACACCGATTGCGGTGTGTCGCTTGCGGGCGTGAGGCGCATTGACTCACCCTCCGCTGGAACGCCAGCGATGTATGGGTAGATGCACAATGCGGGAATGGATA
>JAJZHE010000223.1 GCA_021804655.1 Acidobacteriota bacterium
ACGATGGAGGAACACAGAATTCACGTCCGCACGACGGCGGAACTGGCCGCGATCGCCGAGACGGCACGCGTCGAGCTGCACGTCTAGGCATTGCATGCAGCGGATGCGCGTTCGCGCGGGGGCGCTCCCGCTGGTCGCGGGGGTGCATGGGTGAAGGTTGTGGGGGAAAGCAGATTCCCTGCGGGAAGGTCAACAAGAAAAGCAAGGGCAAGGGCAAAGGCAAAAGCAGAAGCAAAAGCAGAAGCAGATTCCCTTCGGGAATGACAACAAGAAAAGCAAGAGCAAAAGCAAGGGCAGAAGCAAAAGCAAGAGTCGTGGAAGCGGGAATGGCAGGCATGGACAGGGTGTCCATGCCTGTTTTGTTTTTGGAGGCTTTGTTGGGCGGAACTTTGGGGTTGGATGTGAGCGGCGGGTGAAGAGCGGGGATGGGAACGAAAGCGGCGCGCACTGCGCGGGAAGGGATGGACAGACGTGAAGGCAGAAAAGGAACAGCGGATGAGCTGGGTGCGTGCGATGTGGGAGGGCCTGAATGGCGAGAACAGGCAGGGCGAAAACGGGCAGGGCGAAGCGAGATTCCGAGCGGCGGCGAAGAAGTCGGGCAACGGCGAGCTGGCCGAGCGGCGGACGATTGCGATGCCGACGATCGTTTCGCCGTATGGGTATGGCGCGGGGACGACCGCGGCGATGCCCAAGCCGACGCAGATGAATCTGAGGCGCTTTGCCGAGACGCCGGTGGTGCGGCGGGCGATCAACGTGATCAAGGACCGGATTGTGGCGATGGACTGGCAGATTCGGGTGCGGCGCGGGGCAAGCGAAGAGGAGATCGCCTATGCGCGGCGGAAGGTGAGGGCGCTGCGGCGGATGCTGGAAGAGCCGAACGAGTCGGACAGCTTTCGCACGCTGCTGGAGCAGGTGATCGAGGACGCGCTGACGGGCGGATATGGAGCGATGGAGATGGAGCGGACGGGCGATCCGCATCGGCCGGCGATGTTGTGGGCGGTGGATGGCTCGACGATTCGTGTGAATGCGAAGTGGAGCGGGGATGCGGAGGAGCCGCGCTATGAGCAGGTGCCGATGGGGCGCTCGGTGCAGGAGGGGATTGCGCTGCGGGACGATCAACTGCTGTATCTGCGGATGAATCCGCGGAGCTTTTCGCCGTTTGGTCTGGGGCCACTGGAGGTGGCGTTTGAGACGGTGAACGAGCTGCTGAGCGCGCATCGGTTTGCGGGCAAGCTGGCGGCCAATACGGTGGTGCAGTATGCGCTGTGGCTGAACGAGGCGACGCCGACGCAGCATGAGCGGATCATTCGCTGGTGGCAGGACGAGATTGAAGGCACGGGGCGCGTGCCGCTGATCTCCACCGAGCAGAAGCCGGAGGTGCTGCGGTTTGCGCAGGGGACGGATGCGGATATGCGGTTGCAGTGGCAGACGTTTCTGATCCGGCTGATTGCGGATGCCTTTGGGCTGCCGCCGCTGCTGCTGGGCCTGGAGGCGGATGTGAATCGCTCGACGGCGGCGGAGATGACGGATGAAGCCTTCCGGTCGGCGATTGCGCCGCTGGCGCGCCGCGTGGAGGAACACATTACGCGGGATGTCTTTGGGAAATGCGTGGGATGGCGCGAGTTCGAGTTTGTCTTCAACGACCTGAGCGCAGCCGACGCGCAGACGGAGCTGGCGATGCAGGTGCAACTGTTGCAGGCCGGCGTGTTGACGGTGAATGAGGTGAGGGCGATGCGCGGGCTGAGCGCGCTGGACGCGGGCGGCTCGGCACCCTTGCAGGGAGCAGCCGCACCATTGCATGGAGCAGTCGCACCATTGCATGGAGCAGTCGCGCGTTCGCGCGGTGGCGCTCCCGTTGGTCGCGGGTGGCGGCAGGAGAGGACGGAGCAAGAAGCAGATTCCCTGCGGGAATGACAACCAGAAAAGCAAGAGCAAGAGCAAAAGCAAAAGCAAGGGCAAAAGCAAGGGCAAAAGCAAAAGCAAAAGAAGAAGCAGATTCCCTGCGGGAAGGCCAACCAGAAAAGCAAAAGCAAGGGCAAGGGCAAGAGCAAAAGGGTGAGAACCAGGGTGAAGGCAAGGAGATGGGGAATGGGGGAGGGTGAATGCGACTGGATGCAATGTCAGTGAAGATTCCAGCGGTGAAGGGGCATCCGAATCGGCTGCCGTTTGAGGGTGTGTTGACGGTGGTGGATGCGCCGAGCGACAAGGCTCCGGCGGGTGCGCGTGGACATCGTGTGGTGTTGACGCGGGTGGCGGCGGAGGCGGCGCTGCCCAGCCTGATGGGGATGGCTGTCGATTACAGGCCCGGTTGGGATGGGCATGACGCGAAACGGAAGATCGGCGTGATTACGGATGCCGATTTTGCGGGGCGAAAGCTGGTGGTGAAGGGCTACCTGTATGCGCGGGATTTTCCCGAGGCGGTGGAGTCGATGCGGCGGGCGAAAAGCGGGTCGATGGGGATGAGCTATGAGCTGGCCGAGGCGCAGGTGGCCGATATGCGCGCGGAGGTGTGGCGGCTGACGCGGGCGACCTTTACCGGCGCGGCGATTCTGCTGCGCGACAAGGCGGCGTATATGGAAACGAGCTTCCGGCTGGCAAGTTAACGGGCTTCCGCAGGCCGGGCGGACAGAGATGAACGGAACGAAAGGAGCAAGGATGAAAAACGAAACGATGGAAGTGATGGAACGGCTGGAGACAGCCGCAGCGACGCTGGAGACGGCGTTGAACCGGATCGAGGAGCGACAGCGCGCGCTGACGGGCGAGCTGGAGCGTATCTCGGCGACGGTGGAGACACACGACGAGGATGCTTTGGCGGATCGTCTGGAGGCGGCCGAGCGGGAGATCGAACGGCTGCGCGGCGAGGTGAGCCGGATGGAGGCGGGCACCGGGATTCGCACGCCGCAGCCGCTGAAATCGCTGCGGCAGACGCTGCCGACGACGACCGCCGAGATGTTGGCCAAGCAGGGACTGACCGACAGCAACGTGGACCTGTCCAAGCTGGACGCGGCGCTGAAGGGGCTGAGCCTGGAACAGCGCATCGCGGTGAAGAGCCAGTTGCGCCGGGCCGGCTCCCTCTGAGCATTGCGCATTGCATGCAGCGGCTGCGCGTGCGCGCGGTGGCGCTCCCGCTGGTCGCGGGGGAGTGCTGCGGAGGTTGCTGAGCGGATTCCCTGCGGGAAGGGCAACCAGAAAAGCAACGGG
>JAJZHE010000073.1 GCA_021804655.1 Acidobacteriota bacterium
TTCTATTGAGGCTGGCTGGGTGAAGGCGACGAACTTCCGCCAAAACCGCCTGACGAACTTCCGCCAAAACCGCTTGACGAGTTGCCGCCAAAGGTCGAAGACGGTCCGCTGCTGAATCCAGACGATGGGCTGGTTCCGAATCCACTTGATCCGGCTGCTCCAGGCGCCGTGCCACCGGTCGAACTGCCTCCAAAGCCGGTGGCGCTGGTGTCTCCTGCCGTTGGAATAGGCTGACCAAGCGCGGCATTGCCGGAGAGAAACTGCTCGGCCATTGGATCGTAGTAGAACTCCCACTCGTTGAAGTGCTTCTGCTTCTTAAACTCCAGAATGGCTAGTTTGTTGCTGGGAATCTTGAAGCCGATGATGCCTGCGCCGCCAAAGGTCTGGGAACTGCCACTGCTGCCGAAGTCGGAAGGGGAATTGCTGCCGAAGGTGCTGCCGCCGGTGGGGCTGCTGGATGCTCCCGGTGCGCCGCCAGGAGCGCCTCCCATTCCGCCTCCGGGACTGCCCATGCTGGAGGAGCCGAGTGAAAATCCGGAGGTTGAGGAGTTGCCGGCGCCGGCCATGGACGCGCCTGGGTTGCTATTGCCGCCGCTGGGGCCGACGCCGCCGACCGACGATGCGCCGCCTGAGCTGGCTCCGGCCAGCGGTTGTCCAAAGAATCCAATGGTCGGGGTCTTGGCCTCACCAAAGTGAATGGGAACCCAGTCATCCTGTCCTGTGATCGGGTCTTTGTAACGCTTGCGCAGAAAGCGTATATCCGTTGTCTTGACCAATGCATCGACAGTCGGAGGATAGGCACCGAATTTGCGGTAATAGAGCTGGACGGCGCGCTGGTACTGCAGCCCGCGCTGGATGAGTTCGCGCTCGTGATCGCGCTCAATATCAGAGGCCATGCGCGAAGCGGCAACGGATAACGACAAGGCCAGCAGAAACGCCATGAACAAGACCGCCAGCAGGACGTAGCCCTCTTCACGAGGCGCGCGCGCAGCCCTGCCTTGGCCGTCAGCGCTTCCGTCAGCCATGGTGTGGCGACAGAAGTCGGCGGGCTGGAAGAAAAACTTCATTCTTAGTTGGACTCCAGCGGAAGCGTCTGGGTGTTGTTGTAGCCGAGATCGGTGACCTGCACGCCGGTGGGAGTGATGGCGACCACCTTGAAGCGGTGATCGACGATCTCGCCTACGCCAGCGTCAAAGATGTCTTCGCCGTGCAAAAGAAAAGCGCGTCGCGTACCCTTCGCCGTGACCGAATAGCCAAAGAATTTCAGGTCAATTGCGGGCGGTCGCGGAGCAGGTGGGGCTGTATAGACCGGTGCTGCTCCTCGTTCACTGGGGCGGGCCGAGGCCAGTGTCTGCTCAATGCGCACTGGTGTTGAACCCATGGAGAAGATATTGCGGCCTGTGCCAGCGTATTCGATGGACTCGCTGGCCGCCAGCCGCTCCAGGTGCAGCGTGGGGTCGAGGTTCATGGTGGTGACTTTGCGTGCCTCGCCGCCACTCTCGTCTTCGGTCTGTTGAACGGCTCTTCGCCGAGCGGATGCAGACCGGGGCGGTGGGGATTGTGGGGGTGTAGATTGAGGATGAGGCGGACTGCTCAGCAACTGAGTCAAGGCTAGATAAGCCACCACCGACAGCAGAACCGCCGCGATCACCACATTGCGCTTGTTTTCCGCTCCCAGCTTGACGGCCATCTCAGTTGCCCTCCTGCGGTGCAGGCGCGGAGCCTTTTTGTGCGCCTGCGGAGTCATCCTTCGCCAGCGGCAGGCCGCTGGCAGCGGCATCAGCAGGCCGCAGCCAGGTGGACATCTGCAGGCGCAGCGCGACCTGGCCGTTCTGCTGACCGGTGAGCGCCATTGCGCGGATGATGAAGAAGGTTTTGCTGCGCTCCACGCCATTAATGAAGCGCATGATGGAGGGATAATCGCCACTCAGTCCGGCGTCCATGCGAATCTCTGTCAGGTCGACAGATCCTGGCGCTTGCGAATACTCGACGCGCGTGAGCCGCACAGGCGCCTGCGAGGCAAGATTGCCCAGCTCGGCGGCGATCGAGGAGTAGCTGGGCGGGATGCGATCCAGATAGAACTGATCGATCTGCTTGCGCGATGCCACCACACGCTTGTCCAGTCCCTCCAGTGGTTTGAGCTGAATCTGCAAAGTGCGCATCTGGGTCTGAATGCTGGCCAGTTCATCCTGGCTTGCAGCGCTGGTGGTGCGCCAGTCCAGCAGCACGCGCACGCTGAGCAAAACCGTCAGAATCGCCATTGCTGCGAAGAGCACGACATGCAGGCCCAGCATGGAGAAGAGAAACTTGCGAGCGGCGGCCAGGCGCTGATTGGGAAGGGTCGAGGTACTCATCGCGGCACCGCCGATCCTGGCCGAGGCTTCATCGGTCCGCCGCGGAGCCGCGCAGTCCCAGCGCGCGATTTTGGCGCCGCTGCTGGTTTGGCGTGCGCGGTCGGCTTTTCCGTCGCGGCTTTTGTATCTTGCGTCTGGGGATGGAGCCGCGCGGCAATCTCCGCTTTGCGCTCGGCGAGCGTTGCCTGACTGTATTCGGCGAGCAGGTCAAAGTTAACCAGGAGCGGCGCATTCACTGCCTGCTGACCGCCGGGGCCATTTTCGCTGGCCGCATTTTCACCCGCAATGCGCGGATGGACGAAGCGTGGCGAATGCTCCATGGCGCGCAGCAGGTCCACAACTGGTCCGCGCTGCCCGGTCACGCGCAGTCGCAGCGTCAGCCGCCCCAGCTTGTCCCTTACAGGCTCAATCGCCGTCACCTGCACACCGGCGGGAAGAGTCGTTTCCAGGTCTTCCATCGTCTCCGTCCAGGAAAATGACTTCTCGTCAAAAAGATTGTTCAGATACTCAGCCTGAGTGAGCACGCGGGCGTTGGCAGGAAGCTGCATGCTGGCGCGATCCGCAGCCTCCTGCTGTTGAAGCTTCGTCAGCGCGCTTTCCAGTTGGATTCGCCGCGCCTCAATGCGCAGCGCCGCCTGGTGAAAATGCAGCATGCCGAGCGCGAGCAGCGCGAGTAGCAATCCCATCACTGCCATCCCCATGCGCAACTGGCGAATAAGGGGGCGATGATCGGTGTACGGACGCGAGGCTAGATTGAGCGTCATCTGCATCGTTCAGCGCGCTCCCGTCAGTGCAGCGACCACGGTGCTGGCCAGGCCAGAGAGGTGGTCGGCGATTCCGGTTGCATTGGGAAGCGCAGCAAGATCGACCATCGGCTCCACGGTCATGGAGGCTTCATTGATGATGGAGGCAAACTCTGCCCTTGGCAACGCACCGGCATAGAGAATGCGACTGGGAGCAGCGCGCAGAGTATCCTCAAAAAATGCACAGGAAACGGCAATCGCTCTCTGTATCTCTGTCCGCTGCGACCCTGTTTCTGAAGATAGATCGCTGGTGCGATGGAGCAGGAAATCGCTGCCGGAGACGATGGCAATCGTCAGACTGCATCGACTGTGGAAGGCGATCAATTCAGCCTGTTGGCTGTGCAGCGGGCAAAGTGAAGCAAGCGAAGCGGGCAATACGACGCCCGGCTCCAGTCCGGCGGCGCGCGCGACGCCTTCGTATTCCTCCCGCACCGCGCCAGGCATCAGAATTGCCATAATTTTCCAGGGTGTCTGTGTGCGTGCGGAGCCTTCGCTCAGAATCTGAAAGCTGACCCCGGCGTGCTCCACGTCGAAGGAAACGGATTTTCGCAGACGAAAACGCAGGATGGGAAGCGCTTCATCGCGGCGCGTCGGAAATGTATCGAAGTCCAACAGAAAAATCCGCACTGCGGCGTCGGGCACAATCATGGTTGCGGCGCGGCCACGCGGTTCCACGCCCGCAAGCGCGGCGCGAATGGCAGCGATGGTCTCCGCTGGTTGAGTGAGATTTGTCTCAACGATGCTGGGGTGGATCACTCCGGCAGAGAGCGCAGCTCCGGCGATCTGAATCGTAGCGTTCTCAGCCCCCGCGGTTCCTGCAACCACGCCTTCAGGCCCCAGCGCGATGGCGACAGGTGGGCGCAAGCCAGCAGACGCGGCTCGCAAAGCAGAAAGTGAAAAAGGGATCGAAAGCGGACTCACTAGCGCGAAGCCTCGATGAAGGTGACTTTGTTGATTTCCTTGAGCGTGGTGAAGCCGCGCCGAACACGATCCAGCGCCGACTCACGCAGGAAGCTCATGCCTTCGCGCTGTGCCTGACGTCGCACTTCGGAGGTTGGTTTCTTGTCCAGAATCAGCTCACGGATCGTATCCGTCAAGTCGAGCAGTTCATGGATTGCAGTTCGTCCTCGATAACCTGTGCCGCCGCACTCGATGCAGCCGGCCCCTTCGTGAAATTCAAAGTTGCGCCACTCGTCCGGGTCCAACCCACTTTGCAGCAGTTCTTCGTCCGTGTGGCGGATGGTGGCCGAGCAGTGGGAACATATGGTGCGCACGAGGCGCTGCGCCAGAATACAGTTCAACGCGGAGACGAAGTTATAGGCCTCAACGCCCATGTTCAGGAAGCGGCCAAGCACGTCAACCACGTTGTTGGCATGCACCGTGGTGAAGACCAGATGACCTGTCAGAGCGGAGTTGATAGCGATCTGCGCAGTCTCGGCGTCGCGAATTTCACCCACCAGAATCTTGTCCGGATCGTGGCGCAGGATGGAGCGCAGTCCACGAGCAAAGGTCAGCCCTTTTTTCTCGTTCACGGGAATCTGGGTGATGCCACGAATCTGGTATTCGACCGGATCTTCAATGGTGATGATCTTTTCTTCGTCGCTTTTGATCTCGTTCAGAGCGGCGTAGAGTGTCGTCGTCTTGCCAGAGCCGGTGGGACCGGTGACCAGCACCATGCCGTATGGCTCGCGAATGTAGCGGCGAAACCTCCGCAGGTCTTCCTCGGCAAAGCCGACGACCTCCAGCGTGAGATTACGAAACTTCTCGCTCATCGACTCCTTGTCGAGCACGCGGAGCACAGCGTTTTCGCCGTGCACGGTGGGCATGATGGAGACGCGAAAATCAATGAGACGGCCCTTGTAACGGACGCGAAAACGACCGTCCTGCGGCACGCGCCGCTCGGCAATGTCCAGCTCGCTCATGATCTTGATGCGCGAGAGAATTGTCGAATGATGCTCGCGCGCAATGGGCGCCATCGCAGGCTGCAACACGCCGTCGATGCGATACTTCACCAGCAGAGAATCGTCGTAGGTTTCAATGTGAACGTCGGAGGCGCGACGCTCAAGCGCGGTGAAGATGGTCGTGTCTACCAGGCGAATGATCGGGCTGAGGTCTTCGTCGGAGGCGAGCTTTTCGATCGAGATGCTTTCATCGGCATTCTCTTCGCTGGAGATGACGTCAAAGGTCAATCCTTCGCTGGCTTCGTCCAGCACTCGCTGCGACTGCTCTGTCTTTTTCAGCAGATCGTTGATCTGCGAGAGCGTGGCCACGCGTGGCTCAATCCGACAGCCGAGAAGTCCCGCGATCTCGTCCAGAACCATCAACCGCGATGGGTCGCTAACGGCGATCACGAGCGCATCTTCGCGCTGCTCCAGAGGGACAAAGTTGTAGCGAAACATCAGATCGACGGGAACGGTTCGCAACAGATCGTGCTGAATTTTGAAGTGCTTCAGATCGGCAAATTCGGCGCGATAGCGGCGTGCCAGCTTCTCGGCCCCGGCTCGCTCATCGGGCGCGTCGATGGAAGGAAGTGCAACGGAAGGAAGCGCGACTGGTGGCAGGACAACTGGCGACGGAATTGCCGCCAGAGGTGGCCGTGGCTCAGCAGCAGCCGGTTGGCTGCTCAGCGGTGCTTCGGGATTGGCGACGGTATCGGTCATGGGAATCTCGTTAATGGGAGAACTGTTGAATCTGGCCGAGTGAGAAGATCGGCAGGTACAAAGCGATGAGAATGATGACGACGAAGACGCCCATCACCAGCAGAATGACCGGTTCGATCAGCGCCATTGCCGCTGTCAGGCTTGTCTCCACATCCTCCTCAAAAAACTCTGAAACCGAGTTGAGCATCTGTGGCAGTGCGCCGGTCTGTTCTCCGACGGAGATCATCTCAATCGCTACGGACGGAAATACACCTGTCCCCTGCAATGAGTCTGCAAGGTTTTTGCCTTCACGCACGCGAACGACCGCGGAAAAAACCGCCTTCGCAATGCGGTTGGAAGCGATGGAGCGCGCCGCCGTCTCCAGGGATGGCAACAGTGGCAGGCCGCCGGTGAGCAGCGTGGAGAGCGTGCGGCCAAAGAGCGCCACCTGATATTTGATCCAGATTTTTCCGAAGATCGGCAGCCGAATGCGCACGCCATCCACCAGATCACGACCCGTTTCCGTTCGCGCATAACGGCGCACGACAAAGCCCATTGCGACCAGCCCCAACGCCACCCACGGTCCTTTGTGCTGCGCCTGCTTGCCAAAAGCGAGCAGCTCAAGGGTGAGCCATGGAAGATGTGATCCCATCTGGTCATAGAGCGTGGCAAAGCTGGGTACGACAAAGGTGATGAGGAAGATAAACAGCGCAATCACGATGCAGACCAGCACGGATGGATAGATGAGCGAGGCCGTCAGTTTCTTCCGAAAGGTGAGGGAGATGCGCTGGAAGCTGACGTATCTTTCCAGAACCTCCTGCAGATTGCCCGAGCGCTCACCGGCCAGCAGGGTGGTCGTGTACATCACCGGGAATCCGCCCTGCGCTTCAAAGGCATTGGAGAGAGCTTCGCCGGTCTTCACGCGATCCGTCACGTTCAGCAGTTGCGCGGCAAAGTAAGGATTGCGCTGATTCTTGGCCAGCATCTCCAGCGAGCCGTGAATGGGAAGTCCGGCGCGAATCAGCGTGAGGAACTGCTGGTTGAAGATGAGAAACGGCTCCAGTTTGGTCTTTTTCTTGCGATTTCCAAACCCACCTTTGGGATGCACATGAAAGACGTGATAACCGGCATGAGCAAAGCGCTGTCGCAGCTCCTCGGCTGAGGCCGCAACATGGGTCTGCTCCTGAACGCGACCGCGCTCATCCGCCAGCTTGATGACAAATTCCGCCATAGATTCCGTCTATCGCAAGGGTATCAGTTTCCGGGCACTCCACCCTGCTAGATGGACGCATCGACCAGCCAGAACGCTCACTGTCGCCCAAAACGGTCCCGCTCAGTATCCGTTGGCAATCAGCCAGGATTCCGTCAGGTCAAATTCCGAGGTGGGCGCGCGCAGCACAGCAGATTTGATCAGGATGTCCGCTTCCAGGTTGACGGCAGTGCCTGGAGACAGCGCGTGGAGGTTTGTCCGCGTCCAGGTGAGTGGCAGAACGGCGATTTCGATGGTCTCTCCGCCGCGTGGAATATCAGTCGCCGCAATGGTCAGGCTGATGCCTTCGATGGCCACGGAGCCTTTGGGAACCATATACGGAAAAAGGCTCTCCGGTATGCGAATGGTCATGCGCCAGTCCGTTGTTGCTGGGTCGAATTCGGCGCTTTCCTGCGGCTGTACGGGTACCAGCGAAAGCAATGTACCTGTGCCATCGACATGCCCCTGCACGATATGGCCGCCAAGCGGCGCACCAGCCGCGGTCGGCAGTTCCAGATTGACCAGAGTGCCCGGAGCAAGCTGGGTCAGCGTGGTGCGTGCGAGCGTCTCGGCGGCAAGATCGGCATGGAAAAACTGCTCGTTGACGTCCAGAGCCGTCAAGCAAACGCCGGAGATGGCCAGCGAATCGCCCTCGCGCAGTTGCCCGGCCACGCCGGGACACTCCACGGTCAGTCTCTGCACGCCGCCATGCGGCTTCAGGCTCACGACCCGTCCGGTTTGCTCGATGATTCCTGTGAACATGCTTCCAGTCTATCGCTCCGCAAAAGCTACTGCTTCACAGGTATGGGAGGCCACGGATTTCGCAGCAGCGCGCTCAGGCGCAGGTCAGTCCCGCAACGGCTCCACGCGCAGTCTGGCAGTGATATCGGTCCGGCAAGCGCATCCCATGCCGGGCGCGCGTCCTGGCCCAGAATCTGCGGCGCGACAAAGCACTCCAGACGATCCACATGGTCGCCTGCCAGCAGCGCCGTGTTCAAACGGCTGCCGCACTCCGTCATCACGCTTAAAATTTCTTCCGAGCCAAGCAGCCGAAGCACGGCATCCAGCGGCAACTTGCCACCCAGCGTTGGCGAAAATTTTTCGACGCGGACTCCGCACTTGCGCAATATCTTTGCCTGATTCTCATCTTCGCTCAGCGTACACACCAGCAGATCGTCTGCGGCTGTCTGCACAATTCTCGATTGCAACGGCAGGCGCAGTGCGGAATCCAGGACCACGCGCATCAGTTTGCGCCGAAGCGGCAGCCCGCTGCGGTCCGTCAACAGCGGATCGTCGGCGAGAATCGTGCCGATTCCAGTCATCACAGCATCCGCCGCATGACGCATCCGCTGTACTTCGTCGCGCGAAGCCTCGGAGGTGATCCAGTGCGGTCCCACCGGCGCATCTGGCAGCGGCGCCGGCGCGATGCGACCATCCACCGTCATCGCCACTTTCATCGTGAGGAACGGCTGCCGATGCTGAATCCAGCGCGCGAAAGCCTCGTTGATCCGTTGTGCCTCTTCGCGCAGAAGCCCACATTCGACGACGATGCCAGCATTGCGCAGCATCCGAATGCCGCGACCAGCCACTTGTGGATTTGGATCTTCTGTTGCCACTATGACGCGTGTGACACCAGCCTCAATCAACGCCTGCGCACATGGTCCAGTTCGTCCTGTGTGACTGCATGGTTCCAGCGATACATAGGCCGTGGCGCCGCGCGCGCGGCTGTCTGCCTGTTTCAGTGCTACCACCTCGGCGTGATCGCGCATCGCATAGTCGTGCCACCCTTCTCCGAGGAGTGTGCTATCTGGCGCCACGAGCACTGTGCCAACCAGCGGATTCGGCGCAGCAAGCCCCGTGCCGCGCAGAGCCAGTTCCAGCGCGCGGCTCATCCAGCGACGATCTTCGTCGCGGACCTGCGGCGTTGCTTTATGCGAATCTTCCATCATGAAAACAGAGAAAAAAGTTTATGCCGCCGCGTCGCCAAGCAGGGAATCGACAAAGCTGTCCGGATCGAAGGGCAACAGGTCTTCCAGTTTTTCGCCGACGCCGACAAAACGCACCGGCAGATTCATCTCGAGCGCGATGGCCACGGCGATACCGCCTTTGGCCGTCCCATCCAGCTTGGTGAGTACGATTCCGGTCACTCCGGCAACCTCGGCAAAGAGCCGTGCCTGCTGGAGTCCGTTCTGCCCGGTCGTAGCATCCATCACCAGCAACACCTCATGGGGCGCGCCGGGAATCAAGCGCGCTGCGGTGCGCTTCATCTTGCCCAGCTCGTCCATCAGCCCGCTTTTGGTGTGCAGCCTGCCGGCGGTGTCCACGATCAGCAGGTCGAGGCCGCGCGCTTTGGCTGCGCCGATGGAATCGAAGAGGACCGCGGAAGGATCGCCGCCCTGGCGCGTGCGAATCAGCTCGACGCCCGAGCGTGCGGCCCACACTTCAAGCTGTTCGATCGCCGCCGCGCGAAAGGTATCCGCTGCGCACAGCAGCACGCTTTTGCCCTCGCTGCGACAGAGCGCTGCCAGCTTGCCGCTGGTGGTTGTTTTTCCCGTACCGTTCACGCCTACCAGAAACAGCACCTTCGGTGGATGCTCGGCGATGATCTCGATGGCGGGCGGCGAGAGCAGAATGGCACGCAACTGCTCACGAAGCAATCGGCGTAACTCGTCTCCGCTTGCGATGCCCTGGCGGCGCGCGTGGTCGCGCAACTCGCTCAGAATGGCTGTCGTCGTCGCAAGCCCCAAATCGCTGGTCAACAATGCAGTTTCCAGACGTCCCAGCGCCTCTTCGTCCACAGCGCGCGTCATTGCGAGAACATCGTCCAGCCTGGCGGCCAACGACTCCCGCGTGCGCGTGACAGCCTGCTTCATGCGCGCGAAGAGTCCGCCCGGCGTGGCCTCTGGCTGCGCGTCCTGTTTTGCGGCTGGCGATTCGATTGCCGCAGGCTTTCCGGCGGTCTCCGCCGTCGATTCATGCGCGGTTTTTCTGTTGCCAAAGAGACGAGTGATCATACGTTGATATCCGATGTACGTGTGCCAGGCAGGCGCATTAACTTTCCTTGCGATAGAGCAGGTCATACATCGCGCGCCGACGCGCTGCGTTCACTTCGCTTGCGCTCTCCGCTGCGGCCAGCATTGGATCGCCGCCTGCGACGTCGTCCTCCTGCTCACTGCAGGCAGGGCAACGGTTGGCAAAGCCAGGTTTGTCTGGCCGCAGCTCAAACTCTTCGGAGCAGATGGCACAGGTGCGAATCGGGAACGGCATAACGATATTTTAGCCCAGATGGACTACGGTTTGCCGTTGTTATAGCTGGGCACGTGGGAGGTGATCCCGTGCAGGAAGAATTCGCGCATGAAATCTGTGGCAGCGTCGCCTGCCGTCTCCAGCGCCCCGTTGATGAGCGTGAGCGAAAGTCCTCGGCTGGAGGCGGGATAGTAGAGGTTGGAGATGGCTCCGGCAGTGAAGTTGCCCAGCACGTGGGAGTAGTTCGGCTGCCAGTTCCCGTTGTCGGCTTTGGTAATCAGCGCGGTGGAGATGGCATAAAAAGCACGTGAAAACACCGATCCTGATCCCTTGTAAAAGTAGCGTGGATCCTGATGAAAGAGCGACGGGAAAACAGCTCCGCCCAGCATTCTTCCCGCGAAACTGTTGGCGTAGGCCGCGCCATATCGACGCGCATAGCCGACGCTGCCTTGCCCATAGCCCGGAAAGGTGTCTTTAGCCTGCTCAACGCCGGCGATCATCCCAGCGCCGACAAAGGTCATCGGGTCAATCATGGAGCGGAAGGCAAGCGCGAATTTCTGCCGCGGCAGCATGGGAGGCGCATTCCAGTCGTAGCTGCTGTAAAAATTTGGAAAGACGCCGAGCACGCGCTGTTGAATGGCGATCTGAACCTGCTGCTGGGAGAGCGCAAGCGGACTGCCATCTACGCGAACCTCCGTCACTCCGCTCGAAGCCGGCAGAACGACATGGGAAAGAATTTGACTCTCACCCACTGCAATACTGATCTTCGGCAGTGTGTAGATGCCCCATCCTTTGCCTGTGACCACGAGCGCATAGCTGCCGGCTGGCAGCGCTGAGAAGGAAAACTGTCCGTCATCGCCGGATATCTGGATGTACTTGCTGCCATTGTCCGCGGTCAGCACGATGTGTGCGTCCTGAACCACATCGCCGTTTGCGTCTTCCACGGTTCCGGTGATGGACGCCGTCTGCACATCCGCGGATGGGGCCATGGAACTGGATGAGGTTCCGGCGGTCGCTTGCGTCTCAAATCGAGCAGCCGGAGCTTCCGGCAGTTCGCTGTTCGCCGCAAAAGTGCTCTGCTGACTCTGCGCTGTTGCGAAGGCAGTCGCCAGGCAGAGAAGCCCGATCGTTCTTCCTGCCATTGTACGAAAGCTGTGTGTCCGCGAGAGGGAAGACGGCCTGTGACATAGATGGTCAGGATTGAATTGCACGTGAAACAAACAGAAATCCCCCGGATCGCTTTCTCTGTTCTGGGCTTCTTCACGCATGGAAGCAGCCGATGATTCTCAGATGTCTGCTCTCAGTGTAGACGGTTACTTATCGCGGAGGTGATCGAAGTATCGGTTATCTTTCTGTCATTTTGAGGTGCCATTACGATGTATAAGCAAGACCTCGATTCCTTAAGCGGCATTGGCCGACGTGAAGAGAAGCTATCGTCGAGAGACCGGTCAGGCAGCCGAAGAGTACCAGCTACGACGCAGCCAGAAGGCGACATTGACCAGCGCGATCAGCGCAGGCACCTCGATCAGCGGCCCGACGATGCCGACAAAAGCTTCGCCGGAGTTCAACCCGAAGACGGCGACCGCGACGGCGATCGCAAGCTCAAAATTATTGCCCGCTGCGGTGAACGACAACGTCGCCGATTGTGCGTAATCCGCACCCACGCTTCGGCCCATCCAGAAGCTGATCAGGAACATGATGGCAAAGTAGAGCAGCAGCGGAAGCGCGATGCGCAGCACATCGAGGGGAAGCTGCACCAGCAGTTCGCCCTTCAGCGAAAACATCACGACAATGGTGAACAGAAGCGCAATCAGCGTGATGGGGCCGATGCGCGGCAGAAATTTCGTTCGATACCACTCCTGTCCGCGCAGAGGAATCAGGATGAACCGAGTGGCGATTCCGGCGACAAACGGGATGCCAAGATAGATGCCGACACTGGCGGCGATCGGACCGATGCCCAGGCTGATCGATGCGCCGCGCAGGCCAAGCCACTGTGGAAGAACGGTCAAAAACAGCCAGGCGTAAACGCTGTAGAAGAGAATCTGGAAGATGCTGTTGAGCGCTACCAGGCCGGCGACGTAGTCCGAATCGCCCTCGGCAAGCTCGTTCCACACCAGTACCATCGCGATGCAACGCGCAATTCCGATGAGAATCAGGCCGCGCATATATGCCGGACGATCGCGGAGAAATAGAACCGCCAGCGCAAACATCAAAGCGGGTCCGATCAGCCAGTTCTGCGCGAGCGAGAGCGCAAGCACGCGCTTGTTGCGAAAGACTTCGTGCAGCTTTTCATAGCGGACTTTGGCCAGCGGCGGATACATCATCAGGATCAGCCCGACAGCGATGGGAAGATTCGTCGTTCCAGATTGCAGCGACTTCAGATATCCCGATACGCCGTGAACGAAATATCCCAGGAAGACTCCGAGCGCCATAGCCAGAAATATCCAAAGGGTGAGAAAGCGATCCAGAAAAGAAAGTCTCTTTCTGCGAATGGGATTGCAGAGAAGTGGCGAGGAAACGTTCATCGAGTGGTCCCTGTGCGGCAGGCGTTGGCGGTTGAGGCAGGCAAGGGCGCTCCAGCGATCGCCGCATAGCGGGTCGGCGCACAGGTGAGCTTCAGAAGCCGCGCAGCGTCGGCCTGCATGGATTTCTGCCCGGTCAGAGCGG
>JAJZHE010000006.1 GCA_021804655.1 Acidobacteriota bacterium
CGTCAGGCTTCGCAGTTCCGGAGTCCTTCGCGCCCGCCGCAGCTTCCGCGGCAGCTTTGGCCGCAGCGGCCTCCGCGGCAGCCTTCGCCCTAGCTTCGACCTTCGCTTTTTCCTCGGCCAGACGCGCATCCACTTCCGCAGCTTCCGTGGGATGAATCTGCTGAAAGTGTTCGTTCGGCTTGGCGAGTTTGTGCTTGTCCAGAATCAGACCGCCAAAACGATCATCTGTGCTCAGCTCAAATTCGGTATCCATCTTGATCGCTTCAAAGGGACAGACTTCGACGCAGATCTGGCAGCTCATGCAGACGGAGATATCAATGTCGAAGCGCGCTGGATAAAACTGAGGCTTACCCACGTAATCCGGCTTCTTGTCCGCGCTCTTGACGATGTAAATGCACTTCGGCGGGCATTCCTTTTCGCAAATCTGGCACGAGACACAGCGCAGACCCGCTTCAGGATCCGTGCCGTCATAGACAAGAAACGGAAAGTCCCGCGTATTCTCAATCTGTGGCAGACGCACCTCGGGATATTCGACGGTCGTCAGCCGTTCCGCAGAGACAAAGCTACCGGCAAAATTCTTCGCCGTCTCCGCCAGCCCTTTCAGAATGCCTTCGCCTAACATTGCGCCTCCCGATGCGAATGTTTCTTCATCGATCCACCTCGCCCAGCACAATGTCTACACTGCCAAAGATCAGGACGACATCCGCTACGTTTTGCCCCAGGCACATATCCTCAAGAATGGTGAGGTTGATGAGCGATGGAGGCCGCACGCGATAGCGATACGGATTGCCCGATCCATCGCTGATGAGATAGAAACCGAGTTCGCCTTTGGGCGCCTCGATCCGTCCATAGGCTTCGCCGGGCTTTGGCCGGAAGCCGCGCGGTTTGGACTTGGGATCGAGAATCGGACCCTCCGGCATCTGCGGAATCGCCTGCTCCAGAATCTTGACCGACTCGCGCATCTCCAGCACGCGCAGCATGTAGCGGTCATAGATGTCGCCATGCGCGCCCAGAGGAACACGGAAGCTGAAGCGGTCGTAAATGCCGTAATGATCCACCTTGCGAACGTCGTAGTTGACGCCGGTGGCGCGCAGCATCACGCCGGTGACGCCGGCATTGACGGCCAGCTCCGGGTTGAGAACGCCGACTCCCTGCGAACGAGCCATCAGGATTTCATTGCTGGTCAGCAACGCTTCAATCTCATCGATGAACTGCGGCAGGCCCGCGACCACCTGCTTTGCCCGATCCAGCCATCCGGCTGGCAGATCGACACGGCATCCGCCAAAGCGCATGTAGTTGCACATCATGCGCGAACCGCTGAGCGCTTCGAAAAGGTCCAGGATTTTTTCGCGCTCGCGGAAGGCATACATCAGCGGCGTTCCGCTGGCGCCCATCTCCTGCATCAGGAAGCCGATGGCGCTGGCGTGGTTCTGGATGCGCGTCAACTCAGCCGTGATGACGCGCAGATACTCGGCGCGCTCAGGAACCTCGATGCCGGCCAGCTTCTCGACAGCCAGCGCATAGGCCCAGTTGTTGGTCATCGAGCAGAAGTAATCCAGCCGATCCGTATACGGCATGGAAGCAAGATAAGAGGTCTTCTCCGCGATCTTTTCATGGTTGCGATGCAGATACCCAAAGACCGGTTTCAGGCGCACGACGCGCTCGCCATCGAGCGCGACATCCATGCGAAAGACGCCGTGCGTCGAAGGGTGGTGCGGCCCCATCGCCACTTCCAGCAGCTCGTCCTCGGCATCCACCTCGATGACCGGAGGCAGATAGGATTTGATCTCCGCAGTGCTCATCGCGCGGCCTCCTGGGGTGCCTGCGCGCTGTGCAGTTCCGCTCGCTTGAGCACCTCATCGTGCGGCGTTGGCTCGTATTCGTAGTCATCCGGATCGACGTAATCGCGACGCATTGGATGATCCTCGAACTCATCCCACATCAGCAGTCGGCGCAGATCGCGGTGACCCTTGAAGACGATCCCGTAGAGATCGAAAATCTCCCGCTCCTGAAACTCCGCCGAGCGCCAGACGGGCGTCAACGATGGCAGTTCTACAGAGTCCGTGCGATTGGCCGTGCGCATGCGCAGCACCAGCGGAGGATGCGGATCCGAGGGTCCGTGCTTCATCGAATACAGGTGATAGACCGCTTCCAGATAGCCCGGCTCCACGCGCTTGACGGTCTCTTCGACTGTTTCTTCCACGCTCAGCTCGACGCCATCGACCTGTTTCGCCACGGTGCGCGTCGTCTTCACTTTTTCGATCGTCTCTTTGTCCAGCCAGTCCACACCGGTCACATTGGAGCAGTAATCGTAGCCAAGCTGATCACGCAGATAGGCCGCCACCGGAAGCGCATCCGCAGCGGCCAACAGCAGTGAATGCTGCGCCGACGGGGACGGATTGACGAGCAGAGTCACGCCTGCTCCCGGAAACGCGGACTGCAACTCCGCCAGAACCTGCTCCGTGCTTTTCATGCGGATTCTCCGGTGTTTGCGGCAGTCGCGGGCAGTGGCCAGACGAGCCGGTTCACGGGAGGTTCCAGATCATGAGCCGCCGGCACCGGGACAGGAAACTCGCCTTGCGCGTTTGCATCCAGATGGCGCGGGCGAGCGTCCCCGGTCAGCGGCTGGGCTTCAATCTTTTTCTGGAGCGTCATAAAGGCATGAATCAATGCCTCCGGACGCGGCGGGCAACCGGGAATATGCACATCCACGGGGATATAGCGATCGATGCCCTTCAACACGTTGTAGCCCTGCTTGAACGGTCCGCCGGAGATTGCGCACGCGCCCATTGCAATGACGTAACGAGGCTCTGCCATCTGGTTATAAAGCCGCACCACCTGCGGAGCCATTTTTTTAGTCACGGTCCCGGAGATAATCATCAGGTCGGCCTGGCGCGGCGAAGGCCGAAAGACCTCGGCGCCAAAGCGGGCCAGGTCATAGCGCGCCATCGTCGTGGCAATCATCTCAATCGCGCAGCAGGCAAGGCCAAACTGCATGGGCCAGACCGAGTTGCGACGACCCCAGTTGTACAACTCATTGAGAGTTGTGACGAAGACACCCTGCTTGCCCAGCTCAATTTTCAGATCTGGCTCAACAGCCATGGATCACTCCTCTGCACAGTCCTGCCAATCCGTTTCTGGGGCCATGAAGCCTGCGCGGAATTTGCTTTCGCATGCTCATGCCCAGTTCAGCACTCCCTTGGCCCAGGCCCAGGCAAGCCCCTCTGCCAGCAATAAAACAAAGACCAACATGGCCAGACATGCTCCCGCGCCCAGTCCCGTGAAGGCGACGGCGAAAGGAAGCAGAAAAACGGCTTCCACATCAAAAATGAGAAAAATGATCGCGTAAAGGTAGTAGCCAGAGCGAAATTGCACCCAGGCATCGCCTCTGGAGACCAGACCGCACTCGTAAATTGCGTTCTTCGTTGGATTTGGCTTAGCGGGTGAAATCCAGACCGCCCACAAGCGCGCCAGCATCAGCGGCGCAAGCGCAAAACCAAGCGCGGCAACGAACAAAATCAGGATTGGAAAATAGATGGCCATCATAGATTCAATCGCAACCAGCGCTCTCTTCGACCGCCTCGTTTACCCTATCAGTTCGAGTTCCCCGGTGACGGCAGGACTTTGGCGGAATCCCATTTCAGCCGCACCTTTTCGCATCTCATCGTAAAAGGTTCCCCGTTTGATGCGCTACCCTCCGGTAAAACCCTCGCTCCAAACATCCCACATCCCGAAAAATGGACATCTTGCGGGAACAGGTGCAAAGTACGTTGGAGCTACAACCTTCGGTGGAAGACAAGGGTAGGAGCGCTCCTGCTACTCTTCGCTGGTAATCGACCACAAGTCGTCTGTTTGTGTGGTTTCTTCCCCGGAGGTCGGCCATGTTTTCATTTCAGGTGCAACGGACCTGCGCCTTGCAACGCACCGATCGCCAGCATCGGTGGATGCGCAGATTCAGCGCGTTCCTGCTGGCCAGCCTCGTCGCGGCAGGAGTCATTGCGGCAGCGGGATCGAAGACGGTTCGCGCGGCCTCAAAACCGAAGAACAAGGCGCAAAATACCTCCAGCACTACGCAGACGCAACAACCAGCGCCCGATCCAAACGCGCCCGATACCGAAGAGCAGGGTGTCTTCGGCAGTGCTCCGTACGCTCCGGGCCAGCCTGCGGTTGCGCCATGGGCGGTCGTCCCGCCCACCGAGTATGACCAGCACGTCGCAGGGCGCTATAACTACGCATTCGGCAAAGACCATCCGTTTCTGCCCTCGAATGCGACCAGCATCAACGGGCAGTTTTACAGCCCAAAAAGCTTCCTGACAGCCGAATACTGCGGCCATTGCCACAAGGAAAGCTATCACCAGTGGCGACAGTCGGCGCACGGCAACAGCTTCCGCGCGCCGTGGTATCTGCGCAACGTGAATATGCTGATCGATGAAAAAGGCGTGCAGTATTCACGGCACTGCGAGGGCTGTCACAACCCCATTGCACTGCTCTCCGGCGATCTCTCCCAAGGCATGCCGCGCAAGCGCCCGTTTGCTAACGAGGGCGTTACCTGCATGACCTGCCACGCGATCACATCCACGACGACGATGGGCACAGGTAGCTGGGTCATGGGCATTCCGGCCGTGATGGTGGATGCGGACGGAAAACCCATCACAACTCCTGTGCCGGACAGTGAAATCCTGGCGCATCTGGACCGGCACAGCAAGGCCGTGATGCGGCCCCTGCTGCACACCTCGGAGTTCTGCGCAGCGTGCCACAAAGCGGCGATCCCCAAGGCGCTGGACGACTACAAATGGCTGCGTGCGTTCACTGTTTACGACGAGTGGCAGAACACCAGCTTCGCAAAAGAATCGCCGCTGCCCTTCTATCGCAAAGATACGGTCTCCACCTGCCAGACCTGCCACATGAAGAGCGAGCCGCTGCCTGCCGGAGCCTCCGACTACGGCGGCACCCAGGGCATGCTGGCCAGCCATCGCTGGCTCGGTGGCAACACCCTCATTCCGCAGTACTACAAATTCTCCGAGCAGGCCGAAAAGACCGCGGCATTTCTCCGCGCAGGTGTCTTCAATGTGGACCTGTTCGCGCTGGAGATTGAAAACGCCGGAGCAACCAAAAACGACTCCGTACTGGTGGCACCGCTTGGATTGACCAGTTTTTCGATCGCTGGCGGTGAGTCGCTGGTGGCCGACGTCGTCATTCAGAACAAAGGGACAGGCCACTCCTTTGTTCCCGAGCAGAGAGATTTCTACGAAGCCTGGGTGGACTTCGTGGTCAAGGATGGCGCAGGAAAGACGCTGGTCGAAAGCGGATATCTGCAACCGGATGGCAACCTGGACATCACCGCCCACTCCTTCACCAATCGCATCATCAACAAGCAGGGCCAGTTCAACGACCTGCATCAGATATGGCACAATCGCGTGCTGGCCTACAACAACACCATTCAGTCCGGCCGCAGCCAGCTTGTGCGCTATCGTTTCCGGCTGCCCGCGGATGTCAAAGGCCCGGTCCAGATCACCGCATCTGTCCGCTATCGCCGCTTTAACCAGCACTTCATCGACTTCGCAATGAACAAGCAGCATTATCCCGAGCCGGTGATCGAGATGGCTTCGCAGACACGCAGCTTCGTCGTCGGGAAGAACAATCCCGTCGCACCGCAGGCGGATGAAAATCCGGAGTGGATGCGCTGGAACAACTACGGCATCGCGCTGCTCGACGCTCAGCAATATGCCGCATCCGTTCATGCGTTTGAACGCGTCGCCGCTCTGCGTCCAAACTATGGCGATGCCTACACGAATATGGCTGTCGTCGAGATTCTGTGGGAAAAATATGACGACGCGCGTCCCAACCTGGCCAAGGCGCTGGCGCTGATGCCGGGCGACGCGCGCGCGCTGTACTATCGCGCATCGGTGGAGAGAAACGCGGGCCAGGTGAATCAGGCCATTGTCGATCTCAACGCGGTGCTTGCAAAGTACCCGCGCTCCCGCAACGCTTTGCGCGACCTGGGATTCAGCTACTACCAGAAACACGAGTATGTGAAAGCGGAGGATGTCTATCAGAAGCTGCAAACCGTCGATCCGGACGATCTGGCGGCGCACTACAACCTGGCGATTCTCTATCGTCGTCTGGGCCAGCGCAGCAAGGCCAGTTATGAGGCATCGCGCTTTGCCGCGGAAAAAACCGATCCAGCCGCATCTGTATATGCCCTGGAGTTCCTGCGGAAACATCCTGAGGTCGCCAGCGAAAGCGTGGCGTGGCATGTCCATGATCTGACGGGAGACCCTCCGCAGAAAGCCTCCAAAGTACAGTACACCTACATCTCCGGCGGAGGATTGTAGGCCGACTCCGCTACACTGAAACGGATGATGAACTCAAGGTATTCTGTCGTTCAAATGGCACTCGTCTGCGGACTTTGCGCGGCTTTTTTTGCCTTGCCCGCTTCCGCATTGACCAAGGCGCAAAAAGTCCAGGCCGGAGCGGTTCTGTTTCGCTCCAAGGGATGCGACTACTGCCATGGAAAGACCGCGACCGGAACAGCCAAAGGACCATCCCTGACACATCTGGGCTGGTGGCGATGGCGTGGCTCCCGCCTGGCACAGCAAATCGAAAACGGCGGACGGAAGATGCCTGCCTTTGGCGATTCCCTCTCACGCGATGAGGTCAACGAACTCGTGATATGGATGCGCAGCCATCCGCACCCACAGGCGCAGGCTCAATCCGGTCAGTAGTGTTCGCATTCTCTTGTCTTACTTCACGACTTCAGCAAATGCGTCTGTCTTCTCACGCGCAGCAGAGTGGATCGGCAGACAGGAACTGCGTTCCACCAGTCGCGTGGGCAACAGAATCTCGCGCGTCGGCAGATCCGGATGCTCCAGCCGCTGCAGCATGGTGGCCATGGCAATCACGCCGATGGCATTGCAGTCCTGGTGCATTGTCGTCAGCGGCACCGGCAGCAGACTGGCATAGCGCACGTCGTCGATGCCCACAATCTGAATCTCATCCGGAATCCGCCGCCCCAGCGCAAGCACAGTCTGCATCAGCCGAGCAGCCGTCACATCGTTGGCGCAGACGATGCCGTCCGGATCGGCCTGCAGAAGAACTTTCCGGACAGCCTCCTGATCGAGGGCATGCACGGTGCGGACCTCCGCGGCGGTCAGCATATTCGAGGCATTCCGACACGCTTCCAAAAAGCCAGAGATGCGCGCATCCACCGTCGGCGCCGAGTGCGGTTCCGCAAAAAAGAGCAGCCGCTTCGCGCCGCTGCTAATCAGGCGCTGCGTAATTTGAAATCCGGTGCGTCGATTGTCGATACCAACCAGATCGTTTTCCGAGCGCTCCGGATACGGCAGATAACAACGATCCAGAAGCACCACAGGCATGCGCGAGCGCTCCAGCATTCGCATGATCCGTCGGTTGGCCACATCCATGCCCGCCACCAGTTCCAGCGGTGCAAAGAAGACACCGGCCACCTGCTGCGCAATGAAGTACTGCGCCATGTGCTCGGCCTGCTCAATCGCTTCCTTATCCGTGGGTGCGACAGTGCTGGAGATTCCGCCTCCGCGCGAGACGCTGGGCCACAGCAGAGAATCCGGACGCGCAAAAGGGGATCGCATCATGCCATGGCAGATCGGCTCGAAGATCTCCGTCCTGCCCAGCTCTGGAATCAGCAGTCCCAGCGTATAACCGACAGCCTGCGGCTTGCGCGCGACGTGCGTTCCAGCTCCTGGACGACGCGTGACCAGATTCATCCGCTGAAGTTCAAGCACTGCCTTGGCGACGGTGATGCGCGATGCCTCAAATGTTTTGCCAAGCTCGGCTTCACTCGGCAACCGATCTCCGGGTTTAAATCCTCCGTTCAGGATGCGATTATGCAGATATTCAAAGATCAACTGATGTTTCGGCAGCGACTTTCCTGCGGATTGCTGTGCATTTTCACCCGCTTCACCATCATTGCGACTACCCATGCCAATGTTTCTCCAGTGTTCTCTTTCTCAAAATCAATCGCTTCATTCAACCCTTAAATGTTCTGTCAATGTATTGTTTTTGTCAATACATAAATCCTCGTCTTTTGTAAAAATGCTGTACCGCGCATCGCTTGTCGGTGCCATGTAGACTGGTCGTTAAGGAGCGCTTCCGGTGAAATTCAGTGATTTTGCGGGTACAGGAGAAAAAGTCGTCCGGATGGGTCTGGGCTGCATGGGCATGTCGGATTTTTACGTGCCCGGAGACGAAGCGGAAGCGATCCGCGTCATTCACCGCTCGCTGGAGTTGAGTGGAAATTTTCTGGACACGGCCGACATGTATGGCCTGGGACGCAATGAAGAGTTGATTGGCAAAGCCATTCGAGGCCGCCGCGGACAGGTTTTTCTGGCAACGAAGTTCGGAATTCGCCGCTCGGAGACCGGTGCGCCGCTGGGGGTGAGCGGAAAGCCGGAATATGTGCGGCAGGCATGCGAAGCCAGCCTGAAGCGTCTGGGCGTGGAGACGATCGATCTCTATTACCAGCATCGGGTTGATCCGGAGACTCCTATCGAGGAGACCGTAGGCGCGATGGCGCAACTCGTGCGCGAAGGAAAAGTGCGCTTCCTGGGACTCTCCGAAGCCGCGCCGCAAACCATTCGGCGCGCCCACGCCACGCATCCAATTGCCGCGCTCCAGACCGAGTACTCGTTGTGGACGCGCGACCCGGAGCCGGAGATTCTGCCGCTGGTGCGTGAGTTGGGCATTGCCTTTGTCGCATACAGCCCGCTGGGACGCGGCTTCCTGACGGGACGCTTCCGCAAGCCGGAGGATCTGGACGCGAGCGATACGCGACGCAATCATCCTCGCTTTCAGGGCGCGAACTTTGCTGCCAATCTCAAGCTCGTCGCCTTTCTTGAAGCGCTCGCAGCGAAGAAAGGCTGCACTGCTTCGCAGATTGCCCTGGCCTGGCTGTTGGCTCAGGGAGAAGATATTTTTCCGATTCCCGGCACCAAGCGCATTCCCTACCTGGAGCAGAACCTCGGTGCCTTTGAGATCGCACTCGAAGCAGGCGAAATCACGGAGATTGACCGCGTGTTGCCTCCCGCGGCAGCGCAAGGAATGCGCTATCCAGAGGCCACCATGCGCATGGTCAACCGGTAAAGTTCAGCGGCGCTTTGCGATGCAGGCGCTTCAGCCTTCGATCTCTGCGCGAAGTCGCGTGATCGTTTCCTGTGGGATGGCTGGCATCGCGCCGGCCTGCGAAGCGATGTAGCTGCCCCAGCGATTGCCGGCCTCGTTGAGCGTCTCCAGCGGAGCGCTGCGCAGCAGGTAATGCGTCATGGCGGCGGTGAAAGCGTCGCCGGCTCCAATCGTGTCCGCCACCTGAGCTGGAATTCCGGGGTGACGATGCCAGCCGTCGCGGCTGACCAGCAGGCTGCCCTCGCCGCCGCAGGTGACGGCCACCAGACGCAGTCCAGCAAAATTCTCCAGCAAAGCCTCAGCACCCGCACGCAGCGCATCCGCAGAGTCGATGCGCCCCACGCCAACCTGACTGAGAACACGTGGAACTTCCAGATCGTTCATCTTGACGACGCTGGCCAGTGCGATGGAGGAGCGCAAAATCTCCTGCGAAAAATAAGGGTCGCGCAGATTCACATCGAAGATGCGCTCGCAGTGATCCGGTGCCGACTGCACCAGCGCATGAATCGTCTGGCGCGAGACAGGATGGCGTTGCGCCAGGCTGCCAAAGCAGAGAGCGTCCGCATGACGCACAGCGTCGATCCACGGCTCCGTGGCCTCCATGAAATCCCACGCCGCTGGCTCGTGAATGACATAGCTGGGTTGCCCTTCGGCCAGCTCCACGGTGACGCGCCCGGTTTCATGCTGCACATCGCGTTGCAAAAGCGTCGCATCCACAGGGTAGCGGCTCAGCAGATCGCGCGTTAGCTGCGCCAGAGGGTCGTCTCCGATGCGGCTGAGGATGGTGGCATGGTTGCCCAGCCGTGCGGCCATCACGCTGTAATTGGCAGGCGCGCC
Organism: Acidobacteriota bacterium; assembly: GCA_021804655.1. GTDB lineage: Bacteria > Acidobacteriota > Terriglobia > Terriglobales > Acidobacteriaceae > Acidicapsa. The sequence goes on from JAJZHE010000006.1 coordinate 9,997, forward strand.
GCCCAGTTGTGGTCCAGAGGGAAGCATGTCCCACAGCAATTCGCCGATGCCGAAAATACGATGCAATGCCAACTCCTTCAAGAAAACAATTCCTGACCAGCGCTGAAACGCGATGCCCAGGCCAATCCATTCGCGATTGTCCAGTCCTGATTGTCCAGTCCTGATTGTATGGTGCCGAAAGGATTTCCAGCATCGACAAAGCAGAGAACGAAGTCTAAATTCTCACAGCTCGCAGCCGTGACAATCGTTCCCTGATCGCGATACCCTAAGCCGTACCGATTCGGAAAACGAGGACGTACAGGGAGTACACACAGAATATGCCCATTCAGCCAACTGAGAACATCTGGCGCAACGGCAGCCTGATCCCCTGGGAACAGGCAAATATCCACGTGATGAGTCACGTGGTTCACTACGGGTCCAGCGTTTTTGAGGGAATTCGCTGCTACGGACAACCGTCCGGAGCCGCCATCTTCCGCCTGCCCGAACACATGCAGCGACTGATCGATTCCGCAAAGATTTATCGCATGACGCTGCCCTACAATCTGGACGAGCTATGCGCGGCGGTTGTTGAAACGGTGGAGACAAACAAAGTCGCGCCGTGCTACATCCGTCCCGTTGCCATGCGCGGCTATGGCGAGATCGGCATCAACCCGTTGAAGTGCCCGGTCGATGTCTTCATTGCAAACTTCCCCTGGGGGAAATATGTTGCAGGGGGTCACGGCGGCGCGGATGTCTGCATCAGCAGTTGGAATCGGCTGGCTCCGAACACCATGCCGGCGCTGGCCAAGGCAGGCGCAAACTACATGAACTCGCAGTTGATTCGCATGGAAGCCGATGCCAACGGTTATGACGAAGGCATCGCGCTGGACGTGAATGGACTCGTCTCGGAAGGTTCGGGCGAAAACATTTTTGTGGTGCGCAGTGGCGTGCTGTACACGCCGCCGCTCGCCAACTCCGCGCTCTCCGGCATCACCCGCGATTCCGTGCTGACCATTGCTCGTTATCTGGGCCTGCCCGTGGTGGAGCAGTCGATTCCGCGCGAGATGCTGTATATCGCCGATGAAGTCTTCTTCACTGGCACCGCGGCGGAGGTTTCGCCGATTCGCTCAATTGACCGCATCGTGATTGGCGATGGAACGACGGGGCCGGTGAGCGTGCAGATTGCCGATGAGTTCTTCGGCATTGCCAACGGCCTGAAGCCGGATCGCTTTGGCTGGCTGACGCCGGTCAATGTCGCGGCATCCGAAGCTGTGACCGCCTGATCGGATGTCCTCGCCACAAGGCACAAAAAAACAAGGGCTGCCGACTTCAGGCAGCCCTTGTTTTTCTGCACATTTGCAAACCTCATCTCACTTCGGATCGCCCGTTTTTGCGACAATGCGTAACACCGCGCTTCCATGCGCCGCCAGCGGCACAACCACAGCCTGCGGCGACTTCCAGCTTCGGTTGTGCGTCAGATCGCGAACCACGGTTGCGCCACCGCGTGCACCGCCATCCTGCATCTTCCCGTTCAGCATCTTCCAGTCGAGCGGAGCCTGAACCGCCTGATCGCCAAGATTGAAGACAGCCAGATAATGTCCAGCAAACGGACCACGCGCGATCGTCGATTCCCATACGCGCAACTGCTCATTCCCACCTTGCAGATCGGCGCGCGGATGGCCGTTGCCCTGCTGATTCAAGGCAATCAGCAGCTTGTCCTGGATCAGCAAACGTGTATCGGCATCGAGACGCGTCATATTCGCGCCCAGGATCAACGGCGAGCGGGCTACCGACCAGAGCGTGAACTCCGTCTGTTCTTCGGTTGGGGTCAGCCGGGAAACGCGCGGCGCGCCCCAGCCCGGATGCGGCTCCAGCACACCAAACGGCAACATATCTTCGTCCGGCCAGTGGCCGGGCGCGGCCCACCGATTCCACTCCGCCAGCCGATCAAAGGCCTGGCGCGTGCCCAGTGGAAACTCGGATTTTCCCGGCTCCGGCTGGTGTGACCACACATCCCAGTGATCGTCCGAGATGCGCCACATCTGCGCATATTGTGCGACTTCGGAAGCATGTGCCAGCGCGGTCGGTCCGGGTGACAGGCTCAGCGCGATGGGACGCCCGGTCTTGCGGATGGCTGCGGCAATCTGGCGAATCTCCGTCAATTTGTATGGATGGTCCGAGATGCAGTCCACTTTGAGAAAATCCACGCCCCAGGAGGCGTACAGGCCGATCATCGAGTCGTACCAGGCCTGGCCGGCGGCATTGTCCCGCACGCCATAGTTGCCGTCATCCCACGGGCAGACATCGCCAGGATCACCCGCGTCGGCTGTGGTGAAATGCGACCCCGCGATGGGCAGATTGCGTTGCACGCTTTCTCGTGGAATTCCCCGGATCAGGTGGATGCCGAAGAGCAGCCCCTGCGCATGCACCCAGTCGGCGATCGGCTTCAGACCGGCGCCATTGGCCGCCGAAGGAAAACGCTGTGGAGCCGGAACCAGCCGACCGTGCCCGTCCAGGAAAAAATGCTGTTCCGCGGCTTTCGAGGCAAGGGGGTTCTGCATATACCAGCCCTCGTCAATCACCGCGTACCGCCATCCCAGCGGGCGCATGGGCGACAGCACCGCGACGTTAGCTCGAAATTGAGCCTCGGTAATGGTGAGACCATATGCGTCCCAACTATTCCAGCCCATCGGCGGCGTGGCCGCAAGATCTGCTTGCGGCTGCTGTGCCCATCCAGCATGAAGAAAGAGCGCAGACAGAACCAAAAGAAGCGCGATGCGAAGCCGGTGCATAAGCATGCAGGCATGCTACACCAAATCGCTTTTGCGTGGCTTCTCTGTTCATCCAATCGGAGGCAATCATCGTCTGCTAATCTTCTGCATGAGGCCCTGAAAGCATGAAGAAGCGCTCACGCATGAGATATCCCTACGCCTTTGCGCTGCGCTGCTTCTTTCTTTCAGCCTTTTCTGTTTGCCTGCTGACTGCGCCGTTCTGCTTTGCCCAGGCCCATTCGCCAACTGTACTTCCCGTCATCCGCGTCAACCACGGACCGAATGCAGCCGCAGCGCAACGCGCGCACTACGTCGTACTGGTTTCTCTCGATGGATTCCGCTGGGACTATGCCACGCGCGATCATGCGCAGAATCTGTTGCAGCTCGGTCACGACGGAGTCTGGGCGCCGAACGGCATGTTGCCCAGCTTTCCTTCGCTCACTTTTCCCAATCATCTTTCGATCGTTACCGGTTTATATCCGGAGCATCACGGCATCGTGGCCAACAGCTTTCGCGACGAATCGCGGCAGGCGGCGGGAAAATCGTCGACGTACGCGATTCGCGACGCAAGCGCTGTCGGCGATGGAAGCTGGTACAGCGGTGTCCCGCTGTGGTCGTTGGCAGAGGCGCAGGGCATGCGCACTGCCTGCCTCTTCTGGCCTGGATCAGAGGCGGAGATTGCTGGCCAGCGGCCTTCGGAGTATCTGCGTTTCGACGACCACATCGAGGAGCCGCGGCGCATTGCGCAGGTGGCCGAATGGCTGCATGAACCAGCCGCAATACGCCCTCACTTCATCACCATTTATTTTTCCGACGTCGATCATGCCGGGCACGCATTTGGCCCGGATGCTCCGCAGACACACGCTGCGATTCATCATCTGGACGAAATGGTTGGACTGCTGCGCGCCGCCGTGACTGCGACAGGACTGCCAGTCGATCTGATCGTCGTCAGCGATCACGGCATGGTGAAGACCGAAGGCCCGTGGATTACGCTGAGCGACTTCGCTGACCTGAGTGGATTTGAGACGGATGGACCGCTGCTCTACGCGAAGAATGAAGCGGACCGGAAGCGCGTCTATGACCAGCTCAAGCATGCCTCGTATCAATTTCAGGTCTATCGGCTGCGCGACGTTCCCGCCGCTCTGCACTACAACGGCAATGCCCGCGCGGGCGATCCGGTCATCCTTCCAACCGGCCCGTTTGCGATTCGCGCTCGACGCCCGGCGAACGGCAAACCTGATCTTCCGCCAACTCCTGGGGCGCATGGCTACGATCCACACCGCATGCCAGAGATGAGGGCGAGCTTCTTTGCCGCCGGTCCAGACATCGTCGCGGGAAAAACAGTAGCGACTTTTGAGAACGTCAATCTTTATCCCTGGATTGCCCATATACTTGGTCTTCAAATGCCGAACAAATCGCCACTCCCCGATGGCAAACTCAATATACTTTCCGGGACGCTGCGGGACGATGGCGACGCAGGCGGCTCGACGATCATGGAGCATCAACATTGAAGACGATTCTTGGCATCGACGGCGGCGGCACCAACACACGTGGCATCCTCCAACGCGGGACCGAAACGCTGGCGCATGCGCGGGGTGGCTCCATCAAGCGCTTGCGCGTGGGCGCCGAGCAAGCCACGGCAAACCTGCAATCGCTGATGAAGGAGCTGTATCGGCAGGCCGGCGTGGCCAGCGTGGATGCAGCCTCGGCGGGAATCGCAAGCGCTTCCCTGCCCGGCGTCGCGGAGTGGATTACCGACGTCTTTCGCGACTTCGATGTGGCGCGCTCGGAGGTTGTCGGCGATGAGGTCATCGCCCTGGATGCTGCGTTTCATGGCGGCGCGGGAATTCTGCAAATTGCCGGGACCGGATCGAACTGCATCGGTCGCTCGGCCAACGGCACGCTTGCATCCGCCGGCGGATACAGCTCCACGCTGGGGGATGAAGGATCAGGCTACTGGATTGGCCTGCACGCTGTTCGTCGCGGACTGCGCGCCTATGATCGCGGAGAACCAACGCAGATTCTGGACGAAGTGCGTTCCCTGTGGCAGACGCCCACGCTCACCGATCTCGTGCTCTTTGGCAATGCGACTCCGGGGCCTGATTTTGCCGCGCTCGCGCCTGTGGTCGCGCAGCTTGCCGCGCAGGGTGACTCTGTCGCTGTTGCCGTGCTGGAGCAGGCCGCAACGGACCTGGCCGATTTCGTCCTGACGGTCCATGCCAAGCTTCTGCGACTCGATCCAACGGCATCGCAGATTCCCGTTGCCTGGACCGGAAGCGTGCTGGAAAAAAATGACCAGGTGCGCGAAAAATTCACTTCGATTCTGCAAGCCGCAGTACCCGGAATCGAGATCGCCACCACCGCTACTGTCGCCATCAACGGCGCGCTGTGGCGTGCCCAGCAGCTTGCTCACCGCGAAGCACCGGAACTCCCGCAGCCAGCGACGCGATAAGTCTGCCATCCACGTCAAGCACCACCATATCCGCCCTTTGCCCTGCGCACACGTTGCCGCAATGGCTTTCGATCCCGATCATTGTGGCTGGATTTCGTGTCAGCAGCGGCAGCAGTTCCTCAACGCTTGCGCCTGTGAAGGCGATCATGTTCTTGAGCGCCCGATCCAGCGTGAGCACGCTTCCAGCCAAAACACCCTGCGCCGTCGCTCGCCCATTCGCAAGCTGCACTCGCATCCCGCCCAGCAGATACTCGCCATCCGGCATCCCCGTCGCAGCCATCGCATCCGTCACCAGGATGCCGCGCTCTGCGCCTTTGAGCCGCCACCACAGGCGAACCATCCGCGGGTCCACGTGAATGCCATCGCAGATCAGTTCAGCAAAGAGAGAAGTCTCGCCGAGCACAACACCCGCAATGCCCGGTTCACGATGGTCCAGCGCACGCATCGCGTTGAAGGTGTGCGTGGCGGAGGCTGCGCCAGCGCTCAACAGGCGTTCCGTTTCCTGCGCCGTCGCATTCGAGTGCCCGATTGAAATGCGTACGCCGCGCTGTGTGGCATGCCGCGCTAAATCCTCGGCTCCAGGCAGCTCTGGCGCCAGGGTCATCAGCCGAACCAATCCCTCCGCTGCATCAAACAGCCGATCGAAGGTTTCAATCGAAGGCTCCAGCAGATTTTCCGGTGGATGGACGCCGCGTTTTGCATGCGATAAAAACGGGCCTTCCAGATGAATTCCGCAGGGACGCGCACCCGGCCATTCGCCTGTGCTGCGCAAGAGCGCCGCCATCGCAGCAAGCGACTTGAGCGTTGCGTCCAGCGGCGCGGTCACCGTTGTCGCAAGAAAACTCCCAGTACCTTTTTGAGCAAGAAAGCGACTGATCGAATGAAACGCAGTTGCACTGCCTTCCATCACATCGTGGCCGGCACAGCCATGCAGATGCACATCCACAAATGCGGGCGCAAGCAGGTGCCCGGAATAGTCCAGAACCTGTGCAGGCTTCGGCGTCTCACGAAGCGCGCGGCTGCCAATCTCCACAACCCGGCCGTCTTCCACCAGAATCAGCGGCTCCGGCACAACGCCGGAAGACGCCCATAGCCACGATGCAAGGATAACGCTTTGCATGCAGGCATCATCGCAGGAGCGCGCCCACGTCAGCAAGATGGAAATTCAGCCATCCCCATCGGCCATGAAAGCGCAGGCAATTTTCAAACATCCAGGAGCCTGCTCACGGTTGTAGACTCATGGCATGCAACAACGAATCGGAATCCATCTTGGCACCGCCGGCGGAGCGTGGAAAGCTGTTGAACGAGCCGCGGAAATTGGCGCAAATACCTTCCAGATATTCTCCTCCAGCCCGCGCATGTGGCATGCGCCGCGCGTCGCTCCTGAGCAGGCCGAGAAGATGCGTTCCTGGCGCAGCAAATTCGACGTCGGGCCACTGGTCATCCACGCCAGCTACCTGGTGAATGTGTGCAGCCAGAACGAAGAAGTGCGGCAGAAAAGTACGTCCGCGTTCCGCGGCGAAGTGGAGCGCGCACTGGCGCTGGGCGCCGAATATCTGGTGCTTCACCCCGGCTCGTGGAAGGGCCTGACGCGCGAAGAGGGATTGCGCCTGGCGGCTGAGACAATTGCAACCGCAGTGGACGGATTGCCCTGGCAGGATGCGCCGTTTCGGATTCTCATCGAGAACACGGCAGGAGCGGAGTTTTCTCTGGGCGGAACCTTGGAACAGGTGGCCGAACTGGTCGAGCGATTGCGCGCCAAGGCTCCGGTCGCCGTCTGCCTGGACACCTGTCACACGCATGTCGCCGGCTACGATCTGGTCAGTGAAGCGGGCTATGAGGAAACCATTCGCCTGGTGGAATCGACCATCGGATGCCAGGCGGTGAAGGTGTGGCATTGCAACGACGCCAAGGCCGCGCGCGGATCGAAGCTGGATCGCCATGAACACATCGGCGCTGGCACCATCGGCAGCGAAACCTTCCGCCGCCTGCTGCACGATGCGCGGTTTGCGCATTCCGCCTTCATTGCCGAGACGCCGATGGATGAAACCGAGGATGACCTGCGCAATGTGCGCATGCTGCGCAGTCTTGCTTCGGAGGCGTGAGCCATGATGGCACCCGACACGCATCCTTCTTCGCCGCGCATCACGCCGGAGCAGATTCGCGCTGGATTGCAGCAAAGCATCGATCCATCCCGCATCCTGATTCGTGAGATCGAGCGCGTTGCCTTTGCCTCCGACGCCAGCTTCTATCGGCTGATTCCACGTGCCGTTGTGCAACCGCAAAGCCGCGAGGAAGTGGCAGCGCTCTTCCAATTCAGTCGCCAACATGCAGTTCCTCTGGTTTTCCGCGCGGGTGGAACCAGCCTCTCCGGTCAAAGTATCACCGACGGCATCCTGGTCGATGTGGGGCGCTACCTGCGCTCGCTGCGCGTGGAGGACAACGGCAAAGCCATCCGTGTGCAGCCAGGCGTCATCGGCAAGCATGCCAACGATGCACTCCAACTGTATCGCGCCCGGATAGGCCCGGATCCAGCGTCGATCAACAGTTGTCGCATCGGCGGCATCCTCTCCAACAACGCCAGCGGCATGTGCTGTGGCGTTTTGCAGAATGCGTATCACACACTTCGCTCCATCACCTTCATGCTGCCCACCGGAACCGTGATCGACAGCGCATCTCCCGATGCGGATCGCGAGTTGGCAGCGCAGGAACCGGCGCTTGTTCGTGGACTCATGGAATTGCGCGCAGGCATTCTGAAGCAGGATGTTCTGGTCGCGAAGATTCGCCGCAAATACGGAACGAAAAACACCACCGGATACAGCCTGAATGCCTTCCTCGACTTTGAGCGCCCGATCGATCTCTTCAGCCATTTGCTCATCGGCGCGGAAGGCACGCTTGCCTGGATCGCAGAAGCCGTTTTGAACACTGTTCCAGACAAGCCGGTCAAGTACACCGGCCTGCTTCTATTCGATTCGCTGCATGCAGCCTGCGCGGCGATTCATCCGCTGCGCGCAGCCGGTGCTGCGGCTCTGGAACTGATGGATCGCGCGGCCATGCGTTCCGTCGAGAATCAAGCGGGAATGCCAGCGGAGTTGAAGCAACTTCCAGTCGGTGCAGCAGGGTTGCTGGTTGAGTTTCAATACGCGCACGAAGACGAGTTTGCCGCGCACGCACAAAGCGCAGCCGCCAGTATCGCAAGCCTGCAACTTTGGATGTCCACGACACTCACCCGCGACCCCGTCACACAGGCGCAGCTTTGGAAGATGCGCAAAGGCATGTTCCCGTCCGTCGGTGCTGTGCGCGCCAGCGGCACCACGGCCATCATCGAAGACGTGGCTTTTCCCGTCGAACGGCTGGCCGAGGCAGCGCTTGATCTTCGCCAGACTCTGGATCGGCACGGCTATCACGACGCAATTCTCTTTGGCCATGCGAAGGACGGCAATCTTCACTTTGTGCTGACGCAGGGATTCCGCCATGCGGATGAGATTGATCGCTACCGTCGATTCATCGATGATCTGGTCGCGCTGGTCGTCTCACGCTATGACGGTGCGTTGAAGGCGGAGCACGGAACAGGCCGGAATATGGCGCCGTTTGTGGAAGCAGAATGGGGTCAGGAGGCGCTGGAGATCATGCGCCAGTTGAAGTCGCTGGTGGATCCCGATCATCTTCTGAATCCTGGAGTGATCCTGAACTCCGATCCACAGGCTCACCTGAAAAACCTGAAGGAATTTCCTCAGGTGGAGGCCGAGGTCGACAAGTGCATCGAATGTGGATACTGCGAGCCATCTTGCCCCAGTCGCGATTTGACGCTGACGCCGCGTCAGCGCATTGTCGTTCGACGCGAGATGCAGCGGTTGCGTGAGGAAAGCGGCAATCGAGCGACTCTGGCTGCGCTCGAAGCCGATTTCCCTTACATGGCGCTGGATACATGCGCTGCGGATGGTCTCTGCGCATCGGAATGCCCGGTCCATATCGACACTGGACAACTGACCAAACGCTTCCGCGAGATGCGTCACTCCCGCCTGAGCCAGAAGCTCGCGCAACACATTGCGCGCAACATGAGCGCTGCGGAGTTTGCCACACGCGGCGCCTTGCGCGCCGGTCACATACTGCAACGGCTCATCGGCTGGAAGCGCATGGCGCGTCTGACGCAGATGTTGGACCGTGCAAGCCGACGCTGGCTCAATGAGCCATTCTGGCAGTGGTCGCCCCAGATGCCTTTCGCTGCCAGTGTCGATTTTCCTGCGCAGCAAACAGGCCCTTACGATGCGGTGTGGTTTCCAGCCTGCATCACGCGCATGATGGGAAAACTGCCCGACGAACCCGTGGCCGATGATCCGACTCAAGTGATGCTCCGGCTTGCGCAGCGAGCAGGAATGCGCCTGTACGTGCCGCCCGACTGCGTCGGCAAATGCTGCGGTGTGCCATTCTCTTCCAAAGGCTTTTCAGCCGCGCATGCAGATGCACTCAACCTGATCGTGGAAAGCTTTGATCGCTGGTCCCATCAAGGCCAGATTCCGATTGTGGTCGATACAACTCCCTGCACCTTTGGTCTGCGAACCGCTCGTCCCTGGCTGTCACTGGAAAACCAAAGTCGCTGGGACAATCTGACCATTCTTGACAGCATTGAATTCGTTCACGACTCCCTGCTTCCGCGGCTTTCCCTTCGTCCAGCAAAGACCTCCGTTGCACTGCACACCGTATGCTCTGCGATCAAGATGCAAACCGAACCCAAACTCGTTGCCATCGCAAACGCTTGCAGCCAGCATGTCGTCCTCCCGGAGCATGGCGGTTGTTGTGCCTTCGCCGGCGATCGCGGATTTCTGTTGCCGGAACTGACCGCATCCGCAACGTCAGAGATGGCCGCCTCGATTCGGCTGCAAAATCCGGATGCCTGCTACTCCAGCAGTCGCACCTGTGAAATCGCCATGACACAAGCCACTGGTTTTCCTTACCGCTCCTATCTGCATCTGCTGGACGAAGCGTCAGGAGATGAGAGGCAGTGAAGCGCGCAGCATATCCGTCCAGGCAAACGATGCTGCGCTCCGCTACAATCGGGATTGGAGGAGTACGCATACAATGGCACGGAAAGCCCTGATTGCAGCCAACTGGAAGATGTACAAGACACCGGACGAGGCACGCGCTTTCGTCGAAACATTTTTGCCGCTGGTCGTCAGCCACTCGCGCGATGAGATCGCTCTGTTCCCATCGGTCACTTCGCTGGCCACTGTGGTCAAGGCTGCCGCCGGTTCCAACGTTCACGTTGGCCTGCAAAACATGCACTTTGAAAACGAAGGCGCATACACCGGAGAGACTTCGCCCATCATGTTGAAGGCCGTGGGAGCGACGCACACGCTGATCGGCCACTCTGAACGACGTCAGTACTTTGCCGAGACCGATGCCATCGTCAACAAGAAGCTGCACGCCGCGCTCAAGCATGGAATCATTCCCGTTGTCTGCATCGGAGAGCTGCTGGCCGAACGCGAAGCCGGAGACACAGCCGCCGTATTGAAGACTCAATTGACGGGCGGACTGGATGGCATTACAGCCGAGATGGCCGCCTCCATTGTGATTGCCTATGAGCCGGTGTGGGCAATTGGCACGGGAAAAACCGCCACGCCAGAGATGGCCGTTGAAGCACACAGCATCGTTCGTGCAGAAGTTGCGCGGCTGCTGGGCAGTGACATCGCCGCCGCCATGCGCATCCTCTACGGCGGTTCCGTCAAGCCCGAGAACGCATCTTCTCTGCTGAATGAAGAGGAGATTGATGGCGCGCTGGTGGGCGGCGCAAGTTTGAAGTCGGATTCCTTCTCCGCCATCGTTCACTACTAAGATCGACCCTGCGGAAGCATCCCAGCCCATGCTTCGCCGATGCTTCCGCAGTCACATCCTGAAATCATCCTTGTCGTCCCATGAAGAAAAATCCAAACGAGCGCGCTTCCGCGCAACAGCAAAAGGCAAAGGCGCACAGAATATCGAAGCCGGAAGCGCCCGCTCCGCGCCCATGGGAACATCTCTCCGTCGATCTCCGCAAACCCGATCCACAGTTTCCCAACGTCTCCGTCCGATGGCTGCTTCAGGCTATCTTGATCGCGTTCCTGGGAGCAGCATTCTGCGCCTGGATTCTGGTTTGTTTTCTCTTCTGGCAAGGAAGCTGGCAACTGCTCTTCCATCCCTCCCACGTGCTGCGTGCAACGCCGCAAAGTCTTTCGATCGCCTTTCAGCCTGTCCGTTTCGATGCCTCCGAGACAGGCGTCACGCAGCTCGACGGATGGTGGATTCCCACAGACGCATCGCTTCCTCACAAGACAATTCTGGTGCTGCACGGCGCCAATGGCAACATCGGCGATACGCTGCCGCTCGACGCATTTCTGCACCAACAACATCTGAACGTCCTGGCCTTCGATTATCGCGGCTACGGTGAGAGCGCTGGCAGAAAACCGTCAGAAAAGCAGATGCTGCAGGACGCAGATTACGCATTGTCCTGGATCGCAGAAACAAAATTTATTGCGGCTCGAAACATTGTGGTTTGGGGAACAAATCTTGGCGCGAACCTTGCCGTGGAACTCGCAGTCAAGCATCCTGAAATCGGCGGCGTCGTACTCGATCAGCCCTTGCAGCATCCACTCGATGCCATCCTGCGCGATCCCAGAAGTCGCCTCGTGCCCGCACGCTGGCTGCTGAGCGATCGCTTCGATCTTTCCGGTTCAGTGCGCGCAATGAGGACTCCTTCGCTTTGGCTGGTTTCCACCAATGCCGCAGCACCACTGGCTTATCAGGAAGATTCAGCGAGTAAAATGGCGGTTTGGCTGAAGCCTCCCTACGAGACTGACCCGCAAGCAGCACCTGCATTGAAGCGCTGGCTGGACGGCTTGGCTCCATCTTCCGCGTCGCAGGAACTGCCCGCTTATGCGCCGAAGCGCTCCAGCGTGATCGTGCCGTCCGCTCGATAGTGCGTATGCAGTTGTTGCCAGGAATCCTCTTTGTGCGGAAAATCTTTTCTGAAATGCCCACCTCGGCTCTCGCAGCGCGCGCGTGCGCTTTTCAGCACAGCTCGCGAAACTCCCACCAGCGACTTCGCCTCCGCCGTGCGGCGTGAGCCTGATCCTGCAATCGAGAAATCGGTAATCTGCTCGTTCATTTTCTCCAGTTCCCTGCTGCCGTCCAGCAGCAACTCGGCATCGCGCAGCAGACCCGCACATCGCCACATCATCGAGCGCAGCGCAGTGATGGAGGCTTCGATTCGCTGTCCCGCTGCAGCATCCACCTCTTCCCGCGAAGATCCGGATGGAACGAAATCTCCTGACGCAGAAGGCATTGCAAGAAACGCACAGTCTGCCGCCATTGCTGACGCCGATCGAGCGCCAAAGACCAACCCCTCCAGCAGCGAGTTGGACGCCAGGCGGTTGGCGCCATGCACACCCGTGCACGCAACCTCACCGGCCGCATACAGGCCGGCAACGGTGGTTCTGCCATGCAGGTCTGTCTTCACGCCGCCCATCATGTAATGCGCTGCGGGACTCACCGGGATTCTGTCGCGGTCAAGGCGCAGCCCCTGCTCGGCCAGAAAGCGACTGATGCCAGGAAACCGCTCTGCCAGATTGACGCCTCGTACCGCGCGCATATCCAGAAAAATGGGCGCTGGAAAAATATGTGCGGACTGCGCCGCGCCTTCTGCAAAACTCTCGTTCACAATCGCGCGGGCAACCACATCTCGCGGGGCCAGCTCCAGCAACGGGTGATAACGCTCCATAAAACGCTCTCCGCGCGCATTCACAAGCAGCGCGCCTTCGCCCCGCAACGCCTCAGACAACAGAAATCGCGGAACACCGGGAAGGCTGAGCGCCGTTGGATGGAACTGGTACATCTCCATATCCGCCAGCACGGCTCCGGCTTCCAATGCCAACACCAGGCCATCGCCCGTCGCAACCAAGGGATTCGTCGTCTCGCTGTAGACTTGCCCCGCTCCGCCGGTGGCCAGCAGCGTCGCCCGCGCAAATACACGATAGCGTTTGTTTGCCGCATCCAGCAGCTCCGCACCCACCACGCGCTCTTCGTCCATCAACAGCGCACTTGCGGTCATCCACTCTGCAAATTGAATCGTTTCGCTCTCCTGCGCTGCCACCGCTAAAGCTCGCCCAATCTCCGCTCCGGTAGCGTCTCCGTTGGCGTGCAGAATCCTGGGCAGACTGTGCGCGCCTTCCCGTGTAAGCAACAGTTTTCCTTCGTGTCGATCGAAGCGCGTTCCCCACTCCATCAACTCTTCCACGCGTTTCGGGCCTTCGCTCACCAGAATCTCAGCCGCCGGACCGTACACCAGCCCATCGCCCGCGGACAACGTATCCTGCACATGCAATGCCACGTCGGCCTCGCCGCCCATCGCCACCGCAATGCCGCCCTGCGCGTAATGCGTGTTCGATTCCCATCTGGCCTCTTTGGTCACCACCAGAACCGTTCCGTGCCGCGCCAGCGACAGTGCAGCCCGCAACCCGGCAATCCCCGCGCCGAGAACAAGAAAATCAACCGTGATTGCAGCCTCTTTTTCCTCTGTTGCCATAACTTTTGAGGCTATCATCGCGGCCTCTTTCCAAGGAGCATTCTCGGCGTCGCGGGTTCACATCATGCGATACGATGAAATGTATGCAGACGATCCAAGTGCGCACAGCGACAGCGGCCTATCCTGTGCATGTCGGTGCCGGTTTGCTCGCCAACCTGCTCCCGCTCATCCGCAAAACGATGCCAGCGAAGGTCGGCGACACGGCCAGCAAAACAACGGCACTGCCGCGCCGCATTTTCGTCCTCACTTCGCCGGAGATCTGGGCGCTTTGGTCCACGCGCTTCCTGCAAAGCTTCCAGGACTCGCCCATCGTGCTCTTTCTTCCGCCGGGCGAGCGCAATAAAACACTGGCCAATGTGGAAAAACTCAGCCGCCAGATGGTCGCTTCCGGTGGAGACCGCAGTTCCCTGCTGATCGCTTTTGGCGGCGGAATCGTGGGCGATGTCGGTGGATTTCTGGCTGCAATCTTCATGCGCGGCATTCCTTATATTCAGGTTCCAACCACGTTTCTGGCGCAGGTCGATTCCTCCGTCGGCGGCAAGACCGGAGTCAATCTTGCGGAAGGGAAAAATCTCGTCGGCGCTTTTCATCATCCGCTTGCCGTGGTCGCCGATATCGAAGTTTTATCCACGCTTCAGGAACGCGAACTTCGTGCCGGACTGATCGAAAGCCTGAAGGCGGGAATCATTCGCGACCGCGCGCTGTTTCGATACATGGCGTCGAACGCAGAGCCGCTGCTGCAGCGCGATCCAGCCGCACTGCAAAAGGTCATCGCCGCTTCAGTCCGCATGAAAGCCGAAGTGGTCAGCGCCGATGAGCATGAGGGCGGCCTGCGCATGATTTTGAATCTCGGACACACGCTCGGCCACGCCATCGAAGCGGCAACGCGGTATCGCCAGTTGCTGCACGGTGAAGCTGTCGCCTGGGGCATGATCGCCGCTTTTCATGTGGCGCTCCAGCGCAAAACCATCACAGCCGCGCAGTTCCACTCCCTCATTGCCTCCGTCATGCTCTACGGCCCGCTCCCGCGTCTGAATCTGCGCGCAGAACGTCTCGTCGCACTCACTGCGCGGGACAAAAAACATCTAGGTGATCTTCGACGCTATATTCTTCCTGTCGGCATCGGCGATGCCACCGTCGCTGAAGATGTCACTCACGACGAACTGCTCCACGCTGCGCACGCAATGCTTGCCATGGCAGCCGCTGAAAGCTCGGAGATGCCGCTATGACTGCGCAGCAACCCGCTGCGGGCGCCCAACCCGACGGTGCCATGGACGAACAAAGCGCAGCGCGCAACGTGCGACAGATGTTCAACTCCATCGCGCCGCGCTACGATCTGCTGAACCACCTGCTTTCAGCAAATATCGATCGACTGTGGTGGTGGCGTGCAGCGCGCACCTTCCGCACGGTTCTTGTGCAGCCCAATGCGATTGTTCTCGATCTTTGCTGCGGAACAGGTGATATGACGATGGCTCTGCTTCGGCGTCGTCCGCTGCAGGCGCAGCCCATTCTTGCCGCTGATTTTGCCCATGAAATGCTGCGGCGCGGCGCCGCAAAATTCTCCGGACGTGGCGCAATCGCCATCGAAGCGGATGCACTGCGCCTTCCTTTGCGCGACGCCTCGGTGGACCTCATCACGACCGCCTTTGGCTTCCGAAACCTGGCGAATTATTCGCAGGGACTGCAAGAATTCGCGCGTGTCCTGCGCCCCGGCGGTCAACTCGGCATCCTCGATTTCAGCGAACCTAACGGTGCGCTCGGCAAAGCATACCAGTGGTATTTTCGATGCGCGGTTCCAGCCATTGGCAAAGCTGTCTATGGTCAATCCGGTCCGTATGAATATCTGCCTGAATCCGTGCGCCGTTTTCCAGCACCGCAGCAGTTCGTCGCGCAGATTGAATCCGCAGGTTTTGAAGACGCACGCTGGACGCCCTACACGCTGGGAATCGCAGGGCTTTACTCGGCGAAGCGCCGCGGTACAACGCCTGCGGATTGCGCCCAGATAAACGCCGCTGGCAAATTTGAGCCTGGCAGTTTAGCCTGAACCTCCATGACGATCCCATTGCAGCACGTTGCAGTCTCATCGGAAGCCTCCGACGCCAAGCGTCAGGTTGCGTTCCGATCTCTGCTTGCCGCGGCTGTGATGACGGCGCTGAAACTCGCCGCAGGACTGCTCAGCGGCTCGCTCGGCGTCTTGTCGGATGCAGCGCATTCCGCCCTGGACCTGGCAGGATCCACCATCACATTTTTCTCCGTACGCGTTTCCGACAAACCCGCTGACGACGACCATCCCTATGGACACGCCAAGTTTGAAAATCTGTCCGCCTTTGTCGAAGCCGGGCTGATGGCCATCTCCTGCGTGTGGATTCTCTCGGAAGCGATCCGCAGAATCTGGTCCGGTCAGACTCATGTACAGCATTCCATCTGGCCGGTGGCGGTGCTGCTCACATCCATCGCTGTGGACGGGTGGCGCTCGCGGGCGTTGCACCGGGCTGCAACTCAATTTCAAAGCACGGCGCTTGCAACCGACGCTTTTCACTTCGCCTCGGACATCTGGTCCACTCTCGCTGTCCTCTGCGGCCTGTGCCTCAGTTGGTTCGGTGCGCAATTTCACATCCGGCTGCTGCATCTTGCTGACCCGCTGGCAGCCATCTGCGTCTCGCTCATGATTCTGCACCTCACCTGGAAGCTGACCAGAGAGACCGTGGGAGCGCTGCTCGACGCAGCACCTGTCGAGACGCGCACGCGTGTCCAGCATGCAGTTGAATCGGTGCCCGGCGTGCTTGCCGTCGAGCAGGCGCGCATCCGCACCGCAGGATCGGCAACCTTTGCCGATCTGACTCTTGCTCTGCCGCGCTCCTATACCTTTGAACACACCGGCGAGTTGGTGCGTGCTGCGACACAGGCTGTCCACAGCGTTGTCCCCGACGCCGATGTCGTGATTCATGCCATTCCCCGCGAGTCCGCCACAGAAAGCATCTTCGATCGCGTGCGAGCCGTTGCCGCTCGCAACAACGTCGGCGTGCACGAAGTCAGCGTCCAATCGGTTGCGAAGAAATTGCGCGTCGAGCTTCACGTCGAGTTGAATGAGACGCTCTCGCTGGCGGAGGCGCACAGCTTTGTAACTGGCATGGAAGCCGAAATCTTGAGCGAGATTCCAGAACTGGCCGAGGTGCTCACACACATCGAAAGTGAGCCGGCAACCATTGAACAACCCGTCGTCCTGGACATTGCGCTGGAAGAGCAGGAATATCGTGAGGCTCAACGACTGGAGATTCTGTTGCGCCAGACCGCTGCACGTTTCAGCGAAGTGATCGATGTTCACGCCATTCTGATCGGTCGCACTGGAGATCACCTGCAGGTGAGCTTCCATTGCACCATGCCGGATGCGCTGCCCATGGCGCGCGTCCACCAGGTCATCACCGATCTTGAAGATCGCTTCAAGATCGCCTGCCCTGAAGTCTACAAGGTACTCATCCATCCCGAGCCGCAGACGGATAACCTGCGCTGAACGGAGCCAGCAAGATGATTGCATCCAGCGAATGGAAACCAAATCAACCCAATCCGGAATCCTTTCTCGCTCGATCGGAATCCGGCCACACTTTCACGCTCGACACAAGCGACGAACACGCCGACGGACCCAGCCCGGTAGAGGCTGTGCTGATGGCCCTCTGCAGTTGCACTTCCGTCGATGTCATCAGCATCCTGCAAAAAAAGCGCGAGCCTTTGCAGGGATTAACCGTCACCGCGCACGCCGAGCGTCGCCAGGAGCATCCGCGTTCCTTTCAAACCATCCGTCTGGTCTACCGCGCCTATGGCAAGCTCAGCCGCAAAGCGGTGGAAGACGCCGTGGCACTGTCGAAAAACAAATACTGCTCCGTCTCCGCAATGTTGTCAGGGACTGCATCGATCCATGCAGAAATTGAATTGGACGAAAGTCAACCGCTCCCCTGAAGCGACAAAGAGTCCACCATGTCGATCCGCGCATTTCGCAATGTATTTCAGGCTGTATTGCTAATGGCCGCACTGGTGGCCACCAGCCTGCTGTTTGCCGTACTCACCATGCACTTTGCCATTCACGGAGCTGAGGTTCGTGTCCCTTCGCTGCGTGGCATGACGCTGGAAGAAGCACGCAGCGAGACTGCAGGACTGGACCTGAATCTGGCAGTCGATCACAGCTACTACTCCACCGACGTCGCCTCCGGACACATCGTCAGTCAGTCTCCCGCGCCCGGAACCGTAGTGCGTCGTGAGTGGCAGGTCCGAGTTTCCCAAAGTCTAGGCCCGCAGCGCGTGGAAGTTCCCGCGGTTGTCGGAGAGCAGGAGCGGACTGCGATGATGGCTTTGCGCAGCAACGGTCTTCAATCCAGCGCCACCGCGCATCTTCCGAATGATACCGACCAGGCGGGCACCGTTCTGGCTCAGGATCCGCCCGCAAAAGCGCTCGGCATCGAACAGCCCTCCGTACAACTGCTGGTTGCTGTGGCCGATCCAGGCGAAGCGAATGGCTTCGTCATGCCTGATTTCACAGGCATGGCATTCAACAACGTCCGTTCAACACTGGCAAAGGTCGGCATCCAGATTGCGCCGCTTCGATGGCTCGATACTCCCGTGCAGAGTGTCCCCGCGGTCCAGATGCAGGCCGATATACCTGCGCCGGTTCATCCTCTCGTGCTGCCTGGCTCCATCGTCCATCAGGAGCCACCGGCCGGCTCCCGCGTTGCTGTCGGGGATACTATTTCTCTCACCGTTGCGCATTAAGGCACTTTCCGGAATACTGCGAACTTTCCGAAGTTCATGAGGGTGGATTTTTCTTGAGGAAAAATCCAATCCGCAGAATGGTCTTGGTCTACACCTTTCCGGAAAATGCTCTAGCATGCGGCGCAACAGACGCGTCCAACTCCAGCAGCGCCACATAGAATCCATCCACGCGCACCAGGCAATCCGCATCCAGACGCTTCGGCATCATGACAAGTGTGCCGTCGGCCTGCAACCCGCTCCGCAGCCACTCCACACCGGTCTCCGTCAACAGGCCCGTACGTTGCAATCGCGCCACTTCGTCCGCCAGTGAACGCAGCCGCCATTCCGGATGCGCAGCCATCGCCGTTGCCACCACCTGCGCGTTTTCTTCCGGCTCCAGCGAGCATGTCGAATAGACAATGCGCCGACTGGACGCACACATCGCCGCCGCCAGCAACGCACTCTGGCGCTCCGCGTACGGCAACAAATCTTTCTCCGACAACCGATGACGAATCTCTGGATTGCGTCCCAGCGTCCCGGTTCCACTGCACGGAGCATCCACCAGAACCATATCCCAATGGCACGCCCGCTGCTGCGCAATCCACTCCACGGCATCGGCGTGATGCGCAGCAATGCGCCGTGTCCATGGCAAGGCAGAGATCGCGGCAAGCCTCTGCCGCATCGCCTCCAGACGCGGCAGGCTTGCATCGCACGCATCGATCTCCGCCTCCGGATTCCGTTCCGCCAGGATCATCGTCTTGCCACCCGGCGCCGCGCAGCAATCGAGAATCCGCTTGCCGTGCCCCGCCAGTTCCGCAACCAATTGCGACCCCTCGTCCTGAACGCGCGCTCGCCCGCTGCGCAACAGCTCCGCAACCCTGGAATCACCGGCGCTCAGTCGCACGGCGCAGCGCAGCAGTTGCCCATCGACCTTCACAGCGGCATCGGCTTGCAGTTCGACTCCTGCATTCGCATCCACCAACCGCAAGTGCGTCTCCGGCTGCTGCTGGCCATGCGCACACAGCAGCTTTGCCTGCTCCAGTCCATAATGCTTCACCCATCGCGCAACCATCCACTCCGGATGTGCCGCCGCCAGTTCTGCCTCATCCCTCGCAGAGTCCGCATCGGGAAGCCCGCGCGCGCCTGCCGCAATCCTGCGCAGCACCGCATTCACCATCCTCGACGCATGCGCATGGCCTGCCGAACGGCACAAGGCCACGCTTTCTCCAATCGCAGCATGATCCGGAATCCTGTCCATTCCAAGCAACTGAAATGCGCCCAAACGAAGCGCAATCCGAACCGCCGGATCGAGCTTTGCCGCAGGTCGCGACAGATATGCGCGAATGCGCCGATCCAACAGAATCTGCCAGCGCAACACGCCCATCACCAGCGCAGTGGCCAGATCGCGATCCTGCGCGCTCAAGCGCTCCACGCGCGCCCCGCGCAGCAGATCGTCCGCGTGATCCCGGGAACTCTCCAGCCTCAGCAGGAGGTGAAAAGCGGCTGTGCGCGCAGGCGCGCTCTTCATCGATCCTGTTCCATGATTCAGGCTGGCTTCGAGAATCAAATCACCCCTGGCGCCGCCGCGTGACTTCGCCATCTACACCTCCGAAAACGAAGCAGCATCGCCAAAGCGCGTCTCTGCGGACACTGTGGTTCCACGCAGAAATTCCTTTGCCGGAACCCGATTCCGCCCTTCCATCTGAAGCTCTTCCATCTCCAGCCACGTTCCCGCAGCGCAGGCAACCAGCAACCGCTGATCCACTGCCATCACGCGCCCTGCAACCGCCGCTCCCGCCTGCTCCGCGGGTCTCACTCGGTGCGCAATCAGCTTTTTCCCCTGCCACGTCGTAAACGCTCCCGGCCATGGCTGAAATCCTCGCCAGCGATTCCACAGTTGCGTCGCTGTATACGCGGCAAAATCCATCCGTCCGTCTTCGCGCTCCAACAGCCGCGCCACCGTTGCCTTGCTCTCATCCTGCCGCTGCGGCGCAATCGTGCCATTCGCCAACCCGGCCAGCGTCTCCACCATCAACGGCGCACCCGCCTCGGCCAACAGCGAAAAAAGCTCGACCGCCGTATGCTCCGGCGCAATCGGCATCATCTGTTGCAGCAGAATCGGCCCTGTATCCAGACCTTCGTCCAGCAGCATCGTCGTATTCCCCGTCACCGCGTCGCCCATCGCCAGCGCCCACTGAATCGGCGCCGCACCACGATGCCGCGGCAGCAGCGATCCATGCAGATTGATGCAGCCCAACCGTGGCAACCGCAACATCCATTCCGGAAGGATTCGCCCATAGGCAACCACGACCATCGCATCCGGAGCCAACTGCTCCAGCCGCTGCTGCAAGGCTTCATTCCGGCGAATCTTTTCCGGCTGCTCCACGCTCAGCCCAAGCTGCTGTGCGTGCATCTTCACCGCCGGCGCGGTCATCGTCTGCTTGCGTCCCACCGGGCGATCCGGCTGCGTAATGACCAGCGCAATCTCATGCCCTGCGGCAAGCAGCGCATGCAGCGTGGGCACGGCAAAATCCGGTGTTCCGCAGTAGACCAGCCGCAGCGGCCTCACCACTCGCCAGCTCGCTGCATCTTGCGGATTTTACGCAGCGCCAGATCCCGCTTCAACCCGCTGATGCGAAAGATAAACAGGACTCCATCCAGGTGATCGATCTCGTGCTGCATGCACCGCGCCAGCAGCTCTTCGCCATCCACTTCAAACCACGTCCCGTGCTCATCCTGCGCCCGCACCGTCACCGTTGCCGCACGCACCACTTTTTCGCGAATCTCGGGAAAACTCAGGCAGCCTTCTTCTTCATACAACTTGCCCGCGCGCTCGATAATCTCCGGGTTCACCAGCACCATCTTCTGCTCCGGGTCTTTGCCGCCGCTCAGGTCAATCACCGTCACGCGCTTTGAGACGCCCACCTGCGGCGCAGCCAGCCCAATCCCCTGCGCTGCATACATCGTCTCAAACATGTCACGCACAAAACCGCGCAGCGCATCGTCAAACTCAGTCACCGGTTCACCGGGCTGTTGCAGCACCGGGTCCGGATATTTTCTGATCGTCAGGATCATCGTGCTGTCCATTCCTGCCTCGGCGCTCCCGTCAGAATCTGCGAATCTGATCGAGATAGCCTTCGTAATTGCGCTGCAACTCCAGCGCAGAATCTCCGCCAAATTTTGCCAGCACCTGCTGCGCGATCACAAATGCGACCATCGCCTCCGCTGCCACCCCGGCCGCCGGCACCACACAGATATCCGAGCGTTCATAGCTGGCCGCCGTCGCCTCGCGCGTATCAAAACGCACCGATGCAAGCGGCTTGCGCAACGTCGAGATCGGCTTCAGATATCCGCGCACAATCACGTCTTCGCCATTGCTGATGCCGCCTTCGATTCCGCCCGCGTTGTTCTGGTGGCGAACGAAGCGCGTAGGGCGATCGCCCGCATCCTCCGCATAGTGAATGGCATCATGAACCGCCGAGCCAAAGCTCTCCGCCGCCGTCACGCCGCGGCCAATCTCCACCGCCTTCACCGCCTGCAAGCTCATCACCGCCCACGCAAGCAGTCCATCCAGACGCTCATCCCAGTTGGCAAACGTGCCCACACCTGCGGGCAAACCATGCACCACCACTTCAAAGACGCCGCCAACCGTGTCGCCCGTGCGCGCGCATTCAGCCACTTCCTCGCGCATCCTTGCTTCCGTCTCCGCATCCACGCAGCTCAACAGCACTTCGTCCTTGCGCGAGACCGCGACAATCTCTTCCCACGCTGCGGCGCGGCTCAGCTCCACGCGACCCACGCGGATCACATGACTGGCAACTTCAATCCCCAGATGCCGCAGCAGCAGCTTGGCAAACGCGCCCGCGGCCACGCGCGACGTGGACTCCCGCGCTGAAGCTCGCTCCAGCACATAGCGCGCATCGGCAAAGTTATATTTCAGCGCCCCCGGCAGGTCCGCATGGCCTGGCCGAGGCGACTCCACAGCCTGATGCTTCTCCGCATCCCCCGCATCAACTGGAAGTTTTTCCTCCCAGTTTTTCCAGTCGCGATTCGCAATCTCGATCGCAATGGGAGCGCCAATCGTCTTGCCATGCCGCACGCCAGAGAGCACATGCGCCTTGTCCGTCTCGATCTTCATGCGACCGCCCCGCCCAAAACCCTGCTGGCGGCGCCAAAGCTCACGGTTCACAAACTCAAGATCAACCGGAATTCCCGCAGGGACTCCCGAAAGAAGCGCAATCAGTGCCTCGCCGTGCGATTCGCCGGCTGTTTCCATTCGCAGCATATCTTTCGATTGTAACGAAACACCGTCCCGCTGTGCGCTCAGTCCAGGAACCACGCCCACTGCTCAGCCGTCAGCGGAACCACCGACAATCGCCCAATGATGACCAGCGGCGACTGCGCAAACAGCGGATTCGCCTTGATGGCCGCCAGATTTTTGGGCTGCCGCAGTTTTTTCCCCACCTTCACGCGCACCACCGGCACCTTCGGGTCTTTCGGATCGACGCTCAGCACCGTGCCGGTTCCCACCGCGCATCGCTCATCGCCCGTATGATAGAAAATCCACCGCGCCCCGGCCTTCATCTCGCGCAGATATTTCACCGCCTGGGGATTCGTCACACCGTCCCAGATTGTCTCCCCATCGCGTTCAAAATCCGCAAAGGAATACACGCCCGGTTCCGTCTTGAAGAGAAAATATGTCATGCCCGCTTCGTCTCCTGCTTCATTGTGCACGATCCGGCAGCGTTTGCCATATCTTTGGATCCTCTGATCCAAGAACCCAGGCGCAAAAGCCCTTCAAACCATACTGATTCACCAGTCCGGCACGCTCCTGGAACGCCTTCGCATCGGTGAAGTAGACCCACTCCCGCATCTGCTGCCGATAAAAATAAAAATACGGCGTATGATCTTCCGCATCCCACTCCACCTTGCCCGCGCGATAGCTCGCCGCCAGTTGCAGCGCATGCGGAGCGCTGATCTCGTCCGCCGTCAACTGCGGAGACTCGCCATCCTGGCTTTGCTCCGGACTGTCCGCATACCAGCGATAGCCATACAGCGGAATCCCCAGCAGCAGCTTATCCTTCGGAACCACTTTCAGCGCATACTTCACATTTTCATTCGTCCACTGCCATCCAGCAACCGGCCCCGGCATCGTCCAGCGCGTGTGCTGGTCATAGGTCATCAGGCAGATCATATCCGCCGATTTCCCCAACGCGGCCAGGTCATAGGCCCCGCGCCATTCACGAAAGATCCACGCTTCAAAGCCATCCTTCGCCGTCACGTATCCGGGAGCATTCGGAACCACCGCAACGCTGAGCTGAAATCCCGCCGAATGCAGCGCCGCCGCGGATCGCGCCACCAGATCGGTCAGCAGGTCGCGATCGGTCCAGTAGATATGCTCGAAGTCGATCTGAAAACCCGTGTAGCCATGCGCTTTGCACTCGCGAATCATCGCATCGTTCATGCGCGTCTGGGCGATGGGACTGCTTGCCAGGTCGCGAAAGACATCGGTGTCGAAGAGCGACACAATCGGCATCACGCCAACCTTTCGTTGCTGCGCCAGGCGCATCACCTCCGGCTTCGCTCCGCCGGAAAGCAGACCATCCCCATCCACCTGATACCAGGTCGGCACCAGCAGATCGATCTTCGCCGCATGCGCTTCAAACGACTGCGACGCTGCCTCGCTGTCGTCCATATAAAACAGTCGCAGCGGCTGGGCTGAAACCACAAAACCGGAGAAGACAACTGCCCATGCGACAAGAAAACATCGGACGATATTCTTCAACTCAATCCTCCACGCGCCATCGTTTGTACAGAATTTTTATCCCTGTCGTTCGATTTAGATGCGAAGATTCCTTTGACAGTACCGCCGCTGCGAACAAAAATGGATGGATGCCCACCTACGCGCACGCCATGTTGCGGGAAATCCATGAGCAACCCGATGCCGCGCGCCGCACTCTTGCGCTTTATTGCGACGCAGAAAGTCTGCGCCGCGATGCCTGGCAGCCTGTTCGCGACAGCTTCAGCGCCTCGGTTCCTGTCGTCATCGCGGCCAGCGGATCCAGCCGTCACAGCGGGCTCGCAGCGGAGATCATGCTGGAAGATCTCGCCGCGGCCACCGTCGATGTCGAATACGCCAGCGAGTATGCAACGCGACCGCTCAGTGCGTCCGTCGGCGGCTCGCTCATCACCCTCTCTCAATCCGGAGAAACCTCGGACACTCTGGCAGCCTTGCGCCTCGCGCGTTCCCGCGGACTGCGCACCCTTGCCATCACCAACCATGCGGCTTCCACGCTCGCCACGGAGGCTTCCGTTTCGCTTCCGCTGGCTGCCGGGCCGGAACTCGCCATCCCGGCCACCAAAAGTTTTCTTTGTCAGTTGATCGTGCTCTCGCTGCTCACGCTCCATGAAGCGCAGCAGCGGCAGACGCTCACGCCCGCGCAGATTGCCGCGCGTCTTGCCGAGCTTCACGCGCTGCCCGACCTTCTGGCCGCGCAACTGGACCCCTGGCAGGCCAGTGTCACCGCCATCGCGGGCAGATATCAGGACGCTCAAACCTTCCTCTATCTCGGACGCGGAATCCATTACGCCATCGCGCGCGAAGGCGCTTTGAAGCTGAAGGAGTCCGCCTACGTCCACGCCGAGGCGTATCCCTCCGGCGAACTCCGCCACGGCCCCAATGCGCTCGTCAGCGATACGGTTCCTCTGGTCGTCCTGGCCACCGTCGATCCTGACCTGGAAGACTCCGTGCTCCGCTATCGGAAGACGCTCCAGACGCTCACGGAGCTTCGTACGCAGCAGGCGCGCGTTATCGCCATCGCCAACCGCGACGATGACGCCGTACGCTCACGAGCCACCGATTGCATCTTCGTTGAGCCGCTCAGCGAATATCTCCTGCCTGCCGCCGAGGTCGTTCCCCTGCAAATCTTCGCCTATCAGATGGCCCTTGCGCGCGGCATCGACATGGATCATCCACGCCACCTGCAGAAAGCCGTCATTGAACAGGGAGAATCCAGGTGAGCGTCTCCGGCCTCGGCAACCGCATCCACTACGGCAGATTTCTCCTGCTCATCTCCGGCCTCGGCGGTTTGCTTTACGGCATCGACGTCGGCATCATCGCCGCGGCACTGCTCTATCTCGGCAAGACCATCGACCTCACCGTCGCGCAGACCTCCGCCATCGTCGCCGCGGTCCTCGGCGGAGGCATTTTTTCTTCCCTCGCAGGCGGGCTGCTCGCCGATCTCTACGGGCGCAGGCGCATGATGATCTTCGGCGGACTCACCTTTCTGGGCAGCGTCGGCATCATCGTCCTCTCGCAGAGCTTCCTACCGCTTCTGCTTGGCCGCCTTTTGCAGGGCATGAGCGGCGGCATCATGGGCGTCGTCATTCCGCTTTACCTCGCTGAATGCCTCAGCGCAGCCAACCGCGGGCGCGGCACCGCCATCTTTCAGTTCATGCTCACGCTGGGCATCGTCGTCGCCGCATTCACCGGGCTTTTTTACACTCATCGCGCCGAGTCCGCCATCGCCGCCGCGCACGGCAGCGCCGCGCTCATCCGCGCCGCGCAGAATCACGCCTGGCGCGGCATGTTCTTTTCCATCCTTTATCCCGGCATCCTCTTCACCGTCGGCTCATTTTTTCTCAGCGAGTCGCCGCGCTGGCTGGCCCGGCAGGGGCAAACCGACGCTGCCCGCGCAGCGTTGCTTCGCATCGCAACTCCGGAAGAAACAGAGCGCGAGATGCAGGAGATGCTCGCCGTCCGCTCCACCACAGAAAGCGCGGCGCGCACCGAGTCCCTCCTGCAACGCAAATATCTGGTGCCGTTTTTCCTGGCCTGCGCCGTCCTCTCGCTCAACCAGGCCACCGGCATCAACTCGATCCTCGCCTACCTCGTCGTCATTCTGCGCCAGGCAGGATTATCCGCCGACCACGCCGTCCAGGGCGATGTCGCCGTCAAGATTCTCAACTGCCTGATGACCCTGGTCGCCGTCTCGCTTGTGGACCGCAAGGGACGGCGTTTTCTGCTGATCCTCGGCACCACCGGCGTCACGCTGGCTCTGGCTCTCGGCGGCCTCGTCTTTCTCCACTCCGAATCAAGCCTTCGCGACGTGACGCCGATCGTCCAGAGCTTCGTCCGCCAGAACTCGCTCCGCATCTCCCCTCAACAAATCGACAATCGATTGCAAACCAGCACTCCATCCAGCGTTCTCACCGTTCTTTACTCTGCCTCCGGCGGCGAACACATCGCCGCCGTCCGCAGCCGCGACCCGGAACCGAACCTGACCATCTTGCCGGACAGCGCGCAGAATGGCCCGCTCCTCATTCGCCGCGCTCTCTTCGGCGCAACGCCGTCTGCCCTCACCGGATGGCTCATCACCGGCATGCTCGGTCTGTTTATCACATCCTTCGCCATCGGTCCCGGCGTCGTCGTCTGGCTCATGCTTTCCGAACTGATGCCCACGCGCATTCGCGCCGTCGGCATGGGCATCGCTCTGTTGCTCAACCTTGGCATCTCCACGCTGATCGCCGATCTTTTTCTGCCCGTCGTCGGCCACTTCGGCTACTCCACCATCTTCTTTTTCTGGGCCGCCTGCACTCTCGCTTACCTCGCCACAGCCCTCTTTCTGCTCCCGGAGACACGCGGGCGAACGCTCGAAGAAATCGAGCTTCACTTCGCGGGTTCTGCCGAGCCGCCGTCCACTTCCTGACGCCTGCTCCTCCATCGCACACCCTGCCACCAAGTACACTGATAAGCGTGAAGACTTTGGATTCCATGCGTGCCCTGGCGCTTGTCCTGCTCTGCCCAGGCTGCGCCATTTCTCTTGCTGCTCAATCCGCTCCCGCCGACCAAACTCCCGCCAGCCACTCGCCCGTCAACGTGCCACCCGCGCAAGCTGCGCCCGATGCGCGTTCCGCCGAGTTTGACCGCGCCGAAGCCGCGCTCGCCAAACAGGACTGGAAGACCGCTGCGCCCTTGCTCGACGCCTGGCTGGCCGGTCATCCCACCGATGCGCGCGCTCTTTTCGATGCCGCCTACGTCGCCGACGAACAGAATCGCGACGCCGACGCCATCGCGCTTTATCGCCGCTGTGTCGCCCTGCAGCCAAAGAATTTTCCCGCGCAGGTTTCGCTTGGGCTGCTGCTGGCTCGCTCCGGCAAGCTCGCCGAGGCGCGCCCGGCTCTCGTCGCCGCCACGCAGCTTGATCCTGGCCTCGAAGGCAAAGCCGCACTGGCCCAGGCCTGGCGCGCGCTGGCAGAGATTGATCGCGTCGGCGTCGATGGCAAACCCAATTACGTCCAGGCTTCCGACGATCTGATTCAAGCCCTCAAAATCTCGCCCGAGACAGGCCAGGACACGCTCCTTGCCGCCAGCCTTGCCGAGGCCAGCGGAAACACCGCAGACGCGGAGGCCGCCTATCATCGCCTGCTTGCCAGCGACCCCAACTCCACTCCAGCCATCAGCGGACTGGCCCACCTGCTCATCACAGAAAAAAAATATCCAGAAGCCGAGACGCTTCTGCGTCCTGCTGTCCAGAAAAATCCCGGCAACGTTCCCCTCACCGCGCAACTGGCTGCCGTCCTTGTCGCCGAAGACAAAAGCGAAGCTATTCCCCTGCTCCAGCAGCTTCACACTCTGAAGCCCGATAACGAAGAGATCACTCGCATGCTGGCGCGCGTCCAGGCCGATGCCGGCGACTTCGCCGATGCCGACGCGCTCGATCTCACGCTGCTGCGCACGCACCCTAAAGACGCCGATCTGCTCACCAGTCACGGCCAGAACCTCATGCGTCTCGGGCATTTTGCTGAAGCGTTGGACGCCTTTCAACAAGCCGCCACCATCGATGCCAACAACGCCGACGCCTGGACCGGAGTCGCCTTTGCCGCATCGGAACTTCACCAGCCGCAGCTCACCATTCAGGCGCTGGGGCAGCGTGCAAAACTCATGCCCGACACCGCGCCCGTCGATTTTCTGCTCGCCACGTCCTATGACCGTCTGCGCGACAAAAAATCCGCCATCCTGTTTTATCAGCGCTTTCTCGATCTCGACGCAGGCAAGCTGAAAGATCAGGAGTGGCAGGCAAAGCAGCGCATCTCACTGCTCCAGAAAGAAAACAAGCGGTAGGCTCAGCCAAACATCCGCATCCATCCCGTCGCAGCCAGCTCCGCGGCCAGGATACTGCGCGGATCGCCCACGCTTCGGCACAGCGCTTCCGCCGCCAGATAGCCGCTGCGCACCGCACCCTCCATCGTCGCCGGCCATCCCGTCTGCACCCAGTCTCCCGCCAGAAAACACTGCGGCCACGGCGAGATCGCGCCGGGGCGAATCGCGTCAATGCCCGGAGGCACGCCAAACGTCGCACGCACTTCCTTCACCAGCGCGCTTTTGACCACGCGCGCCGACTTCGCCGCTGGAAAATACTCGCCCAGTTGCTTCGTCGCGCGCCGGATCGCCTCTTCGCGCGGCAGTGCGGCAAACTTGTGCGAAGCGCTGATCACCAGCTCCACATAACTGCCCTCGCCCGTGCGCACTGGCTGCCAACGCGACTTGTGATACATCCAGTGAATCTCTCCATCCAGCAGCAGCGCATGATCCAGTTCCGTAATCTCGCGATCAAACCACAGATGCACGCTGCAGATCGGCTGGTGCGTCAGCTTGCTCAGCCGCTCCTGCAACCCACCTGCATCCGCAGACTCCGGCATCGTCGGCAACAGCTTCGCCATCGCCTCAAAGGAAAGCGCAAGCACCAGATGCTCGGCTTCCAGCCGCTCCTCGCCGCACTGCACCGTCCACCGGCGCGCGGATTCATCCCACTCCGCTCCCGTCACGCTGCGCCCATGCAACAGCCGTCCGCGCCGCGCTTCCAGATACTCCGCCGTTCCCGCATATAAATCGCTCAGCGGCACGCGGCTCATCCCCATCGCTCCCGCTTCCGGCGAATTCAGCAGCAGCTCGCGAATCACCTTCTGCGCATACGCCAGGTCAATCTGATCCAGGCTCGCATTCAGCGCGCTGGCAATCACCAGCTCCCAGAATCGGCTTTGCGCGCCCGCCGTCTGCCCATGAGCCTTCAGCCATTGCAGCAGCGAGCGGCCACTCGTCGGCCTGTGATGCAGCAGCATGCTGCCCATCGCAACCATCAGCGCAACCTTGTCCGCAACGGAAAAGCAGTGCGCGCGCAGAATCGCAGGCAACCCGTGCATCGGCGCCGGCAGCTTCGACGGCTCCAGCACAGAGCGCCGTCCACCCGGCTCAATCAGCGTCATCCGCCGATCCCAGAAAATACGATCCTCCACGCCAAGCCGCTTGTAAAAATCGATCAGGTTCGTGCAGCAGCCAAAGAGCACATGCTGGCAGTTGTCGATCACCTCGCCCGTGCCGGGATGAAAATACGAAGCCGCGCGCCCGCCCAGATATCCGCGCCGCTCCAGCAGCGTCACGCGAAATCCCGCATCCGCCAGCGCACACGCCGCGCTCATGCCGGCCACGCCGCCGCCCACCACCATCACGGAGTTGGCTGCGGCATCTTCCGACCCGGCCGGGTTCATCGCGGTGCGCGTCTCGCTTTCCATCAATGCCCTTATCCTCTGCTCCCGGTCGCGCTCTGGTGCGTCCTGCGCTGCGGAAAGACGCGCATCCAGCCCATCCACGCAAGCCCCGCCAACAGAATCGCCAGCTTCTGCCATGTCGGCACAGAGACGCGCCGCGCCAGCACTTCAAACCGTTCCCGCTCCATGCGCCGCAGCAACCGATGATAGATCGTCACCAGCACCCACAGCGCCGGTCGGCTCACGGGATCGATCAGCGGCAGCAGCTCCTGCGCCGCTACATACATCCGCTCCGCTCGCGTACCCACAGCGCTCAACAGCGCGCGTTCGCTCTCGTTCACTGCCATCGAGTCGCGATGCAGCAACTGCTCCACCGTCACCCCACAGCGGCTCATTTCGCTCAGCGGCAGATACACCCGATTGCGCTCCGCATCTTCTCGCACATCGCGCAAAATATTCGTCAACTGAAACGCGATGCCCGTCTGTTCCGCCAGAGATTCCGCGCGTTCCTCCGCATAGCCAAAGATGCGAATGCACACCAGTCCAACGACCGAAGCCACCAGATAGCAGTAGCGATCCAGTTCCTCATAGCTGGCATAGGTATCCGGTTTGCCCGCCCGGCTGGCTGCGCTTTCCTCCAGGTCCATCGTCGTTCCCGCCACCAGTTCATCCAGCAGCGCATAGGGAATCGCAAAGCGCTGCGCCGCATCGCGCACCGCCAGAAAAACCGCATCTCCGCTCGCCGCGCCCTCGCGCACGCGATGCCACTCCGCCAGCCACGCAGTCAGATGTGCACGTCGATCGGCGCGGCTCAGCGACTCATCGTCCGACAGATCGTCCGCGCGCCGCATGAACGCATAGATCGCACACATCGCGTCTCTGCGCTCCGACGGCAGCGCCACAAAGGAATAGTAAAAATTCTTCGCTTCGCGCCGGGCAATCGCGCGGCACTGCTCGTATGCGCTGCGCAGCACCAGTGGATCCACGCGCACCGCTCCATTCCGCTCTGCCGTCTCGTTGGCTGCGATCATGCCGCTCGGCCTCGCAGTCGCAGCGCGGGCAAAAACTTTCCCGTCACCGCGCGCATCGCCAGCGCCAGTTTCGTTCGCCTGGAGATCGCAGGCCGCGCACGCAGCACGTCGTACTCGCACCGCTCAATCGCCCGCAGAATCTCCAGCCCGCCGCGGCTGAACAGGTCCAGGTCCACCGCCAGTTCGCGATCCACCTGTTCGATCAGCGGCAATCCCTGCTCGAACATCGTCCGCGCATACGCCGTCATCTCCCGCAGCAGTGCGCGAAACTCATCCGTCGCCACTCCGTCAGCAATCGTCTGCTCCGTCACGCCAAACCGCTCCATCGCATCCAGCGGCAAATAGATGCGTCCTCGCTGCACATAATCCGACCGCACATCCTGCCAGAAGTTGGCAAGCTGCAACGCCGAGCAGGTGAAATCCGAAAGCCGGAAGCGCTCCGCATCGCGATAGCCGCACACATACAACACCAGATGTCCCACCGGATTCGCAGAATTGCGGCAATATCCCAGCACATCCTCCATCGTCCTGTAGCGCGTCACCGTCTGGTCCTGCCGAAAGGCCGTCAGCAAATCCGCAAACGGCGTCATCGGAATCTCGCAGGCGCGAATCGTCTCCTTCAACGCCACAAAAACCGGATGCCGCGCTTCGCCGCGATAACATGCCTCCAACTCCAGCCGCCAGAAATCCAGCAACGCCAGCGCCTGCCCCGTTCCACTCACCTCATCGCCCAGGTCGTCCGAGACGCGACAGTAAGCATAGATCGCATGAAAATGCGGCCTCATCTTCTCAGGAAGAAACCATGACGCCACGTGAAAATTTTCGTAATGCGTCTCCGCCAGTCGGCGACACCATGCACGCGCTTGCTCCAGCGTCGGCGTCGTCTCCGGCATGCGATAGCTCTCCGGCAGCGCCGCCCATCCGGCTCGCAGCAGTTCCTCGCGCTCGGCCGATTCCAGCATCTTGTACCCCGCGCTCATGCCTTTATCCTACCCTCCGCCGCGCCCGACACAATCACCGTCTTGATCTCGCCCGCCTGCGCGCCCCACGACTGAAAAACCTTCGGCAAATCCTCCAGCGCAGCCTGCCCCGTCAACAGCATCTCCGCATCAAATCGCCCGCTTGCCAGCAGTTCAAATGCGCGTCGGCAAATCGCCGGCGTATGGTGAAACGTCGCCTTCAGCGTGATGTCGCCATAGTGCACCCGATTCGTATCCAGACACACCGTCGTTCCCGCCGCCGGCCCGCCAAAAAAATTCACCACCCCGCCATTGCGCACCATCCCCACCGCCTGTTGCCAGGTCTCCGGCAGCGCCACCGCTTCAATCGCCACATCCACACCACGGCCATCCGGAGTCCGCTCGCGCACAGCCTCCACCACATTGCGGTCAGCGGCCAACTCAATCACTTCCTGCGCGCCCAGCGCCCGCGCCATCCGCGCCTGCTCCGCATGCTTCACCACGGCAATCAGTCGGCAATCCGCCAACACCGCCAGGCGCATCATCATCAGCCCCAGCGGTCCAGCGCCAATCACCGCAACCGTATCGCCTGTGCGCGCACCGCTGTCTTCCCATCCATGCAGCGCACACGCCAGCGGCTCGGTCATCGCCGCATGCGAGGCCGCCATCCCTTCAGGAATCCGAAGCATGTTCTTCGCCACAATCCGCTCCGGAATGCGCATGTACTCGGCATACGCGCCGTTGTTGAAGAGCAGGTCGTCGCACAGATTCTCCTGATCGCGCTGGCAGAGGTAGCACACGCCGCACGGCGCCGAATTCAACGCCACCACGCGCTCGCCCAGCGCAAACTCCGTCACGCTCGCGCCGCGCTCCACAATCGTCCCCGCCACCTCATGCCCAAACAGCATCGGCGGGCGAAGCATCTTCGCGTGATACCCGCGTCGATAGACCTTGCGATCCGTCCCACAGGTCAGCGCCGCATCCACGCGCAGAATCACTTCACCGTCAAGCGCACGCGGCGGCTCCACCTGCTCCACGCGGAGATCCTCTTTGCCATACAACACCGCCGCCTTCATGCGCTCCGGAATCGCCATCTGCTCTGCACTCATCGCGCCTCCGGCTCAATCATGATCTTCATCGACTGCGCGCTTGGCTGCGACGCCACGCCGATCGCCTCCACCGCCTGCTCCAGAGGAAACCGGTGCGAGACCAGCTTCGTCAGATCGAATCCATTGCGATACCCATCGAAGACCAGCGCCGATCCTTCGTCCTGAATATCCACCGCAGCCGAATACGATCCGATCATCGCTTTCTCATCCATGCACACCGCTCCCGGATCGAAGCTCGCTTCCCCATGCTGCGTCTGCGCAAACAGCAGCACCTTGCCGCCGGGCCGCACCGCCGCCATCGCCGTGGCAATCAACGCATTCCCGCCCACCGCCAGCAACACCGCGTCCGCGCCACGGCCTTCGGTCGCCGCCTTCACGCGCTCCGCCACATCCTCCTTACCCGCATGGATCGCATGATGCAAGCCAAACTCAGCGGCAATCGCATGACGCTCCGGATAAAGGTCCGAAGTGAAAACCGTCGCTCCCGTGCGCCGCGCCAACGAGGCCAGCAGGATGCCAATCGGTCCCTGGCCAATCACCAGAGCCGTATCGTCGGCTTCCAACCCCAGCATCTTCACGCCCTTCAGGCACGTATTCACCGGCTCCACAAACGCCGCCTGCTCCAGCGGCACATCATCCGGAACGCGCACCACGCCGCCATCGCGCACAATCCAGTCCATCACGCGCACAAACTCGGCAAATCCGCCGCCCGCCGGTTCAAATCCCGCCGTCACGCCCACGCGCTTATACGTCGCGCACTGCGCAAAGGTCTTCTTCCGGCAATAAAAACACGCGCGGCACGGAATATGATGAAAAACCATCACGCGCTCGCCCACGCGAAACTTCGTCACGCCTTCGCCCACCGCTGCAATCGTTCCCGCCGTCTCATGACCAAAGATGCGTGGCGCCGAGTGCGACCCGGTGTGAATCTTCTTGAGGTCCGTGCCGCAGATGCCGCACGACGCCACGCGAATCAGCAGTTCGCCCGCGCCAATCCGTGGCACCGGCACCGTCTCCACGCGCACATCGTTCACCCCGCGATAGACCGCCGCGCGCATCGTCGCCGACAGGCTCTTCGTTGCATTCCTTTGCTCTTCTGCCATCTCAGCCTTCATACTCGTCCAGCCATTGCATCAGTGCAGCGCGCAGGTTCTCCGCAGCCAGTTTACTGCCGCGAGCCATCTCCATCACAGGTCGCCACAACGCAGGCCGCAGCGCCACATGCAGGCCAAACGCAGCCTCACGC
Source organism: Acidobacteriota bacterium (assembly GCA_021804655.1). Classification (GTDB taxonomy): domain Bacteria; phylum Acidobacteriota; class Terriglobia; order Terriglobales; family Acidobacteriaceae; genus Acidicapsa. The sequence continues at coordinate 44,388 of JAJZHE010000006.1, forward strand.
ATCCGCCCATCCTGCGTCACAAAACCGCTCATCTCCGGCATCTCGAAATCCGCCCCATCTGAGATCGCCTTGATCGCCGCAAACGGAATTTCACGCGCCCGCGCCACCCGCGCCACCGCGGCAGCCTCCATCTCCACCGCCGCAGCTCCATAGCTCGCGCGCAGACGCTGTTTTTCCTGAATATCGGCCGGAACAGCCACCGTCACCACCGCTCCTGAAGAGCCGACACGCGGCCCGACGTCCGGGAAAAATCGCTCGCCCGTGCGCGCATCGATCACTACCTCGGCCTGCACCGTCGTGCCCACGCCGCGCGCGCGATCACACGCTCCCGCCCATCCTGCCGACACCAGCACCCGCGGCGCAGGACCAAGCTGCAATGCGGCTTCCACGGCGCGCACCGCGCGTCCAGCTCCCATCCCTCCATACGCCACCACGGCGCGTTCGCTCACGAAGCATTCCACGCCCGGAACATCCGTCGCGCCGCGTGTCCATCCATGCACCAGCCCCGCAACTTCGCGTCGCAAGGCGGCGATCACGACGATTCGTCCCTGGCTCATCGGTCTCACCCAGCCGGCGCGTAGCCATGCGCGCGGAACCACTCCACCGCAGCACGCATCGCCGGATACACCGGCGCCACGCGAAATCCAAGCTCCTGCTGCGCCCGCGCCGAGGAGGCAAACATCTTCTTGCGTCCCATGCGCACTTCTTCCACCGTCGCGCGCGGCTCCCTGCCCAGGATGCGCCCGGTCAGCGTCTCCTCAAAAAACGCATACATCGCCGCCACCCAATACGGAATCTCCACCGTCGGTGACGGAATCCCCGTCATCGCCGCCAGCTTGTCCAGAATCTGTTTCAGCGTCAGGTTTTCTCCGCCCAGAATATAGCGCCGTCCCGGCTCGCCGCGTTCCAGAGCCGCGGCATGCGCCCGCGCCACTTCGCTCACGTCCACCAGATTCAGCCCCGTGTCCATATACGCCGGAAAACGCCGATGCAGAAAGTCCACCGTAATCCGTCCCGTCGGCGTCGGCTTGCTGTCGTGCGTGCCAATCGGCGTCGTCGGGTTCAGGATCATCACCTGCTGTCCGGCTTCGGCTGCGCGCAGCGCCTCCTGCTCCGCCAGATACTTCGATCGCTTGTAGTGGCCCACCATATCCGCCAGCGAAACCGGCGTCTCTTCATTCACGATCAGCCCGTCGCGCCGAAAGCCCATCGTCGCCACGCTCGACGTGTAGACCACCCGCCGCACGCCCTGCTCTCGCGCCATCTCCAGCAGTCGGCGCGTTCCCTCCACGTTGGCGCGATACATCGCCTGCGGATCCCGCACCCACAGCCGATAATCCGCCGCCACATGCACCACGGCTTCGCAGTCCGCCACTGCGCTGCGCAGCGACTCCGGCTCGGCCAGGTCACCCACACACACCTCGGCATCCCCGCCAATCAGTTCCAGATTGCCTGTCCTGCTTGTGCTGCGCGTCAACAGACGCAGCTTCGCGCCCTGCGAAGCCAGTTCGCGCGCCACATGGAAGCCGACAAAACCCGTCGCTCCCGTCACAAAAATCTTCATGGGTGCGTTCTTTCCGGCAGTCTAGTCGAGCGCCTCTGGATGCAAGCCGATATTCTTCTCGCCGGCAGCCTTCTTTTCGGCATACTTCTTCACCCAGGACTCCCAGTGCTTGCCTGCTGCGCGGTCCTTGCCCGTAAACTCGATCCGCGCAATCTCGGCATAACTCACGCGGCGTTTTTCCAGCGCGTTGGCCGGGAAAAACTGCACCCAGGAGTGCGCCAGCGTTGCGCCCGTCTCGCGGTTGAACAGATACGCATCAACGCGCTCGCCCGACTTCAGCGTCAGCGTCACGTCGCCGCGATAATCAAACGCCTTTTCCAGCGCCGCTTTCAGATCGTCCTCAGTTGCCAGCTCCGGAATCCAGCCCTCAAGATTTTCGTGGGCAAATCCTGCCACAACCTCCAGCTCATCCGGATTCTGCACCGTCTTCGCCTCGCTCACAGCCTCGCTCATGCGCGTGTCTCCTCAAGCTGCGAT
>JAJZHE010000074.1 GCA_021804655.1 Acidobacteriota bacterium
GCGCATTTTCGTTTTGCGGCGTCTCGCTGGGCGGGCTGATCGGGCAGTGGCTCGGCATTCATGCCCCGGAAAAGATCGAGCACCTGTTCCTGGCCAATACGGCGATGAAGTTTGGCGAGGCCGCGGCATGGAATGCGCGCATCGATCTGGTGCGCGAGCAAGGGCTGGCTCCGGTGATTGCCGGCACGCTGGAGCGCTGGTTTACAGCCGATTTTCGCGCCACGCATCCACAACAGGTGGCGTCCATTCGCGCCATGCTGGAGCGCTGTCCTCCAGCGGGGTACATCGCCTGTTGCGCGGCGGTGCGCGATGCAGACTTTCGGAGTTCCGCGAGGGAGATTCGCGCACGCACGCTGGTGATGGCCGGCGTCAGCGATCCGGTTTCCACGCCCGCAGACGGTCGCGCGCTGGCCGTGCAGATTTCCGGAGCGGAGTACACGGAGCTTCCGGTGGCGCATCTGGGCTGCGTGGAGCGGCCGGAGGAGTTTGCCGCGGCGATGCTCACCTTTGCGGACAGGAATTGAAGTTGCGGCGGCGCGGCGCATTGTCAGATGTCTTTACGCTTCGATAGGATGAGTGTGCTGCCGCGTACCGCGAAGCTGTGGCTGCGTTCGAGGAAGCGCTGCTTGTCAGTAACCTTGCAGGCTCCAGAACGTTGCCCTGGCAAGTGGCGTGGGTGATTTGGATGAGCCGTCCTGCAAACCGGGGTTTCGCGATTCTACTTTTACTGGTTGTGGGCTTTCTGCTGCAACGCAGTGGCTGGAGTGCGGGCCAACAGAATGCAGCCGAGAGTGGCGTGCCTTCTTCCACGGCGGCCATGGCGAAGCCAGCCGCCTACGCCGGTTCCGGCACAGCAGCTTCCGATCTCGCCGCTCGCAGCGCATACGATCAGAAGATTCGCTCGACCTACAGCTTTCCTTTTGGCAAAGGGCAGATTGCGCTGCCGGGCAACGCAACGATCGCAGGCAATCAGTTTCTTCCGCCCAGTGCATTTCCTGACGCAGCCTATTGCGGACACTGTCATCAGCAGGCCTATCGCCAGTGGCGACAGTCGCTGCATGCCAACGCATTCCGCGAGCCGTTTTATCGCGGCAGCGTCAACATCCTGTTGCACACCAAGGGGCCGGAGTTTGCGCGGCACTGCGACAGTTGCCACGATCCAGTGGGTGTGTTCGGCGGATCGCTGAATCCTGTCGCGCCGATGGATCGGCCCTTTGAGCGAGACGGCGTGACGTGCATGGTCTGCCACTCGATTCAGGCGGTTTCCTCGCGGGCAGGCAATGGCAGCTTTGTGCTTGCCGTGCCCTCGGTGATGGTGGATGAACAGGGGCGACGCATTCCCGGAATCGTGCCGGATGCGGAGATTCTGGCGCATCTGGACCGGCACTCGAAGGCGGTGATGCAGCCTCTTTATCATCAGGCGGAGTTCTGCGCGGCCTGCCACAAGGCAAACCTGCCGCCGATGCTGAACGACTACAAGTGGCTACGTGCGTTCACGGTATTTGATGAGTGGCAGCAGTCGAAGTTCTCTCACGAGAATCCGCTCACCTTCTACACCGCAGAGGAAAAAACCTGCCAGAACTGCCACATGGGGCGCGCGACAGCGGATGCGCACGAGCCAGGCGCGAAAGACGGCAGTTTTGCTTCGCATCGCTGGACGGCGGGCAACACGGCATCCCCGTTTTACTACGGATTCGACCAGCAGTTGCAGAAGACGATCGGCTTCCTGCGCAGCGGAAATTATCTGAATGTCGATATCGCCGGTTTGCGGATTCATGATCCGGATTTTCATCCGGGCAGCGCAGGCAAAAGCGCAGACACCGGAGATGCAGAGGATGGAAGCGAAGACGCGATGCACCTGATCGCGCCGCTCGGCACACAGGCATTTACCCTGCCCGCGGGTCGCGTCGTCGATGCCTGGGTGGTGATCCAGAACACGGGCATCGGTCATTCGCTCATTCCCGAGGTGCGCGATCTCTATCAAGCGTGGGTGGAGTTTACGGTGACCAATGGCGCAGGGCAGACGCTCTTTCACAGCGGATATCTGCGTCCGGATGGCTCGCTGGAGCGTGGCGCGCACAGCTTCACCAATCGTCCGGTGGATGTGACGGGCGAGTTTGTGGACAACCACAAGGTGTGGGCGATTCACCTGAATGCCTACGACAACACGATTCAGTCGGGCAGCTCCGCGCTGGTGCGCTATCGTTTCCAGATTCCGCCAGGGCTGACGGGAGCGCTGCACATGACGGCGCGCGTCGATTATCGACATCTTCGCCAGTCTTATATGAACAACGTGCTGGGCAAGGATCATCCGGCGTATCCGGTGGTGGTGCTGGCCGCAGAGACGCGCACGGTGCAGGTGGGTGAAAATCGCACCGGCGCGCCCGATGCGATGGAAAACCAGAACGCCAATCCGGACTGGATGCGGTGGAACGATCTGGGGATTGCGCTGCTCGATCAGCTTCAATATCCGCAGGCCGAGTTCGCATTTCAGCGCGTGCTGGCGCTGCGACCCGACTACAAAGACGGCTGGGTCAACCTGGGCCTGACGTACATCGACTGGGAGCGCTATGACAAGGCGCGCATGCCGCTGGAAAAAGCCTTGAACCTGCACGCGAAAGATGCGCGAGCGCTCTATTATCTGGCGCTGGTGGAGCGTCGGCAGCGACATTCGCAGCGCGAAGTGGCGGACCTGCAGGAGGTGGTGGCGCAGTATCCGCAGAGCCGCGATGCGCGACGCGAGCTTGGCATCTCCTATTATCAGCAGCATCGACCGGCGGATGCGATTGCGCAGTTCCGCGCGTTGCAGTCGATCGATCCGGACGATCTGGCGGCGCACTACAATCTGTCGATTCTCTATCGCCGCGAGGGGCAAAAGGAACTGGCGCGGCATGAGGCGGAGCAGTATACGATCAAGCGCATCGACCCGGGCGCGCCGACCTATTCGCTCGACTACCTTCGCAGGCATCCGGAGATTTCGATCGAGAGCGATCCGTGGCACGTTCATGCCGCTGGAGAGTTGGCGATGCCGACGATTCTCCATACGGTGCAGAGTTCGCCACCGACGCCGAACGGGCAGAAACCATGATTTTCCATCGGAGCGTTGCATGCTGAATTCGTTGGATCGCCGCCGTTTTTTGAAGTCGCTCAGCCGCACGGCGCTGGTGCTTTCGCTGGAAGATATTCTGGCCGTCGCGATGCCGCAGAACCCGTCGGCGCCGGGCCAGAGTGCCGGCGCGGCTTCCAGTTCTGGTCCGATCAGGATTGGACCGCAGGAGCGCAGCTACGACGCAGCAGCGGCGCCACCGCCGCCGGGTCCGAAGTCTCCCATTGAAGGCACACCGCTCGGCGTCAGCTTTGTGGATGTCGCGGTGCAGTCCGGGCTGAACGCGAAGACGATCTATGGAGGCGAATTCAAAAACAAATATCTGCTGGAGACCACCGGCTGCGGCGTTGCGTTTTACGACTACGATCACGATGGCTGGGTCGATCTTTTCTTTGTGAACGGATGGCGTCTGGAGGGTTTCCCCAAAGGCCAGGAGCCGCATTGCCGGCTCTTCAAGAACAATCGCGACGGCACGTTCACGGATGTCTCGGCCGGTTCCGGCCTGGAGCTGAAGACGGGATGGGGGCAGGCGTGTTGCGTGGGCGACTATGACAACGACGGCCTGGACGATCTGTTCGTGACCTACTACGGACAGAACGCGCTCTATCGCAATCATGGCGATGGCAAGTTTACCGACGTGACGGCAGAGGCGGGACTGATCCAGCCGGGGCCGAAGATTCGCTGGAACACAGGCTGCACGTTTGTGGATTACGACAAGGACGGACATCTGGATTTGTTTGTCGCCAACTACGTGGACTTCGACCTGAAGACGGCTCCGCTGCCGGAGGACGGACCATGCACATACAAGGGCATTCTGGTTGCGTGTGGACCGCCCGGTCTGCCGGGTGGGAAGAACATTCTTTACCACAACGACGGCAAGGGACGATTTACCGACGTGAGCGAAAAGTCCGGAATGTGGACGGCGATCGGCACCTATGGACTGAGCGTGGCGGCGTCGGACCTGGACGGCGACGGATGGCCGGATATCTACGTCGCCAACGACTCGGCTCCGGCGACACTCTATCAAAACCAGAAGGACGGAACGTTCCGCGACATTGCCGTGGAATCCGGCGCAGCGCTTTCCGCAGAAGCCAAGCCGCAGGCGGGCATGGGCGTCTCCATCGGCGACTACAATCGTGACGGCAACTTCGACGTGGTGAAGACCAACTTCGCCGGCGACACGGATTCGCTGTATACCAACCTGGGCGATGCCAACTTTGAAGATCGAACCTATCCCGGCGGCCTGGGTGTGAATACGCGGCTGCTGGGCTGGGGCGTGGGATTTTTCGATATGGACAACGACGGCTGGCCCGACATTCTGATGTCCAACGGGCACGTCTATCCGGAGGTGGACCAGTCGAAGTCGGACCTGCGCTACGCGGAGCACAAATATCTCTATCGCAATCTGCGCAACGGCCGCTTTGAAGAGGTGACGAATCAGGCGGGTCCGGGAATCATGGAGAATGCTCCTGCGCGCGGCTGCGCCTTTGGCGACTTCGACAACGATGGCGACATCGACGTGGTGGTGAACTGCATCAACTGGCGTCCGCAGTTGCTGCGTTGCGACTCGACGCTCCAACGCAACTGGATCAAGATCGGCCTGGTGGGGACGAAGACCAATCGCTCGGGCATCGGCAGCAAGGTGATCGTGACGGCGCAGACCGATCCCAAGGCGGAGCGCCCGCTGGTGCAGATGGATGAGCTGCGCAGCGGCGGCAGCTATTTTTCGCAGAACGATCTACGTCTGCACTTCGGGCTGGAGCAGGCGACGAAGGTGACCCAGGTACAGGTGCGCTGGCTGAGCGGGCAGGTCGATCACTTCCGCGACCTGGATGTGAATCGGCTGTACGTACTGCAGGAGGGCGGCACCGTTCTGCGCTCCGTCGAGCTGAAACCGGTGCCGCCGCAAACCGGGAGCCAACGTTGAAGCTCCTCTTGATTGCCGCGCTTGCGCTGGGGACAATTTCCGCGGTGGGCCAGTCTGCCATTGCGCCGTCTGCCGCTGCGCCTTCGAGTCCTGCTCATTCTGCGGCAGCCTGTCCGTGGCTTGCCATCGGAACTGCGTCGCATCTGCTGGGAGTTCCCGCAGTGGTGCAGGTGCAAAGCAAGGAAGATGGCAGTGGAAGCTGCATCTTCCAGCCGACAGAGTCGAAAGCGGAGACAAGGCCCACGACAAGGTCGGAAGCTGGAGCGCAGTTGCTGCTGCGCGTCTCGGCAACGGCGGAGAAGCCGTGCAGCGGTCATGCAAAGCCGTTGAGCGGAATCGGAAATGAAGCCGAGGAGTGCCGTGGAAGAGCGCAACCGATCACGATCACCGGCAGAGTGCGCAACCGATGGTTCACTCTGGAAGGCATGAATCTGCCGTCGGAGAGCGTGCACCATCCCGCGGCGCGATGGGCCGTCGATCCTGCGTCCGAGCCGAGCGCACCGACGCTGCTCGAAGCCGCAGCCGAGCAGGTCGCGGGCAATCTTTACTGAGTCTGCCTGACCACCGCTGCCGACGCGGGCGCTGTGGGCGCAATCTGCCGCAGCAGTGCCTGCACTGGGCAGTTTTCCGGTTCGCAGGCTTCGCGCTGCGCCAGCAGATGCAGGGCCTGCTTTCGTTCCTCCGCAGCAGAGAATGCGTTGAGAATCTTCTGCCGCGTTTCGCCCAGCGCATCCAGCCATTGACCGGCATCTTCATCGAGCAGTGCGTCGATCTCAGCGCGCAGACGCTGCGCCAGCGCGGGACTTTTGCCGGCGGTGGAGATGGCGATCTGGAGATCGTTGCGGCGCACGACGGAGGGATAGAAAAAATCGCAATCCGGAGGATCGTCCACGGAGTTGCAGAGGATGTTGCGCGCGCGCGCCAGTTCGGCGACGTGATGATTGACGGGCTGGCGATCAGTGGCGGCGATGACGAGGAATGCGCCGTCAAGGTCGGCTGGCTCAAACTCCTTTGCACGCCAATGGAAGTGCTGCATTGCGGCCGCGGCGGCCAACTCCGCGGATGCCTCGGGTGCGACGACGGTGACGATGCCGCCGGCGCGCAGCAGGCTTTCAATCTTGGGCGCGGCAATGGTGCCGGCGCCGACGACGAGGCATGGGCGCTGCTCCAGTTTGAGAAAGATGGGGAACATTTCCATGAATACCCTCCTCGGCGATGATGACCGAATCTGCGTTATCTTCCATTTGCAGGGTCGAGCGCGTGCGCGGCGGATTTGCCGACGATCAAAACGGTGGGCGCGGGCAACGGCGAAGTCTCCGATAACGCAGCAAGAGTGGTCCGGCAAATCTGCTGGCCGGGCTGTCCGGCGCAGGAGACGAGAACGATGGGCGTCGAGGGCAGCCAGCCGGCTTGCAGCAGCTCCTGCTGCGTGTGGCGATAATCGGCGCCAGGCATGTAGCGTGCAAGCGTGGTGGCGTGGTGCGGATCTCCGTCGGCAGACGGACGCTCCTCGGCGTGATGTCCGGATTCCAGAATCAGACGGGACGCGCCGCCGCGGTCGGTCATGGAAAATCCGGCGGCGGCGGCGGCGGCAAATGCGGCGCTGATGCCGGGAACAACGCGAAAGGGAACTCGCGCGGCAAGCAGCGCGCGTATCTCCTCACCGGCGCGGCCAAAGACGAGCGGGTCGCCGCTCTTCAGGCGGAGGACGCTGCCTCCGGCGCGCGCATGCTCGATCATCAGGCTGTTGATCTGCGGCTGCGAGATTTTCTTGGCTCCGCAGCGCTTGCCCACGTTCACCACCTCTGCCTTTTCATGCGCAAGGGCCAGAATGGCGGGGTTCACGAGGTCATCGTGGAGCACCACGTCGGCCTGTTGCAGCAGGCGCACAGCCGCGACAGTGAGCAGGTCAGGATCGCCCGGACCGGCGCCGACGAGATAGACAGTTCCCGATTCAGCCTTCATGGCTGGTCTCCTGTGGGGCGGCGCGGTGTCAGCTTGTGAGCGGCTGGCTGGCCACAATGCGAATCACTTCGGCTGGCTCGGCGCTGCTGAGCTGAAACGCTTCGCAGCAAGCGGGAACGGCAAGCAGCGCATTGGCGGGCCAGGGAACGGTTTCCTGCTGTGCTGTTTTGACCGTGATGCGATGGCGGCCAGCAAAGAGGTAGCTCAACGCGGGCGCTTCGTCCGGGTTCAGGAGCTGCGAGCTGTTGAGGCCGCCGCTGAACGCCAGCTTCTCGATGCGGAAGTATGTGCTGTCCAGCAGAACGGTGCGATCACGCTGGACGACGGGCGGAATCTTTCCGGCCCGCGTGTGCAGGCGCAGGGCTTCAAGCGATTCCTGAATGTGCAACGGGCGCGGCCTGCCGTAGTCGTAGAGGCGATAGGTAAGATCGCAGTTCTGCTGCGTCTCCAGCAGCACGGAGCCGGGCCAGATGGCGTGCACCGTTCCGGCATCGACGAAGATCATCTCGCCGGTGGAGACGGGCAGCGCATTGAGCCAGTTTTCCAGGGTCTGGTCGTGCAGGCTGGCTTCGATGGCGGCAAGCGTTGCGTCGGGCTTCAATCCGCAGGCAACTTCGGCACCAGGCGCTGCTTCCAGCGCGTACCAGCACTCGGTCTTGCCGCGCGGAAATCCTTTGCGCTGCGCCATGGCATCGTCGGGATGCACCTGAACGCTGAGCTTTTCCTGGGCAAAGAGGATTTTGATGAGCAGTGGCGAATCGGCAGAGGCCACGCCGATCATCCGGGGTGCATCTTCGGCGAAGATTCGGCCAAGCGTCTGCCCTGCAAGCGGGCCGCTGTGCGCCAGGCACGCGTCGCCGCTCAGCCATGCCTCGCCGATGGGTTCGCCCGGGGCCATCTCCGGATACCAGGCACTCAGGTCGCGCGTGCCCCAGATGCGGGCGACGAACTGCGGTTGCAACGCAAACGGGGGCAGAGTCTGGGGTGAAGTGGTCACAGCTTCATCTTACGTGCGAGACGCGCATCTTTGCGAAGTCGGGCGAAGCTGCCGAATGCAGCCACCGGCTATCGATGTCCGCCGCCACCACCACCGCCGCGCATGCCTCCGCCTACATGAGCCACGCCGCCGCCAAAGCCGGGACGCCCATATCCGCCGCGCCCATATCCGCCGCGACCATAGAAACCACCGCCATAGAAGCCGCCGCCAAAGCCGCCATACCAGGGCGGGAAGAAGCCAAATCCAAAGGGACTCCAAAGCGGTCCCATGCCGATATAGGTGAAGTCAAAACCGTACGGATCCCAGAACCAGCCCGGCTCAAAACCGGGCATGTCGCCATACTCCTGCGCCAGCTCGTTGTTGGCTTCGGCCAGATACTTCGAGCGCAGATTGCTCCAGTGATAGAGATCGTCCTGCGTGGCGGTGGGGTTGAACTCCCGGGGCTTGGCGGTCAGGTTGTCACTGAGTGCAAGCTCGTGGTTGCCTTTCACCACGTTGTACTTGTCGTGGCCCAGATCGACGGCGGCTTTGCCCTTGTAGACCATGGCTAGCGGGTGCGCCGCGTCGAACTCGTAGTAGCCATTCTGGAGCATCTGGGTGCGCACGCCGCCTACGACGATCTCCAGATCGTTTTCCTGGTGAATCTCATCGACCTCGACGGCGAGTTTGCCCTGGACGAGTTCAACCTGCGTCTGCAACAGGCGCGGTGAGACCATGCGGATCGCGCTGTTGTCGTCGGTGCGCAGAAAGACTCCCGGGGTAAGGAGAATCTCCGCGCGACCATCGCCGGTGGTCAGCATCTGGCCCATTTTCAGCACTGCCGTGCCAACATCGGACTGTTTGATCCGTTTGCCCTGCAGATAGGCTGTTCCTTCGATGTAATTGATGGTGCCAACGCGGGCGATATCCCCGGTGTTTGTGTTGTTCTGCGCCCATGCCGACAATCCAATTCCAACCAGTGCGACTGCGATCCATCGAGTTCTCATGGCATCCAACCCCCAACGTCTTTCTGACCCAGTGTGCGCGAAAAAGTTGCTTGCGACCGAGTTCGTTCGGATGACAGTCTCGCCAGACGGTACGAGCGCTGTCGGTGCATCGAGTTCAACCGGCCAGGAAAGCGGATTCACTCAGCCTCTCTGCACGAGCAGGGATCATGATGGTAAGTTGCGCACCGCCCGCTTCCTGGTTGCTTCCAACGATCTGTCCACCGTGAGCGGTTACGACGGCATGAACAAAAGCCAGTCCAAGGCCGTACCCGTGAGATGCGTTGCCTTTGGCGTGCTTTTCAAAAAGGCACAAACCCACTTCCGGCGGGAATCCAGGTCCGTCGTCCCATACACGAAGGCACACAAACTCCTGCTCCTGGCGCAGTGCAATCCATACATTGGATCCGGAGGGAAGATGGCGCACCGCATTGTCCATCAGATTGGCGAGCAAGCGCTGAAACAGACCCGCGTCTGCGTCAAGAAGAATCTCTGCGTTTTCTTCCACGTGAAGTTGGATGTGATGCTCCAGCAGGCTTGGCTCATACAACTCGGTCATAGAGCGCACCAGAGCATTCAGGCTGAAGCGTGTGCGGTGCATGCGCAGGGCGCCGGCCTTGGCTTCTGCGACGTCGAGCGAGGTGGTGAGCAGATGGGAGAGCCGATCCAATCCTTCCAGCGCTGCGGCGACGTGTTCTTCACTCTGTTCGCGATTGCCTGCCATGAGCGCCAGCTCCAGCTTGCCACGCACGGCGGTGAGCGGACTGCGCAGATCGTGCGCCAGCGAGTCGCTCATGGTGTGGAGTTGGCCGACGGCGGTGGCAATGCGGTCGAGCATGCGGTTCATGGTAGCGGCAAGCTGCGCCACTTCATCGCTGCCTGGCGTGGCGGGGACGCGACTTTTCAGGTTGTTTTCGTCAATAGCGGCTGCGGTTTCCGTGATGCCCTGCACGCGACGAAGCAGCCGCCGCGAAGAGACGAACGTGATGGCGAATCCGAGCAGAACAATGGCGATGAAGATGACCAGGAACCAGGTGCGCAGCCTGTCCAGAACCTGACGGTCGTTTCGCTCCGACATGCCGAGATAGATGCGGCTGCCGTCGTCAGCTATGTACTGGACGACGCGATACGGAATGGGAAATTGAGCGACGGGCAGTTCCACGGGATGTTCGGGAGTGAATCGACTTTGTTGAATAGCCCGCAGGAAGATGGCTCCGTCGCCGGGGCCGACCCAAAGCTTCAGTTCAGAGTGGGCATCGGTTTCCAGGAAAAAAACTGCACGGGAGGGGTCGCCGACCGGTCCACGTCCGACAGGAACCTCCTTGGTGGCGAGTTCGGCGATCTCGTCCACGATGCGGTCATACAAAGCGCCGCGCGGAGTTTTTTCGGCAACATCGGTGAGCACGCTGACTTCACCCGTCAGCCAGGCGTCGCTGCGTCGTTGAATCTCCTGAGCGACGTAGTGATGGAGCAGCAGGAAGGCGATGGTGGTGCCCAGCGCGAAGACGATCGTGCTGCCAAGAGAGATGCGCCAGGCTGCGGTGACGCCCGCCTTATTTGTCATTGAGAACATAGCCCATGCCTCGAATCGTCTTCAGCAGCGGCTGTTCCCCGCGCCGCTCAATCTTATTCCGAAGGCGATAGATATGCACGTCTACGACGTTAGTCTCTGGCTCAATGCGCATACCCCACACCTGATCGAGGATCATCGAGCGGGTGACCATCCGTCCTGCGTTGCGGCAGAGAAACTCCAGCAGCGCAAACTCCCGCGTCGTCAGATCCAATACCTGGTCGCCGCGCATCGCCTCTCGACGCAGCAAGTCCATTTTCAGATCGCGTACCTGAAGGATGGTTTTGGTTTCTGACGGATGCGTTTCCGTGCGGCGCACCAGGTTGCGCAAGCGGGCGAGCAGTTCGGTGATGGCATAGGGCTTGGTCAGGTAGTCGTCGCCGCCCGTCTCCAGCCCGAAGACGCGATCATCGACAGAGCGCCTGGCGGAGAGAATCAACACTGGCGCACTCAACCCATTGGCTTTCATGCGTTGGATAAGCGAGATGCCGTCTCCATCCGGCAGCATCAGATCGACGATGGCGCCGTCGATATCGCCGGTCCTGCTTGCAAGCTCAGCCTCAGCGGCAGAGCTTGCAAGTACGGGTTCGTAACTGTTTTCTTCAAGCGAGCGCCGCAGAAACTCCCGGTTGGTGGTGTCATCTTCAACGACTAGTATCCGCATTCCTGCTCCGTGTTGATTACTGAAGAGTCCCGACGATTTTCAATCCAATGGTGACGACTTTGCCGACGCGCAGAAACAAGACGCTCGGGTCTTTCATGCCCCAGTCGATGTAGGGGATGGGGAAACTTCCGGTTGCTGTCGCCTGTCCGTTTTCAATCTGCACCGTCATCGGAATCGTCAGCGTGTGCGGCTTGCCCAGCAGCGTGAACTGGCCCGTGACCTGAAGCGTGGATTGGCCCACCGTTGCCAGCGCTCCAGTGAAGTGCTGCGGCGCAAAGGTGACGGCAGGAAAAAGCTTCGCCTTCAGTTCATCCTGAATCATCCGATGATCGCGCGTGGGACTGTCGCTGTGCCCGCTGATGACGTTGACGGTAATCAGACCCGACATCTGCCCCGTGCCCGGATCGAAGCTAACCTCTCCGGATGCGATCTGAAAGGTGCCGTTGACGGCGTGCAGCGTGTCGGTGAGCGCGAAGGTGACGGAGCTGGCCTGTGAATTGATCCGAAGGGTTTCTTCACTGTGCGCCGCAGCCGTGCACGGGAGGACAAGCGCAAGCAGAAAGAAACAAAGGTGGAGCAGCCTTGATCGACACTTTTCGGGGTCTGACATGGGCCTCATTTGCAATGTTGAGCGCTCGGGACAGTCACTGCACCGGTTCGCTTTCCCTGTTGTTGTGAACGTCTTCTGGATCGTTCTTCCGTCTACGCGCACAAAGATATCTTGCGTTTGGACGCGACAACATGCTGATTGTATTCCTGGTGCGGCATCTTTGTTTTGCTCCGGAATCCGATCCCTGCAAAGCCCGGCCTTATCGGCTTCGACGGGACGAGGATCGAAGCGGCTCGACGGCGGCGCGGTGAAACAGAATCGGCAAGATGGAAGCCGAAGACGAGGCTGAATCAGGTTTTTCTCGGGGAATGAAAGGGGAAGCAAACAAAAGGCGATAAGCAAGAGATAAGCTTCCGAGCTGGAATGTAATTCGCGTAGAAAATGCTTGACGTCAAGTGAGTTTGCAGTATGATTGGTAAAACTTAACCCATAATTCTCGGGGTTTTCACCTTCTTGTGATGCTGTTGTGCGGGTGACTTGCTGCATGGATTGCAGTGGTAGCGCCGTCTGTGCTGTTTGCGTCTGTTCGCTTAATCTTTTGTTCCGAATATATCTGTGTTTTACGTGCAGTGCTTCTGTTTCTGCAACAGGAGACGTGTATCTTTCGCTAACCCCGTTTGGTCGGCCATGAGCGAGTTGTCATGACAAAGTTCTTGGAGAGAACGGGTTGCTTGATAGAAATCAGGAGGAGTGATGGCTGGATTGACTATTTTCAGAGGCTGGAGAAATCGTTTTGCAGTTTTGCTGGCGGTTCTGTTGAGCGTGTCGAGTCCGATGTTTGCGCAGATGTATCGTGGAGGAATTAACGGCACGGTTATCGACTCTTCGGGAGCGGCGGTTCCTGGCGCAAAAGTGACGGCAGTGGAGGTTTCGACTTCGACGGTTCTCGTCACGGTTTCCTCGGCGGCGGGCGAGTTTTCGTTCAACGATCTTCCGCAGGGCACGTATAACGTGAAGGCTGAGGCGCAGGGCTTCGAGATCAAGCAGGTGAACGGAGTGCAGGTGCTGGCGGGCAAGGAGTACACGCTGCCGATCAAGCTGAGCGTTGCGCAGACGGCGACGACGGTGGAGGTGGCGGCCAACGCACTCGCTCTGGA
>JAJZHE010000224.1 GCA_021804655.1 Acidobacteriota bacterium
CCGTTGCGTTGCTTGCGTTGGATATGACGTCGTCATCTCACCCGGTGCAGCATGTTCGCGCCCGCACGACCTCTCCGGAACCACCGCGTATGTTCTCTGCTGCAAGCAGCTATCCTCGCTCGGCTCGCTCGTGCCCAGTCTACTACCGAAGCAGGCGCCGCCATCCGCTCAGAACTCATTAGCCCGGCAGGGGTAGCCATCGACGCCTCTGGCAATCTCTTCGCCTCCATGTCGCCGCCAACGAGATCAAAGAACTCACCTGCACCCTCCAGATCGGCTTCGCGCCTCCCACCGCAGGCACGAGTACTGGCACAGCCGTCATCCCTGCAAAGCATTCTGTGTACAATATCGCCATGACGCCAGCCACTCTATTCCAGTTTCATCGTGAGGCGCAGGCTCACATTCGGTGTCAGGACAATCTTGATTTCATGCGACCGCTGCCCTCGGCTTCGATGCAGTTGATCGTTACCTCGCCGCCCTACGAATACCTCTGCAAATCCTGGACGCAAACCCCAGACAGATTTACTATCAACCCAATCCATCAAACTCCGGGACCAAACACCTAGGGTGCGTTTGCCCTGGGAGCGTCCGCAGACGCGCGGCTGCCCCACGCAGTGGCCGTATGCAATGAATGCTTTTTTGAAATTTGCACAACTCAGACAGTATCAATCATCTACCAAATATGAAATCTTCCGAAATTCGCGCAGGTGTCATGCAATCAATAAGATAAGTAAAAACACCCCCCCCCCTGGGGGATGTGTATATCGCCAATAGCAAAGAAGTACCGAAAAGGGTACGCCAAGAGTCCAGGAGACTGCTGCTCTTCAGCCGCTTCGTTGCGGACTCAGTACTTCGGCACGTTCGGGTCGATCTCGACCGACCAGGCATGAATGCCGCCTGCCAGGTTGCTCACGCGCTCAAAGCCATTCTGCCGCAACAGCTCTGCGATGCGCTGGCTGCGCACGCCTCCGTGGCAATGCACCACGATCTCCTGCTCGCGATCCAATTCGTGCAGCCGTGCGGCCACCTCGCCTTGCGGAATCAGCACGCCGCCAAGATTTGCCACAGCGTGTTCCCACGGCTCGCGTACATCCAGCAGCAGATGCGGTTCCTGCGCCTCGCGGCGGCGTTTCAGCTCATGCACGGTGATCTGGGGAATTCCGTTCTTCAATGTAGTCTCCTCTGGTTTGTTTTGAACTGCTGTGGATTCATCGCTCATCCAGCCGCAAAGCTCGCGATACTCGATCAACTCATGGATTGTGGGTGCGTCGCCGCAGATCGGGCACTCCGGATTGCGGCGCAGTGTCAGCGTCTGGAAGCGCATGGCGAGCGCATCGGCCATCAGGAGTCTT
Organism: Acidobacteriota bacterium; assembly: GCA_021804655.1. Lineage (GTDB taxonomy): Bacteria > Acidobacteriota > Terriglobia > Terriglobales > Acidobacteriaceae > Acidicapsa. Next base: position 1,353 of record JAJZHE010000224.1, read on the forward strand.
CCCGTCAGCGTCCCGTCCAGTCCCAGAATCAGCTTGATCGTCTCGGTCGCCTGAATTGTTCCAATCAGCCCTGGCAACACGCCCAGCACGCCGCCTTCGGCGCAGTCGGGAATCATGCCCGGCGGTGGCGGCTCCGGATACAGGCACCGATAGCACGGACCACCGGCGTGCGCAAAGACGCTCGCCTGCCCTTCAAACCGGAAGATGCTGCCATAGACATTCGGCTTGCCTGCCAGCACGCAGGCGTCGTTCACCAGGTAGCGCGTGGCAAAGTTGTCCGTTCCGTCCACCACCACGTCATAGCCGCCCATCAGCTCCAGCGCATTGGCCGCGCGCAGCATCGTCGCGTGCGCCTCAATCTTCACCGCCGGGTTCAGCGCCTCCAGCTTGCGCCGCGCTGAGTCGATCTTCATGGCGCCGATGTCCGGCGTCGCATGCAGCACTTGCCGTTGCAGGTTGGTCCTCTCCACGCGGTCTCCGTCCACCAGTCCCAGCGTGCCCACGCCGGCCGCCGCCAGATACAGCGCCACCGGTGAGCCAAGTCCGCCCAGCCCCACGCAGAGCACACGCGCCGCCTTCAGTTTTCTCTGGCCCACCTCGCCAACTTCGGGCAGGATCAGGTGCCGCGCAAACCGTTGCTGCTCCTCAATGGTCAGCGCGGGCAACGGCGGCGCAGGCGGCTCTTCGAGCTTGGATTCCTCACGCATCGGTTCTTCTTCCATTCTATGAGCGCGCCCTCAGCTTGTCTGCTCACGCAAGGCCACAATCTCCAACCGCGCCGGCAAAAAAGCGCGCGTCGCCAGCGCGTTGCCGGTCAACAGATAGACGCGCGTCTGGACGCTTCCATGAGCATCCACGGCAACGATCAGCGTGAAGCAATCGGTCCACATCGCGCCCTCCAGATCGGCCTGCGAGGGCGTCGGCGGCGCATCCGGATGCGAGTGAAAGAAGCCCAGAATCTCGTGACGGCTCCTGCTGGCCTGCGCCTGAAAACCCACCAGCTCGCCTGCCGATATCCTGAATTCGCGCGGACCGGCCAGCGTCTCCGCAGCGGTTGCCGGCAAAGCTTCCCACACGTGCGGCACGCCCTCACTGCTGGTGCCGACAAGAGCGCCGCAGCACTCCAGCGGCCAGGCCGATTGCGCCTGCTGTATCACTTTCCGGTATGCCGATTCATCTATCTTCAACAGTTTGCAGCGCATCGCGTTCCAATCTCGTTGCAGCCCCAACGATGTGTATGCGACAGTAAAGCCTATTGGCGGTCTTGCCGATCAAGTGTCATTAGAATTACCGGGATCAAGCCGCGTGCCACGATCGCGCAACCGGCATCTCTCAAAGCAAGGGGATCCATCAAGCACAATGAATCGTAAGCCTACCAAAGCAACTGTCGTTGAAGCGATTGCCGCCCTGCGGCAGCATGCGTTTGAAGTGACCGAAACGCCCGTCGGCATGCGCGTCCAGAAGTACGGTTGCGCTGCCGTCCTGTTCGCGCATGCAGGCGATACGACCGACACCGCTGGTACCATCTTCGCTTACCGCGAGCGTCCGGGCGTGTCCGTCGCCGGCGAGATCGCCCGCCTTCTGGACCGTGGCTACCAGAAATTCCTGCAAGTCAGCCGCTTCGAGCTGCCCGCAACCGCAGATCAGCTGCGCGCCATTCACCGCTTTACCGAAGAGTTGACCGTGGTCACCGGTGGAGTCAGTCTCTACAACGAATCGCTTGGCACCACCAGCGACCTCTATCACTACGACCGCGTCAAAGGCCGTGAAGCTGCGACGACCGCGACCCCGCGTCCGTGGGAGCTGGCCGGAAGCCACTGAT
>JAJZHE010000075.1 GCA_021804655.1 Acidobacteriota bacterium
GCGGCTGGCGGTGGCCGATCAGCGTGGGGATGGGCGTCCTGATTACACCTACCAGGGATGGGTGCTGTATGCGGACTCCGTGATGCCGACGCGGCTGCCCTCGACCGGCGGAACCATTGTGATTCGCGGCTTCGGTTTTCACTCCGGAGACACGGTGCTGGTGGGCGGAGTTCCGGCAACGGTGGTGAGCGTTCAGCCGACGGAGATCGCTGCGAACGTGGCGGCTGCCGGCACAATCGGCTCGCAGAATGTGGAAGTGGACGATCTGGCAGGGCGCAATGCAGCCACCGTCATCCCCGGGGGAGTGAGTTTCGATGCGCGCACCAACGACGTGATCGGCATCGTAAGCGCTCCGCAGAATATGGTTCCGCTGGGTGTTCCTGTGCCGTTTTCCGTGGTGGTGAACGGAGCCAACGGATTGCCCGCCGGCGGAGTGACGGTGACCTATACCGTGGGTGGAACGACGGCGGAGCTGGGCTGCGGCGGAAGCAGTTGTACCGTGACGACCACGGGCGACGGATTGGCGACGCTGAGTGTGACGCCAATCTCGACGGCGCTGGTGGTGGTGACAGCTGCAATCGACAACGGAAGCAATGTGCAGGCGCATTTCTATGGCGGCATCGCGCCGACACTTGCCGCTTTGACGCCGACTCTGCATGTGGCTGCCGGAGCCACGGTGAACTGGCCGGTTCAGGCGTTGGCGCTCATCGGAGCCGCTCCGGCTGCGGGAGTCGCGGTGCAATGGCTGAGCGGCAGCGGGCTTGCGGCTCCGGTCAGCGCGCTGCAAACCGACGCAAGTGGGATTGCGTATGCGGCGTTGACCGCAGGACCGCTGGCGGAGGGGCAGACGACGGCTTCAATGGCTTGCGTTGTGGGAACATCGAACTGCGTGAACTTTGCCGCTCTTGGAGCCAGGCCGGAGTTTGCCTATCTGGAGGCGGTGAGCGGAGTCAGCCAGAGCATGCGTGTGAGCCAGTCAGCGGCTCCGGTGGTTCTGCGCGTGCGGGATATGGATGGCGTGGTGATGGCGGGTGGCACAGTGGAAATCTACGAGGCCCTCTACGCCTGGTCGCCACCGTGCCCCACGCATGGCCGTTGCGCACAGGCTCCGCTGATCCAGAAACAAACCCTCACGCTGACCTCGGCGCTGGATGGGACAGTGAGCTTTCTGCCGCTTTCGATCCCGGGCGTGGCGACGAATCTCGCGGTGGTGGCTGCGACGGGGAATACCTCGACGTTGAATATCGCGGTCGAAGAGCATCCGTGAGCGGAATCGCGGCGTCTAGTAAGCTGGAAGAGATGCTTGATCTTGGATTTGTACGAGGCAACCTTCCGCTGGTGGAGGAGAAGCTGCGCCAGCGCGGAGCCGATCCGGCGGCTTTGCTGGGCGATTTTCACGTGCTTGACGGTGCCAGGCGTGAGGCGATTACGCGTGCCGAGCAATTGAAGGCGCGACGTAACGAGCTGAGCCAGCGCGTGGGCGCGTTGAAGCGCGCAGGGCAGGATGCGACAGCGCTGATGGAAGAGACGCGCTCGATCAAGGAAGCGCTGGACGGGTTGGACGCTGAAGCTGCAACGCTCGACGAGAAGATGCGGCAGTCGCTGGCGCGGATTCCCAACCTGACGCGCGACGAGGTTCCCTCTGGCCGAAGCGAAGAACAGAATGTGGTGGTGAAGACGTGGGGATCTCCGGCGCGGTTTGACTTTGAGCCGAAGCCGCACTGGGAGCTGGGCGAGCAACTCGGCATTCTGGACCTGGAGCGGGCGACCAAACTATCAGGCGCGCGATTTGCCGTGTACAAGGGCGCGGGCGCTCGGCTGGAGCGTGCGCTGATCAGCTTCATGCTGGATCGGCACACTCTGGAGCATGGATATACGGAGGTGTTGCCGCCGTTTCTGGTGAACAGCCGTTCGCTTTTTGGGACGGGCCAGTTGCCCAAGTTTGCCGAGGATCTGTTTCGCTGCGCCGATGGACAGGAGTTTGTGGAGGGCGAGTATCGCGACAACGATCACTGGCTGATTCCGACTGCAGAGGTGCCTGTGACGAATCTCTTTCGCGACGAGATTCTGGACGAGACACAGTTGCCGATCTGCTATGCGGCGTATACGCCGTGTTTTCGCGCAGAGGCTGGAGCCGCCGGTCGGGACACGCGCGGGATCATTCGCCAGCACCAGTTTGAGAAGGTGGAACTGGTGAAGTTTGCGCGGCCGGAAGACTCCGACGCCGAGCACGAAAAGCTGACGGGCGATGCGGAGCGGATTCTGGAGATGCTTGGTTTGCCCTATCGGAGGATGCTGCTGTGCACCGGTGACACCGGATTTTCTTCGGCGAAGACGTATGATCTGGAGGTGTGGCTTCCGGGTCAGGGTGCGTATCGGGAGATATCCTCCTGCTCCAACTTTGAGTCCTTCCAGGCGCGACGGGCGAATATCCGCTATCGTCCCGGCAACAAGGGCAAGACCGAGTTTGTGCATACGCTGAACGGCAGTGGGTTGGCGGTGGGGCGCACGTGGCTGGCGCTGGTGGAACACTATCAGCAGGCGGATGGAACCGTGCTGATTCCTGAAGTGTTGCGGCCATATATGAACGGAATGGAGCGCATCGCGGCATCGTCGTGACGCGAGGGAAGTGAAGATGAGAAAGACTCTGAAAAGCTATTTCTTCTGGACGCACGGGCGTGGAAGTTTTCACTATGACGTGATGGTGACACTGATCCTGGCGTTCATTTTTGTTACGCCGCATCTGTGGAACTACGGCGACAGGCCGACGCCAATTTCCGGTTTTTCCGCGCCGATCGAGGTGGTCAGCGACCATGGGCGCGGGTTGCTGGTGATGGTCAGCGCAGCGGATGTTCACGTTGCCGCCGATGCGAATGACGCGGCAATCCGTAAAGCGCTTCACCAAGCGATTGAGCCGGTGACGGGCGATGCCGTCTTTGTGACGCACTGGGAAACGATGACGGGTGCCGATGGCCAACCAATCCAGTGGCGCGTGCATGTGCGCCGATGAGGAGCAAGCGATGAAGAGTATTTGCCGCAACTGGAGCCGTCGAGCTGCAGCGGGAGTTTTGCTGGCGGCGGCAACGGTTGCCTCGGCTCAAAGCGCAGGCAGCGCTCTGCAGCAGGTGATGGCGCGTCTGGATGCAACATCTGCGAAGTTTCACACGGCAGAGGCCGATGTTACCTGGGATAATGTGCAGACGCAGCCGATCTTCGACAAGGATACGCAGGCTGGAACCATCGTCGTGGAGCGCCGCAAGGGCCAGGTCTCAATCGCGCTTCATCTGAAGACTCTCGATGGCAAGCCCGTGCCGAAGGAGATGGTCTACGATGGCGGCGAATTCAAGCTGTATGAGCCGATGCTGAAGCAGATGACTGTCTTCCATACGGCGGGCAAGGAAGCGCAGATTGAAAGCTTTCTGGCGCTTGGATTTGGCGGCAGCAGCGCAGAGATGCAACGGGATTGGACGGTCAGCTATGGTGGGGCGGAGACGATTGGCGGCGTGCCGACCCAGAAACTGGAGTTGCTGCCGCGAACGGCGGCCGCAAAGCAGAACGTGAGCAAAGTGGTGCTGTGGATCGACATGCAAAATGGCATTGCGATCCGTCAGCAGTCGTTTGATCCGTCTGGCAACTATCGCCTGGTGAACTATCAGCTGCGGCATTTGAACAGCGGTCTTCCTGCCAATGCTTTCGCCGTCAAAATGGCTTCCGGAACGCGTGTCATCCAGCGTTGATGGCGGTCGCCGGCTTGAAGGAGCGCGTGCCAAGCCAGACCGAGGCGCAGACGATCAGTAAAGGCAGGCACTCCAGCGTGTAGCGCGCCTCCGGCCCTTGCACGGAAGAGAGCAGCAGGGATCGCAGCAGCATATAAAGCAGCATCCATCCACCCAGCCGAGGGCGCATTGCCAGCCCGGCAAATCCCGCTCCCAGCAGCAACAGATTCAGTGCCGCATAGCACCAACTGAAGATCGTTTCGCTGTGATGATGGCGATAGACCCACCAGTCCAGATCGATGGGAAGATTTTCCACGCGCGGGCGTAGCCACATATCCACCGTGCGAAGCGCAGGAATCCCCAGCCGCGTGCGCCAGGGATGAGCGGCGCGATTTGCCTCTGCGATGCGGTCGAGTTCGGTGTTGAATTTCTCCGATGTTTGATCGCCCGTTCTGTCGTAGTTTGCGAAGAGCGCAAGAACCTTCTGCTGATCGCCTTCGTTGCTCCATGCGCGTGCGGGGATTTTTGCGGAATCGACGTTATCGCCCGGCACGGGCCAGTAGATATCGACGGTGTTCACAAAATCCAGCGTCCAGGTGCCCGCCCAGCGTTCAAAGCCCAGATCGCTGCTGTCGCCCGGATCGCTGGCGTAGCGCGGCGCCAGCGGCTGGAAAACGTGAAAGACGCTCCAGTTGCGCACAGTCCAGAAGGCAAAAGGAAGCAGCGCAAGCGCAACGCACACGAGTGTCATGCGATGCAGTTGAGCAGGCGGAATCTTCCGGCGTGCGGTAGAGGAAAACAGCGCAGGCACCAGCGCGACGGCGACCAGCGCGCCATCCGGACGCAGGAGTGCCGCCCAGGTGACGGCTGCGGTGAAAAGCAGGGCGTAGCGCCAGCCAGGACAATCCTGAAAGCGCAGCGCAGCCCAGCATGCCAGCACAATGCAGAAGATCGTGGGGCCTTCGGTGAGCGGCGCAGAGACATAGATCGCGGTGAATGGGCAAAGCTCCGCGATCCAGAGCGCAACGAGCGCGCTGCCCCATCCTGCGCAGGCGAGTCCGCGGCGTTGCGCGATTTCGCGTGTGAGTCTGCGCGCAAGATCGGCGATCAGCAGGCAAGCGACGGCGTCCAGCAGCGACTGAACGAGGCAGACCGCAAGATCGTTGCCGACGCCGAAGAGGCGGAAACAGGCTGCCAGGAAGAGCGGATAGCCAGGCAGGCGAATCAGTGTGAGATGCAGCGCTCCGGACGGATATGTCGAAGCAAGCTGGCCGTGTCGGATAAGATTCGCGGCGAGATCGGAGTAAACAGCGGCGTCGCCATCGGTTTGAGGGAAGAGATGGAAAAAAGCCATACGCAGCAGCAGGCCGACAATCAGTGCGCAGGCCGCGCTGATCCGCATCCAAGCTGGGGGCTGCGAGGATCGCGCGTCTGTTGTTCGGAAGATGTCGCTCTCGGTCATACGTTTCATTTATAAGTCATTGGTCGCCAATCATCGGATGCAAGAAGGTTCGAGCGAAGTCGCGCCAAGCCGTTATTCTGAATGAAGAGCGATCAACGGGTTCCTGAGGAAAGTGGAGCGATGCGCGACAAGCAAATATTTGCCGATCCGGGGCGGAAGCGATGGAAGCGCCTGCGTCGATTATTCGATGTGACGGCGGTTGTCTTGACGCTGGTCCTTATCGCCTTCACCTTCAATGTGCTACGACACCAGAATCTGCCAAATCTGCTGCTCCCCGTGCCGCGGCACAACTATCGCGCCCTGCCGGATCACAGCGCCGAGCTTCGTTCCGCGCGTTTGCAGCGTGCACTGCGGCGCAGACCGCGAAGCCGGACTTCTGGCATTGTGATGAACAGCGGAGAAGGATTGCGCTCGGCCTATTACACTCCGGACGATGCCGCCAGCTATTCGTCGTTCAAGGAACACATTCACCAGATCGACTTCCTGTTTCCTGTTTGGTTGCATATCGATGGGCCGGACTTTCAACTGAAGGGAACCACCGATGAAGGGCATGAGTTCGCTATCTTCAGCGGTGCCGCAGTGCGGGATCCCGACCAGGAAGACAAGGTCAAGCGAGCAATTCAGAAGGCAAAGGAAGACACGGAGATTTATCCCGTGTTGCAGAACTTCAGCCCGGCAATTCAGGATTTCGATGCCAACGTCGCGAAGGTTGTCGAGGATCCTGCGCAGAGAGCGCGCCTGGAATCGCAGTTGATGCGCTTCTATGCGGCATTTCCTGCTTATCACGGACTTTCTCTGGACCTGGAAAATCTGCCCGATGAAGCAATGCCGGGCTATGAGGCGCTGACGGCTGAACTGTACGCACAGATGCATCCGCGCAAGTTGCGCCTCTATGTAAATCTTGCCGTCTCCACGGCTGCAAAAGATTTATCGAACATAGCCGCGCATTCTGACGGCGTTGTGCTGATGAACTACGACGAGCATGAAGTTTCCAGCGATGCGGGGCCGATTGCCAGCCAGCAATGGTTCGTGACGAACCTGACGCAGGCGCTCAAGTCGGTTCCGCGCGAGAAACTGATCTGCGCAATCGGCAGCTATGGATATGACTGGGCGGAGACGATGCCGGCAAATGCGAGAGTCCGTCATTTCAAGCCCAAGGTCGTGAATACGGATGTGCTGTCGGTGGCCGACGCCTGGCAGCGCGCAGCCGATGCGGATGCGGATCTCGACCTCGACTACGACTCCTTGAATGCGCATTATGAGTATGTCGATGAGGATGACCATCAGCGGCACATTGTCTGGTTTCTGGATGCAGTCACCGTGCTGGACGAAATGCGTGCTGCACGTGCGCTCGGCATTCAGACATTCGCGCTGTGGAGACTAGGTTCTGAAGACAGTTCGCTCTGGAATATCTGGGACAAGCCGGGCAGTGCAGAGGCTTTGCGCGCGCTGGGCACCGTGCCTCCAGGGCACGATGTGGATACGGAGGGTGACGGCGATATCTTGCGCGTGACGGGGACTCCGCAGGCTGGACGTCGCACCGTGACGGTGGATACCGATGACAGCTCGGACCCGACACGGCAACTCGTTGTCGATGAACAGATGCAGGTCTATCCGCACACTTACACTGTGCGGCAGTATGGCTACCATCCCGACGAAGTGGCACTGACCTTCGACGATGGCCCGGATCCGAAGTGGACGCCCAGGATTCTGGACGTGCTGGATGCGAAAGGCGTGAAGGGCACTTTCATGATTATTGGCAGCGAGGCGCAGGATCAGGTGGGCCTGATGCGGCGCGAACTGCGCGAAGGGCACGAGATTGGCAATCACACGTATACGCATCCGGATATCAGTGAGATTTCTCCGCGGCAGCTTGATATTGAGCTGCAACTGACGGAGCGCCTGTTTGCCAGCAAGCTGGGCGTGCAGCCGCTTTATTTCCGTCCGCCGTATTCCATCGATCAGGAGCCGGATACCGATGACCAGGCTGCTCCGATCGAACGGATTCAGCAGGATGGTTACACGATTATCGGCGACAAGATCGACACCGACGACTGGAACGAGCATCCGCACAAGTCGCCCGAAGAGATTCGCGATTCGGTGCTCACGCAGCTTGAAGTGATGAAGACCAAACCGCAGTTCCGCGGAAGCATTATTCTGCTGCACGATGGCGGAGGCGATCGCTCAGCGACGGTGGCTGCGCTGCCGGTTTTGATTGATGCGCTGCGCGCGCATGGTTACAAAATTGTGCCGGTCTCTGCCTTGATGGGCAAGACGACGGCGGAGGTGATGCCGAAGCTGACGATGCGGCAGTATCTGCGCGCGTTGCCAGACTCGATTGCATTCTCCGGACTGGCATTTCTGGGGACGATGATCGTTTCGATCTTCTTTGTCGGCGATGTGCTGATGAGTCTGCGTCTGGTGCTGATTGGAATTCTGGCGCTGGTTGATCGACTGCGCCCGCGCGCTAAAATGCGAGTTGATTTTGTCCCGACCGTTGCTGTGCTGGTGCCCGCATATAACGAGGAAGCGGTGATTGTGCGCACAGTGCGTTCTGTCCTCAATTCGGATTATGCAGCATTGCGCGTGATCGTGATCGACGATGGATCGCGGGATAAGACCGTGGAGGTGGCGCGCGGAGCTTTTCGACAGGAGATTGCAGCAGGCAAAGTGGTGGTGCTGACCAAGGAGAATGGGGGCAAGGCAGCGGCACTCAACTTTGGGCTTGAGCATGTAACCGAAGCGATCTATGTAGGCATCGATGCAGATACTCTCATCGCCAAGGATGCCATCGGAAAGCTCGTTGCGCACTTTTCCGATGCAACGATCGGTGCTGTCGCCGGCAATGCCAAGGTAGGCAATCGCGTGAATCTGTGGACGCGCTGGCAGGCGCTTGAATACATCACAAGTCAGAACTTTGAGCGACGCGCTCTCAATCTGTTCCACGTAGTCACTGTTGTCCCCGGCGCGATTGGGGCGTGGCGCACAGAAGCGGTCAAACGTGCACATGGATATCCGATCAACACCGTTGCCGAGGATGCCGATCTCACGATGAGCTTGCTGGAGCAGGGGTTGAAGGTGATTTACGAAGACAGTTCGCTGGCGTTTACAGAAGCTCCGATCGATGCGCGTGGACTGATGCGACAGCGTTTCCGCTGGTCCTTTGGAACGCTGCAAGCGGTGTGGAAGCATCGTGCCGCATTCACGCGGAATCGAGCGATGGGTTTCTTTGCGCTGCCCAATATCGTGATCTTTCAGATGCTGCTTCCGCTGGTCTCGCCGTTCATCGATCTGATGTTTCTCATCGGTGCGGTGCAGTATGGACTCAACCGGTACTATCATCCGGAGACGGCCAGCTCGGCCAGCTTTGAGAAGCTGGTCGCCTACTTCCTGGCCTTCATGGTGATCGATTTTGTGACTTCTGCGCTTGCTTTCAGCCTGGAGCGCAGGCACCCTGCCAATAAAGGTGACGGCTGGCTGCTCTTTCACATCTGGTTGCAGCGTTTTGCTTATCGCCAGGTTTTCTCCGTGGTTCTGTTTAAGACGCTCAAGCGTGCCATCGACGGGCGCCCGTTCAACTGGGACAAACTGGAACGAACCGCAGTGATGAGCAAAGCGACGGAAGCGATTGTGCCTACCAAGTGATTGCGCACTGCAATGGGCCGGTCACAGCTCCGGGAAAACTTTTATCTGGGCATGGGTTTGCCGATGGGCGGCAACGTGCGCAGATAGGCAATGATCTGCCAGCGCTGCTGCTCGGGCAGGCTGCTCCACGGCGGCATCCCTTTGTATGGGTTTCCATGTTGCAACATCCACGCAAGATCGCCATCGGTGGCGTGACGGATGCGCGCACTGCGCAGGCTGGGGCGGCCAAAGCGACCCATTGCATCGAAGCCGTGACACGGCGTGCAGTTGTGCTGAAAAAGCTGCTTGCCGACGGCAATTGCAGACAGGTGCCCGATCAGCGGGTCGCGACGCAGATGATCTTCGTCGGGCACGCGATGGAGCCATGCTCCGCTGGCGGCGGCAAACAGAAAAACAGACGAACCCATCAGTAGCAGCAAGGCGAAACAGCGCGTCATGCAATCCCTCTGATACAAACTTTATCGTGTGGACGTGGGCTGAGCGAGCAATGGTTGGCTGCCGTGGTTTTTATGTGGGGTCGATCCGTTGACCGGTGGCGAGGTCCAGCACGAAGGAAAATTCGCGGTCTGTGCGCATGTCCCAGCCGACGGCTTGCAGCGTGGTCGCAGTGATCGCTTCGATGGCGATGCCTTCGGATGAAACTGCATTGGCCTGCCACGCCTTGCCTCCTGCACTCCAGGCGAGAATATCGCGATTGCCGACGAAGAGCAGCAGGCCAGCTTCTGCGGCCGCATGAACAGAGAGCGCAGGGCGCAAAGGCAGCATGGTGAACTGCTGCGGATCGACGACGGAAAGTATGTAGGCGTAGCCTCCGGAGAGCGCGCAGAGTTCATGCGCATTCGGCGCTGACCAGACACCGGTGGGTACGGCCGGATCGCGGAAGCCGAGCGCGAAGGTGGCCAGAAACGGCTGTGCGTCTGCGGGATGAATTTTTACTTCCAGCGCGCCGCGCTCCACCTCTTCAACCTCGGCGGGATAGGTGAAGTGGCGCGGAGGAAGAATGAGCGGACGCGCAGGGAGAATCTCCGCCTGCCAGCGATGTGCAAAGACGTCGTGGAAGGTTGGAGATGTCATGCGCGATTTCTTTCTGTCGTCTGTCCATGCGCTGCACTGCCCGAGTCTTCGATTCGTCCCATGATTCGAGTTTAGTTGTTCTATGCGGAAGGGCGGAATGCAACGTGCGGAGTTGTTGGATCAGTTGTCCACGCGCCACGGAGAGGTGTTGCTCCAGCCGCGCAACTGGTCGAGCGCCCAGGCACTGGATTTGTCGGTATGGCAACTTGTGCATGGGTTAGGAATGCCGAACTGTAGGGTCAGTGTTGGTGAGATAAAGCGGAAGGTATGGCTGCTGACGTAAGTATTTTTGAGCGTTTCTGCGATCTTTGGCATGTGGCATGCAGTGCACTGGCTGCCCGCGCTGCCTGGGGCATGATGAGTGTGTTCTGAGGCCGTGCCTTTGAGGCCAGCCGGATTTTTCGCAGTGTGGCAGGTGAGGCAGAGTTGATTGCCGCGAGCGATGAGTTCCGAGGGGTTCTGGTTGCTGTGGACATCGTGGCAATCGAAACAGCGTATCTCGCGGTGGTACATGTTGCTTTGCACGAAGTCGTTCCCCTGCATCCGATTTTTGTGTGCAGAGAGATCGGCAAACTGGTAGAAATTGGTGACGCCATAGCGTAGTTCTTCGAGCTTCCAATGGTCAGCGAGACGCTCGCCGGGCAGGTAGCCAACGGGCCAGTCGTAGTACTGTGGGTGAGCGTCGCCGGATGTGACAGCGATTGGATTGGCGACCGGCCTTCCCTGGCTATGACACTGAATGCAGATGTCGTTGGCGCGCACGGAGTCGAGCGCATCGGGATTGACGATATTGATCTTGGTGGGGTGGGCAACGTGCAGGCTGCCGGGTCCGTGACACTTTTCGCAGCCGACGTTCCACTCCGTCACCTGATGGGTGGCAATGTTGTAGTTCACAGAGTGGCATCCGTCGCAGAGCGGGCCGGTGGGGCGTTGCTGATTGCTTTCGCCGTAGTGTGGCACCCACCAGTCGGCGTTTTGAGGAACGTGGTAAGGCGACCACTTCCTGTTTGCAACATCCCATTGCGCCGGCAGCGCGTAGTAGTCTGGCAAGCCAGTTTGCGGGTCTCTCATGCGAGCGAAGTAGCGCTGTTTCCAGCGGCTGCCGTAGACAAAAGCGACCTGAGACAGACCGAATGTGCGCACTGGATCGGGATGAGTGAAATCACCCAGAACAGCTTCGGGATGCTGCGCCGGGTTGCGTACGACGTTCGCCATGCGCGTCGTTTGCCAGCCAGAGAACTGGTCGGCGTGGCACTTTTGGCAGGCCGCTGAGCCGACGAACTGAGCTTGTCCCGAATGCTCCAGCGCGGCGAGTGGGAAAGTCGCCGCGCAACAGGCTGCAAGGGTGAGACTGCGGATGAAGCTGAGTCCCATTCGGAGTCTCCTCGGTTGACCGCGTCAGCGCGTGAGCTGACGGACAAAAAACGCGGCCATGTCGTGGTTGGCTTCGAGCGCCTCCGGCAGCGCAGAGTTGTACCAGAAAGCGTGTGGAAGGCCATCGAAGACGATGAGACGCGCATCATTGCCTGCATTCAGATATGCGCGATGCAGATTTGTCGTACCGCTCAACAGGATGTCTCGTGTGCTGGTGACGAAGAGCGTCGGCGGCATGCCGTGCAAGTCCGAAAGGATCGGTGAAAGTACGGGGTCTCTACGGCTGGTTTTGCCAACGTAGCCGGTGAGTACCTGATCGACGTGAACGGGCGCGAGCGGCCCGGCAAAACCATTGCCTGAGATGGTGAAAAGATAGCCGGAGTCACCGGCGCGCGTGAAATCGCCGAAGCCGGAAAAGATGCCCAGTGCTGCGGGTTCCGGCAGTCCGAGTTGCTTGATGCGCGAGGCAAGCTCGCCGGTGAGGATGGCTCCTGCCGAGGTTCCGTAGAGAATGATCTGGCCTGGTTTGTGGGTCTTCAATAAATCCTTGTAGACGGCGATGGAGTCATCGACGGCTGCGGGAAACGCGTGTTCCGGCGAGAGGCGATACAGCACGGCGACGGCGCGCACGCCGGTCATGCCGGCAATCGGAACAGTCTCCGTGTAGGAGCCAGAATCGGAATCAAAGCCTCCGCCATGGACGTTGAGCAGCACGTCGTCACGCAGCGCTGGATCGGCTTTTGCCGGATCGACCAGACGCACCGGAACGCCTGCGATGGTTGAATTGGTGATCGTCGCCGGATAGAGCTTAAGCCAGGCGTCGCGCGCGGTGAGTTGCCAGGCGTCGGTTCCTTTGCGTCGTTGCGCCAGCGGGGTTGGCACCGCGGCGTCCGGCTGCGCATGTGCGACGGAGTGCTGCGCCTGCGGACTGAGGTCATCCGGAACGGGCACGATGCGCGTGATGTGCGCTGTGCCTTTGGCGTCGATGTAGGTCGTGTCGCGCTGGGCGGCGGTTGCTGCGGTGGTCGGTTGCGCTGCCGGCTTCGGCGTTTGCGCGCTGACGGCAAGGAAAGGGATGAGCACAAGCGGAAGAACAATGCGCATGACGGCTCCGTGCGAGAAAATTTGCGAACTCAAGAACGATAGCAGATTCTCATGAATGAAGGCATTTCACGCCTCATCGTGAGCACGCGGAGGGCACGCGCAGAAAAAATCAGCCGAACTTCTGCGACCGGCTCCAGGCTTCAGGCCAGGGAAGACGAAGATGACGGCAGAGCAAAATCTCCGGTTCGTCCTCGGTTTCCTCGTTGCGCACGCCGTAAGGGAGCACGGTGTGGGCGACAACGGAACAGCTTTGGAAGTTGCGAAGCTGGTCTTCGAGATTGCTGCCGACGACGATCACCGGGTCGGGCGGAAATGCACCGTAGCCG
>JAJZHE010000076.1 GCA_021804655.1 Acidobacteriota bacterium
ACTAGTGTCGCCGGTTTCTTGTCTGCTCTGAGCCGAAGGCGCGAAATTTCTGAACAGACTGAGCATGGAGTCTCTCGGCTAACATTGATTTCGGACGCGGGTTCGACTCCCGCCGCCTCCACCAATCTATCTTATTTAGAATGAACAAATTATGTCGCATACCGGAAGCCTGCGTGTATCACACGTGTGAAAAATGGCGTGGGGGGAAAACCCACCGACTCCACTAAAACATGGGGCGTAAAGCGAGCCGGAGTCTGGCAATTGTTTCTTTAGGATCGATTCGCTGGTGGGACTGCGGGGGTTACCCATCGGCTACCCTTCCGGAATTAAATGCCGAGGCCGTCACTCGACTGTGCAATCAGAACACGGCTTTGACCTCTCGCCTTCTCATTATTGCGTTGCACCGCTCAGGATTTGTGAGGCGATCTTCAGCTTCCTCCGTTGCTGCCCCTGCGGTCCCATCAGAGAACCCATTTAACTAAAGCACACCGGCGTAGAATTGCAAGCGAGCCGTGGATATGAGATTTGAGCTTGAACCTCACCATCGCAATACCAAGGATGACGACCTCATCGCAGACCTGCGCCGGGTAGGGAACGAACTTGGCAAAGCGAGCGTCACTATTGACGAATACAACGATGGCGGAATCTACCACGCTACAACGCTTACCAGGCGATTTGGATCATGGTTCGAAGCTCTGGAGCGAGCGGGATTGGAAAAAACGCGTAACCTGAATATTTCTAACGAGGAGCTCTTCGAGAATCTGGTTGAGGTATGGATGAAGCTAGGGAGTCAGCCAAAATACAACACTTTGGGGAAGGCGATCTCAAGGTATTCATCCGGCACCTACGAAAAGAGATTTGGAAGCTGGCGAGGCGCACTAGAAGCGTTCGTAAAATGGGCGAATGATGGAGTCGCTCAACAAAATGAAGTACGGCCCCAGTCGCCGAGACGAAGGACACCCCGCAGTCCGAATTTGAGGCAAAGAGCGGTTGTTCTCATGCGCGATGGTGCGACATGCAGAATGTGCGGCGCGTCCCCCAATACGGGCGCGAGGATGCATGTCGACCATATTGTCCCGTGGAACAAGGGCGGCGAAACCGTGATCGAAAACCTCCAGGTACTTTGCGAGAAGTGCAATGTAGGGAAATCGGATGTAGAGATCTAGCCCCTTCAATTCTCCGCGTACTCAATACGTAACCGCGTTTCCATCGCCTCAAAAACCCACAAGAAAGAAACGGCCCGCGTGTGTAATACGTGTGTGGATACCGCGGTTTTGGCGTACTCAGCGTTTTGGGCGTCTTGTAAAATCAATAACCTATTTAGAATCAGTGAGCCGCAATAATCCGACTCCCGCCGCCTCCACCACACTCAACTTGTTTATTTTCATTGACATATAGAACACTACTATTCCTGTGTACGATAGAGCCGTCATGCTGACACTCTATCGCCGCCATCTGAAGGGCTGTTCCAAAGCCTCCGATCGCTTCTACAAGCGCTGTACCTGCCCCATGTGGGTCGAAGGCACAACGAACGAGACGTACGTTCGGCGCAGTCTGAAGACCGGTAGTTGGGAGCGCGCTCAAGCTCTCGCGCGTGTTGGAGTGCCCGGCAAATTCCATACCAGTTTGTCTCATCTCCGCTGGTACAGAATTTGCCGGGCACTCCATGTTCTTGAAGTTGTCTATTTTGTGCGTGGGGATCGGGTTACCGTCAGCGATTATTTTAATATCGAATCTTTTCTAATGCGTAGCGCGCTTCAGCGCGGCTGGCGGGATTTCCAGACCAGATAGAGTCCCCAGGCGGCGTGCGTGCAACTGTCGCGGATGGTCCCGTCGAGCAGCATCGTCTCGAATTCGGTGATGGAAAATGATCGCACGACGAGATCGTGCTCTTCCGGGTCGGGGTCTTTTTCGGTTTCGCTCAGGCCGGTAGCGAGAAAGACAAACTGGCGCTGGTGCGTGAAACCGTAGGCGATCCACTGCATGCCAAGATAAGTCATGGAGGCGGCGGCAAGTCCGGTTTCTTCTTTCAACTCGCCGCGTGCCAGCTCTTCCGGATCGACGCCTGCCGTCTCCCAGCCGCCCTGCGGCAGTTCCAATGCGCGTTCGCCGATGGTATAGCGGAACTGCTCGATGAGCCAGATGCGGTCGCCATCGATGGGCAGGATGATCGCGCAATCCTCTTTTTCCACCACGCCATAGATGCCCTCTTTGCCATTCGAGCGCAGGATCGCGTCTTCGCGCAGACGCATCCATGGATTGCGATAGATTTCGCGGCTGGAGAGCGTCTGGATGCTGGGCGGTGATACTTGGTCTGGCATGGTCAGGCTCCGGAGACAGGCGTAATCTGGCCGCGCGTGTTCAGTGCTTTTCGCGTGCCGACAGCGCTGCGGCAACGCTGGCAAAGGCTTCCTGCCAGTGAGGCAGGCGCAGGTGGAGGGTGTCGGCGAGCAGCGTGCAGTCGAGGCGGCTGTTCAGCGGGCGGCGTGCTGGCGTGGGATAATCCGCGGTTCGGATGGGTGTGAGCGCGGGTGGTGGCTGGTGAGCGGGAAAGGCGGCAAAGATCGTCTCCGCAAAGCCAAACCATGTCGTTTCGCCTCCGCAGCTCATGTGAAAAACACCGGACTTCGGCGCGAAGCCTTCGCGCAGACGTGCAGCAAGATCGGTCGTCGCCGCGGCCAGCACTTCGGCAGTCGTGGGTGCTCCGTGCTGGTCGTTGACAATGGAAAGTGCACTGCGTTCTCGCCCCAGTCGCAGCATCGTATGCAGGAAGTTGCGACCTTCGGCGGCATACACCCAGCTTGTGCGGAAGATCAGGTGTTGCGCGCCGACAGCGGCAATCGCATCTTCCCCGGCGAGCTTGGACGCCCCGTAAACATTCAGCGGGTCGGTGGGGTCGCTCTCGATCCAGGGCGCGCTTCCTGAGCCATCAAAGACGTAGTCGGTAGAGTAGTGCAGCAGCCAGCCGTTCAGCCGCGCCATCTCTTCGGCGAGGATGCCCGGCGCGGTGGCGTTGACGGCGAAGGCAAGTTCCGGCTCGGATTCGGCGCGGTCAACCGCCGTGTATGCGGCAGCGTTGATCAGAATCTGCGGCGCATGATGACGTACTGCGGAGCGCACTTGATCGGCATCGGCAAGGTTCAGTTGGCTTCGGCTGAGCGCAGTGACCGACCAGGCGGAATCGGTAGCGAAGCGACGGGCAAGCTCGGCGCCAAGCTGGCCGCCGCAGCCCAGGATGAGCAAGCGCTGCCGAGCCAGACTCATGCGGAAATTTCCTCGAAGACTTCCGCTTCGGGAAAGCGCGTTCCTGCAGCGTCCTTCGCAGAGACGATGGCGTCCTCCGAACGGATGCCCCAGTCAATTCCAAGATCGGGATCATTCCACAGGATGGTGCGCTCACCCGCGGCGCAGTAGGAGTCGGTGACCTTGTAAACAAACGTGGCCGGGCCATCGAGAACGGCGAATCCATGCGCAAATCCGACTGGAATCCAAAGCATGCGCGCGGATTCGGCCTCGAGTTCGACGGTGACATGACGACCAAAAGTGGGACTGTGGCGGCGCAGATCGACGGCGACGTCGCGAACGCGCCCAGTGGCGACGCGTACCAGCTTGCCCTGCGGATGAATCGTCTGGTAGTGGAGTCCGCGGACGACGCCTGTCTTTGAGACAGAGAGATTGTCCTGTACCCAGTGCGTGGGCAGGCCGACTTCGGCAAATCGCTCCAGGTTCCAGGTTTCGAGGAAGCATCCGCGCTCGTCGACGAAGATGCGAGGTTCGATGATTTGCAGACCGGGCAGTGAGGTTGCGAGCACTTTCACAGCGCGCCTCCCATGCCGGAGTGGAGCAGCGGATCGCGCAGCACCGTGCGCAGATATTCTCCATAGCCGCTTTTCACCGAGCGCATGGCGAGCTGTTCCAGTTGCGCGGCATCGATCCAGTTCTTGCGGAAGGCGATCTCCTCGGGACAAGCGATCTTGAGACCCTGACGTTGCTCAATCGTGCGGATGAACAGGCCAGCCTCAAAAAGCGAGTCGTGCGTGCCGGTATCCAGCCAGGCCATGCCGCGACCCAGCACTTCCACGTGCAGCGTGCCACGTTCCAGGTAATGACGATTGACGTCAGTGATCTCCAGCTCGCCACGTGGAGACGGTTTGAGCGCTGCGGCAATCTCAACGACGGAAGCATCGTAAAAGTAGACGCCGGTGACGGCATAGTTGGACTTGGGCTGCGAGGGCTTCTCCTCGATGCTGCGCGCCCGCCCGTCGGCTCCGAACTCGACGACGCCGTAACGCTCGGGATCGTGTACGGGATAGGCAAAGACGGTGGCTCCGCTGGTGCGCGCCGCTGCGTTCATCAGGCTCTGGCTCAGCGAGTGGCCATAGAAAATGTTGTCGCCCAGCACCAGCGCACAACTGTCTCCCGCAATGAACTCGCGCCCAATGAGAAATGCCTGCGCGAGGCCGTCGGGACTTGGCTGCACAGCGTAGGAAAGCTGCATGCCCCACTCGCTGCCATCGCCCAGCAGGGCCTGAAAGCTGGGCGTATCGCGCGGCGTGGAGATGATCAGCACCTCGCGAATGCCCGCCAGCATCAGCGTCGTCAGCGGGTAATAGATCATCGGCTTGTCATAGACAGGCAGAAGCTGCTTGGAGACGACGTGCGTCACCGGATAGAGCCGTGTGGCCGAGCCGCCGGCCAGGATGATGCCCTTCATCGCGATTCCTCGTTTGCTCAATCTCGTATTACAGGTGCGGAGACTGAAGAGCTGACTTTCCCCTCTTCGATAGTAAGCGAAGAGTTTGCGCATGGACGAGAGCGACTTTCGCGCCGCATTCGGGTCAAGTCATATAGAATTTCGATCTTGCGTGGGTGATGCGATTCGTTGCAGATGGACGATGCGGCAGCGCCCGAAGCTGAAGCCCTTCGGAGAAACTCCATGCGCTCACTCCGCTTTTTGCTTTGGATATTTATTTCGCTCGTGCTGGTGCCGCTGACGGCCTGCATGAGCAATGGGGGAAAGGCAACTGGAGGAACCGGACAGGGCGCGAACCCGACCAGTGTACTGTTCACGGAAGAGCCGAAGACGATGGGCATCGGCTCGACGGCGACCATCGAGGCTTCGGCGATCTATCCGGTCAGCGATGGAATCGGGATGAACACCGCGGTGAATTACAAAGTGAGATGCGGGAGCACAAGCTGCGGAACCCTGACGCCAGCGCAGATGGCGGGTGCGGTCACGTATATGGCTCCGCAGACGATTCCTGCGGGCGGAACTGTGACGATTACCGCGATCTCGCAGCAGGACAGCGGGGTCAGCGCGCAGGCGACGATCACGATTACACCGCCGCCGCCACCACAACTGACGTTTGTTGCGCCGGTGCAAGGCACGGTGCTGGCGGGCGCGCAGACGCAGTATGCCGTCACCATCGCCAATGATTCTTCGGCGACGCCGCAGGTGAACTGGACGGTTGCCTGCAATGGCGCAGCCTGTGGAAGTGTTGTTCCAGTGACGACAGCCTCGGGGCAGACAACGACCTACACCGCGCCGGGCGCAGCGTCGAGCGGAGCCGGACAGGTGGTGACGCTGACAGCGACCTCGGTGGCCGATCCGGAGGATTCGGTTTCGACCGAAGTGGCGATCCTGCCGCCTGCGCAGGTGCTGGCCAACGGCAGCTTTGTTTTCCAGTTGCAGTCGAGCTATGCGCAGAGTGTGGCAACGCCGCTGGGGATGGACACCGGAGAATTCTCGGTCACGAACGGAGCGGTTACCGGCGGCGAAGAAGACCTGCTGGTGAACAGCTTCTGCGGTGCATACAGCGGACAGTGTTCTCCGGCGCAGGCGTCGGTGCATAAGGTTGTGGGCGGCGCCTATACCGGGAACTCCGACGGCACGACGACGATCACGCTGCAACTGGACAGCGGAACGACGCAGACGCTGACCGGCATTGTGAGCGCAAACGGGCAGGGGTTCACGGCGCAGATCGACGGAGTGCCGGCGCTGGTGAGCCTGCGTGCGCAGGCCGGCACAGCGGCACCGAAGGGTGGCTACGCCCTCGCACTGAATGGACAGAGCTACAATCAGGGACCGGCGTGGATGACCGGCGTGTTGAATATCGACGGCACGAACAGTGCATCGGGCAATGGCAGCGTACTGGACATACAAGCGCCCAACCTCAGCTATGGTGGAGAAGAGGCATTGGCTCCAACGGCGGTGACGGCTCCGGACAGCTACGGACGGATCGTCTTTGCGTTATCGCCTGCGGCGTCGGATAGTCTTCCGTTTCCGCCTGTGTATGTGGCTGGATATGTGATCGATGCGGGAGATATTGCGCTGATGGAGATTGGCGACCAGACGGACAATTCCAATTTTCAGGGTCAACTGATGGGGCAGGCAATCAGCCAGGGAGCGCAGACTGGAGCTTATACAGCGGCAGGGCTGGCCAATCAAAGTTATGTCTTCGGTTTGCAGGGATTGAGTAACTCTGCGGGCGGCGATCTTGCCGGTACGCTGACCTTCAATGCGACCGGCGGCGTCTCCGGTCTGATGACGGTCAGCGATCTCTCCGGCTCGCAGGCGCAGCAGCCGTTGCAGGTGACCGGCAGCTACTCGGTCGAGGCCAACGGAAGGATCGCGATTACCAACCTGACCGATGGCAGCATCTATCCCTATTCGATGGTGCTGGATCAGGCGGAGAATGGACGCGCGCTGGCGATCACGTACAAGGGGACGGATATCGCGGGAGGCGAAGCGTATCAGCGAGCGGCTTCCACCTTCAGCGCGACATCGCTGAATGGCAGCTATGAGCTGAACGCAAGCGTGCTGTATATGGCGTCGAGCGCGACAACGACCGTGCAATCGACGGAGCAAGGCTTGGTGAATGCGATACCGGGTGGGTCCGGCGTCGATCTGACGGGTTTTGCCAACGCTGCGGTGCCCGTCAACAGCACGGCGAATAGCTCCGAAGACAACGCGCTGACCGGTTCGTTGACGCCAGCAACGAATGGTGTCATGGCGGGAACTGTGACGGGGTTGAATGTCACAGGCCCCGGAAATGCAGGGCAGTTCACGTTGTACCAGATCGATAGCGGACACGCGCTCGTGATCGAGAACGACAGTGTGCAGGAGACGCTGGGATTGCTGACCATGCAACCGTAGGATCGGCTCAGTGCGCAGGGTGGTTGGCACTGCCGCCGACGATTTCGAGAGCATGCGGCAGAAGCGGAAGAATCGCCTGAAGGCATTCGGTGGCACCGCGCTGGCTGCCGGGCAGATTCACGAGAAGCGTCGTTCCCCGCAGTCCTGCGACAGCGCGGCTGAGCCAGGCGAAGCGATAGCCGGGCGAGGTGAGCGCGCGCATCGCTTCGGCAAGTCCGGGAACTTCACGGTCGATGAGCTGGCGCGTGGCTTCGGGAGTCACATCGCGTGGGCCAAGCCCCGTGCCGCCGACAGTGAGAACAAGCTGATACTGCTGGTGACACAGCTCGTGGAGCAGTGTGGTGATGGCTTCGATACTGTCCGGAACAAGGCCGCGACCGATAGTTTCTCCAGGCCAGTGGGATTCAACCAGGCGAGCAACGGTTTCGCCCGCAGTGTCGGTCTGCGTGCCGGCAAAACAGCGATCGGAGACAGTGACCACGGCAAATCCAGGCATGAGAAAAGTTTACTGTAGACAGAGCATGCAATGCCCTGCGGGGAATGGCAGCAAGAGACGCAAAAGCACCGGCACATTCCTTTGCATAGGGAATACTGAGAATGGCGGTAAGTCTCGGTTGAGAGAGAATAGTGGGATGAGCTACGCGGTCAAAGAAATTTTCTACACCCTCCAGGGCGAGGGTGCGCAGGCAGGTCGCGCCGCGGTCTTCTGCCGGTTTGCCGGATGCAATCTATGGTCCGGGCGCGAAGCGGATCGTGCGAGCGCGATCTGCCGTTTCTGCGATACGGATTTTGTGGGCGTGGGCAAGGATGGCGGGCAGTTTCCCGATGCGGAAGCGCTGGCCGAGCAGATCGAAAAAACCTGGACAGAAGGTGCAGGCGGTAAGCGATTTGTCGTGATGACTGGCGGCGAGCCGCTGTTACAGGTGGACGAGGCGCTGATTGCGGCTTTGCATGCGCGCGGATTTCAGATCGCTGTAGAGACCAACGGAACCATCGCCGCGCCGGGTGGACTGGAGTCGGATCGACTGGATTGGGTGTGCGTCAGTCCGAAGGCCGGTGCGACGCTGGTACAGACGCGCGGCGACGAGCTGAAGCTGGTCTTTCCGCAGTTGGGAGCCGAGCCGGAGCGATTTGCGGAGATGGACTTCCGCCATTTTTTTCTGCAACCGATGGATGGTCCCCAGAAGACGGAAAACACCGCGGCGGCGCTCAGCTATTGCTTGCAGCATCCGCAGTGGAGGCTCAGCATTCAGATGCACAAGCTGGTAGGGATTCGCTGATCTCTGAGGACGAAGCGGCAAAGCCCCGTCCTCAGCAGAATCGGCGGGCATCAGCGGGGGAGTGGTTGGCTGCCCGTGATGGCGAACTTCGCCGAAGCGCTCGCCGTCGTGGCTCCGGGTTGCGCGCCGCCCAACGTCAGTGTGTAGTCGCCGGGCAGGATCACGCGCTCGCCTGTTTCTTCCACGCTTGACAGCGTGCGCGGATCGAAGTGCAGCGTGACGGCGCGGCTTTCTCCGGCCTGCAGATGCACGCGCGTGAAGCCGACAAGCGAGTGTGTTGGGCCGTCCGGCTGCGGAGTCTTCAGATACGCTTCCACAACCTCATCGCCAGCCAGCGTGCTGCTGTTGGTCACCGTGACCGTCGCGCTCAGTGGTTCGCCCGCGACCAGTTTTTCCGCAGAGAGCGTGACCGGCCCGTAGTTGAAGCGGCTGTAGCTGAGGCCGTAACCAAATCCCCACTCCGGCTTGCCCGTGTAGTAGCGATACGTCCTGTTCTTGAACGAGTAGCTGGTGAACTCCGGCAGGTCCGCAACGCTGCGATAGAAGGTAACAGGCAGACGTCCAGCGGGGTTGTTCAGCCCGGCCAGCGTGCGCGCAATGGCTTCGCCGCCTGCAACTCCCGGATACCAGGCTTCCATCATGGCCGACGGATGGAAGTTGAGGCCTTCCAGCGAGACAGCGCTGCCGCTCATCAGCACGACGACGACCGGCTTGCCGGTGGCAGCGACCGAGTTGAGCAGATGAAGCTGCGCTTCGGGCAGGGCGATCTTTGTGCGATCGCCGCCGGAGAAGCCGTCGATGTGAATCGGCATCTCTTCGCCTTCAAGCTGCGGTGAAAGTCCTACAAAGGCAACGACAACGTCCGAGGCTTTGGCTGCTGCGACCGCTTCGTCAAGCTGCGCCTGTGCGGGTGCTGTCCACTTGAGGAAGACGCCGCCGCCAGCCTGGTTGCCAGAGTGGCTGTAGTCAAGCTGGAAGCTGTGGGGATGGGTGTCGGAGAAGTCGAGCGCGAAGCGGATTGGCTCCGCGCCGGACATGATCGGCGGCGCGGTGGGCGAGGCTCCGGGTGCAAAGTGGAATTTGCCGGACGTGGCTGCACCGTGTCCGCCGACCAGATCGCCACTCGCGACGGACTTGCCGTCGAGCAGTACAGTGGCAAAATTTTTCGGCGAATACGGAAAGCTGTCCACGGCTTCGACCGTGAACTCGTAGTGGCCCGGCGCGGGCGGCGTAAACGTGCCGGAGTAGCGAACCGAGTAGTCATGCGTGTGCAGCGCGGGCACCGGGTAGGAGTCGCCCCAGTCGTCCTGAATATCCGGCTCCGTCAACGTGGCGACAGGGCGGCCAGTGAAGTCCGTCGTCGGAAAGTACTCGACGCGCAGGCCCGAACTGAAGGCCGAACGCGCAACTGGAACCTGAAATCCGGCCGCGAGCGTCGAGCCTTGCGCGTAATGGAGAGTTGCTTTCGGAAACTGCGCCGCGATGCCGTCCACCGGCTCGTCCGGGTGCAGAGGAATTCCGTTATAGTTGCCGGTGAGCGCGTAAAACTGGTCGGCATTTGGGCCGACCACGGCGATGTTGGCTGCCTTGCTGGAAAGCGGCAAAGCGCCATCGTTTTCCAGCAGCACAATGGACTCCTCCGCGGCGTGAAGTGCCTGAGCGCGATGCTCCGGGGAAGCATCGGCGCGGAAGGGAATGCGGTCATACGGGCTGGAGCCTTGCGGATCGAAGAAGCCAAGCTCGAAGCGCGCCGTGAACAGCCGCTCGGCGGCATGCGTGATCACTTCCTCGCTCACCAGACCCTGTCGAACAGCGTTGGCCAGCGTGTTGAAGCCAGGTGACCAGATACTGCACGAGAGATCAGTGCCGGATTGGACGGCGAGCGCGGCGGCGTGAGTGATGTCGGGCGCGTTGTGGTGGCCGCTGGTAACGTCGACGATGGCGCCGCAGTCGCTGACGACAAAGCCCTCAAAGCCCCAGGCTTTGCGCAGATGATCTTGCAAAAGATTTGTATTGGTGCAGGCGGCGTGACCGTCGATTGCGTTGTACGCGCACATCACGGACTTGACGTGGCCCTCGACGACAGTCGCGCGAAAAGCGGGCAGATAGGTCTCTTCCAGATCGCGCGGCGAGGGCTGGACATCGAAGACGTGGCGCAGGGACTCCGGGCCGCTGTGCACGGCAAAGTGCTTGCTGGTGGCGATGGCTTCGGGGTGATCGGGATCGTCACCCTGCACTCCGGTGACAAACGCGACACCCATCTGTGCCGTCAGGAACGGGTCTTCGCCGTATGTCTCCTGGCCGCGGCCCCAGCGTGGATCGCGGAAGATGTTGATGTTGGGCGACCAGAACGTGAGTCCATAGAAGATGCGATGATTGCCCTGACGCTGCGCCTCGTTATACTTTGCTCGGCCCTCGGTGGCGATCACCTTGCCCATCGTGTGGACCATCGGCGCATCCCATGTCGCGGCCATTCCAATGGCCTGCGGAAAGACGGTCGCGTAACCGGCGCGGGCAACGCCGTGCAGTGCTTCGTTCCAGGTCTGGTAATCGGGCACGCCGAGACGTGGAATCGCCGGTGCCCAGTCCTCAAGCTGCGAGGCCTTTTCGTCGAGGGTCATGCGGGAGACGAGATCGTGAGCGCGCGCGGCGGGCGAGAGCTGCGTGTTCTGATAGACGGGCTGCTGAGCAAGCGCGAGCGTGGCGCAGGCAAGCAGCGAGAGCGAGGCAAAAAAGCGTGCAACCATGAAAGTTCTCTCCGTAGTGAGACGATGGCGCGGAAGTCGTTTGCGCGCCGGAAAAACTGTGCGGAAAACGCAAGAGAACTTTACTTGAATGCAGGATGCTTTGGCTAGCTTTATCGGTTTATCACGCCACCATCTCAACTGGCCGCTCAATTGAGAAGAGCCAGACGGGATGGGCGGCTACTTGTTGGCGAAGCTGATGCTGAGGCCCGTCGTCAGGATAATGTCATTGTCGCGCGTGCCCGGTGGCGGATTGGTCACGTCGATGTCATTGAGCGTAGTCTGCCATCCGAAGACTTTGTTGATCTCTGTGTTCAGCGTGGCGTTCACATTCACGCGGTACTGGCCCAGTTGATTCATGTCCGGATCAAAGTACCCTTCTTCGGTGAAGGAACTTTTTGCGCCAAATTTCTGTGTATATTGTTCACCGATATCGAGCGCAATAAAGTTGTTGATCTCCGTGGGCACGGCGGTTGGCTCGGTAGCCGATACCGGGATTGCGCTGTAATGTTCATGGGTCCACACCAGACCGCCGGTAAGGTCGATCTGGGCTTTGGGCGACTTGCGCGCATGCAGCCCGAAGCCGCCGCCACTGATCGAGCGCAACACCAGATCTTGCAGCGCGTCCGTATTGAAATCCTGCTTGACGTAACCGAAGTTGCTCGCCACAAAGTTGTGGTTATAGCGCACCTCCGCGTTGGTCGTGTTTGCCGTCGTGCTGTGCAGAATACCATCGCGCGTATACAGCGAATTGAAGTAGGCACTGGTTTTGTCATGGAGCGTGGGCCGCGCGACGTTGATGCCACTGCCGACGGTCGTCGTGTTACTGTTGCCGCGCGCAAAGGCAAAGTTGACATTGGCCGAGCCGTTCCAGTTGTGCGTCCAGTCTGGATGCAGCGAGGCTTCATAGGTTTTCTGTGCAGCTTCCGTGCGCAGCAGCGTTACGCTGGCTGTCGGCAGTGTCTGCCTCCCCGCAGCGGTCGTCACAACAAAGTTTGCTCCGTCTCGATCAAGAGCCGTCACCGCCAGCGGCTGTGCGACTGTCGCCGACGAGATCGGAGCGGAGGTGGCTGCAGCAGGCAGAATCAGCAACAGTGGCTTGTCCAGCGTAAGCGCAGTGACGCTCGCCCAGTCGATCGGGATCGCTCCTGCAAAGCTGGTGGTGAAGGTGAGTTTGCCGCCGGTCAGTCCCGTCGCCGTTCCGGTGAACCGCGTCCCATCCTTCAGCGTGACCATATCGGCGTGCAGGTGGGGAAGCAGCAGAATCATGAACAGAGGCAGCAGAAAATGACAGAAAGGTTGGATACGCAGTCGGGACGAGGTTTTTACGTGCATACGAGCCTTTCATCTGGGGGGAATCTTGGCGCGGGAAAGCAAACAGAAAGATTCGAGTTGTTTGCTGTCAGTATAACGATGCAGAAAATGCGGTCCCTGGTCACAGGCGCAATTCGCCGAAGCGTTTGCTTGTCAGGCAAA